>NZ_JBFAAP010000069.1:0-34452 GCF_040639815.1 Streptomyces sp. NPDC023723
CCGCAGCCGGCCGCGCAGCCTGGCCAGCCGGGCCCGCACGGCGGCGTCCCGGGCCGGAACCCGGGCCCCCTCGGCGACCAGCCACTCCCCCACCGGCGCCGCGGTGTCGCGTACGTCGGCCCGCTCGGCGCGCCGGGCGAGGGCGGCCGTCTCCGCCTCCAGGGCGCGTCCGCAGCCGCCGGGGGCGCGGGTCAGCCGCCGGGCCCGCAGCCGGCCGGCCGTGGCGCGCAGTACCGGGCCGTGCAGCGGGTGGGCGAGGCGGACCGTGCCGTACTCGTCGTCGACCTGGACCAGGCCCGCGGTCTCCAGCCGTTCCAGCACGTCCAGGTCGAGGTCGTCCAGGGCCGGTGCCAGGGGTTCGGCGAAGGCCAGCCGCTCCAGGGTCTCCCGTTGCTCGGGCGGGACCCGGTCGAGGACCGGCGCGGTGCGCTCCCGCAGCGTCGCGGTGACCGGCAACGGGCCGCGCCAGGTCCACTCGCCGGTGTCCTGGACCGTGCCGAACGGGCCCCGCTCGCGCAGCGCGCCGAGCAGTTCGCGCAGCAGCCGCAGGTCGCCGCGGCACAGGCGGTGCAGCCGGTCGGCGGTGAGCGGCTCGGGGGCGGTGCCGACGGCCGCCGTGAGCAGGTCGGCGGTCTCCTCGCGGGGCAGCGGGCCGAGGGCGAGGCGGGGCAGCAGTTCGCCGGTCCACAGCCGGGCGACCGCCTCGGGCGCGGCGGCGGTGTCGGTGACGACGACCAGCAGCCGGGTCCGGCCGTGCACGGCGAGCTGGTGGACCAGCGCGGCGGAGGAGTCGTCGAGCAGATGGGCGTCGTCCACCAGCAGCAGCCGGACGCCGGAGAGCAGTTGGACGGCGCGGGGCAGCGTGACGGCCTCGGGCAGCAGGTGGGCGAAGGCGGCGAACGGCAGCTGCCGGGTCTCGGGCGTGCCGGCCGCGCGGACGTGGTCGGTGCCGGTGACCGCCTCGGTGACCAGCCGGGTCTTGCCGCGGCCCGCCGGGCCGGTGATCACGAGTCCGGGCCGGCCCGCGGTCACCGAGCGGCGCACCAGCTCCAGTTCGTCCGCCCGTCCGGTGAACGGCCAGGTCCCGCCGCGCGGTGTCGTCGCTCCCCGCTGCGGGGACATCAAGTCGAAAGTCGTCACGACAAGGAGAGTCCGGTTACTCAGTTCTGATACAGGCGCAGTTGAGTAGCCCTCGACTCAGGCGCCGGGGCCGCCCGGACGGCACGCTGATCACATGACCGCCCGCTACTGCTCGCTTCCGCAAGCGCCGGCCCCCGCCTTGGCGCCGGGGCTGGCCGCCGAGCGGCTCGGCGCGCTCGTCGGCGGACGGCGGATGTGGGTCAACGGCACCGTGCTGCACTACTGCTTCTTCGACGGTGCCGACGACGCCTCGGTCATCACGGTCCCGGGTACGGGCCGTACGCGCCGGGTGTCGTGGGTCGGGGGCGAGGAGCAGCGCGACCTGGTGCGCTCCTGCTTCCGTGAGTGGCAGGACCTCGGTATCGGACTGGTGTTCACCGAGGTCGGCGACCGCTCGGAGGCCGAGCTGCGGATCGGCTTCCAGGCGGGCGACGGCTCCTGGTCGGCGGTGGGCAAGGACGCGCTCAGGGTCGGGCTGAACGAGCGGACCATGAACTTCGGCTGGGACCTGGCCGCGTCCGGTGACCGCTGCACGGCGTTGCACGAGATCGGGCACGCCCTGGGGATGCTGCACGAGCACCAGAGCCCGTTCGCCGGGCTGCACTGGGACGACGAGGCCGTCTACACGGAGCTGTCCGGGCCGCCCAACCACTGGAGCCGGGACCGGACGTACTTCAACATCCTGCGCAAGCTGGACGCGGACGAGGTCAACGGGGTCGCCTGGGACCCGCAGTCGATCATGGAGTATCCGTTCCCGTCGGGTCTGGTGCTGGAGCCGGAGCAGTACCGCGGGGGGCTGCACCCGCCCGGCACGCTCTCGGCCGCCGACAAGGAGTTCGTGCTGCGCTGGTATCCGCCGGCCGGCCCCGGCGGTCCGGCCGCGCTGGTGCCGTTCCGTTCGGTGCCGCTCGGGCTGGGCGCGGGTGAGCAGGCCGACCTGGTCATCGATCCGCCGGAGACCCGCGACTACACCGTGGGGGTCTTCGGACAGGGCGACACCGTCGTCGTGGTCTTCGAGGAGCGGGACGGCGAGCCCCGCTACCTGGCCGGCGAGGACGACGGCGGCACGCCGCACAACGCCACGATAGGAACACGGCTCGTCAAGGGCCGCCGCTACGTCGTCCGGGTCCGCCTGTACTCCGCGTGGGGTCCGGGCGAGACGGCGGTCATGTGCTGGTGACAGCACGGACCGCCACACCGGAGGGGGAGCGCCAGGGACCGGCGCCGGGGATGCGGCCGGGTGCGTTGCCTTCGGGGGAGGGAAACGCGCCCGGTCGCGCCGCGCCGGGTCCGCCGCACGGGGGTCGGCGGACCCGGCGCGCATCGATATACGTGCGCCGTAGGGTCGTTCAGTTCGCGTCGGCCGGGGCCGGACCCGCGGCCGGCCGGGTCATCGCGGCGGCCTCGGCCACCGGACCGTGCGCCGGCCGCTTGTGTACGCCGATCAGGACGACGGCGACCACCGCGGCCACCAGCATGCCCACCCCGCCGACGAGGGCGCAGGTCTGGAGCGCGTCGGTGAAACTGGCGCCGTACGCCGCCCGGTAGGCGGCCGTGGCCGCGTCGGAACCGAGCTGGAGGTGGGCGCCGGCCTCGATGCCGGCGTTGTGCACGATGCCCAGCGTCTTGCCCTGGTCGGCCGCGGCGAGGTCGGTGGCGGCGAGATGGCCGGGCAGCGCGTCCAGGGTGCGGCCGGCGAGGATCACGCCGAAGACGGCCGGGCCGAGCGCGCTGCCTATCTGGCGCAGGGCGCTGTTGGCGGCGCCCGCGGTGCCCGCCAGCCGGTAGGGCAGGCTGTCCATGGTGATCGTGGTGATGGGCGCCATCGCGAGCGCGATGCCGATGCCGAACACGGCGATGACCAGGGCGGCGGTGCCGGTCCCGGTGGTGGCGTCGAAGACGGTGACCAGCAGGGCGCCGACGCCGCCGACGAACAGGCCGGTGACCAGCAGCAGCCCGGGGGCGGTCCGGTTCATCAGCCGGCCGACGAGGGGGCCGAGCAGGACGGTGAAGCCGTTGACGGCCAGCAGCCGGACGCCGATGTCCAGGGTCGAGGCGCCGTGCACCAGACCGAAGTACAGGCTCAGCGTGTAGACCAAGCCGACCTGGGCGAAGAGGGTGACGCCCATGACCACGGCGGCGCCGGAGAAGGCCGGCGACTTGAACAGCCGCATGTCCAGCATGGGGCAGGGGGAGCGCAGTTCCACCAGGACGAAGGCGGGCAGAGCCAGGGCCACGATCACGAATCCGGCCACGGTGTGCGCGGAGCCCCAGCCGTCGACGCCGCCCTCGATGACGGCGTACACCAGCGCGGTGATCGCGACGACGGCGAGGAGCTGTCCGGGGATGTCGAGGTGGCGCTCGCGCTGGGCGCGGGACTCGGTGAGCAGTGCCAGACCGGCCACGGCGGTGCCCGCGGCGACGACCAGTGCCGGCAGGAACATCCAGCGCCAGCCGGTCTCCTCCAGGATCGCCCCGTTGATCAGCGGGCCGAGGGTCAGGCCGAGGCCGAGGGAGGCGGTCCACGCCGCGATGGCGCGGGCGCGTTTGCCCGGGTCGGGACAGACGTGGCTGATCAGGGCGAGGGTGGCGGGCAGCAGACACGCGGTGCCGACGCCGGTGAGCGCCTGGCCGACGCAGACCTGGACGACGCTGTTCGCGGTGAGGCAGACCGCCGAGCCGGCGCAGAAGAACGCCAGGCCGGCCACGTAGACCTTCTTGCGGCCGTACAGGTCGCCGACCATGCCGCAGGTCAGCAGGAGGGCGGCGGTCGGCAGGATGAACGCGTCGGTGATCCATTGCAGACCGGCGGTATCGGCGTCCAGGGCCTCGTGCAGTACCGGCAGGGCGGTGGAGACGCCGACGACCGGCAGGTAGGAGACGAAGACGCCGAGGCAGGCCAGGACGATGGTGGCCGTGGCGTGCCGGGGCGGGACGGAGGCCGGGGCGGGACGGGGCGGGAGCGGGGAAGCAGTGGTCGACATTGACACCTTCCGGGGTGGTGACCGGCCGTGCGGGCGTGCCTTGCGCCGCCGCGTGCGGGCACGTCGGCTCGGATCACCGTGGACGTGAGCCATCTCTGATCAGGGGGGTGTTCCGGACCGTATACCTCCGGACCCCGCCGGGAGATGCCGTTGGACCTGCAACCAAAGGTGAACGACGGCGGCCGCCAGGAGCCGGGATCGGCGCCACCTCCGGTCCTGCCGCAGGTCAGGTCAGGTCCGGATGAGCGCCCTGCGCCAGTGCTCGACGACGTGCGCGCGCAGCCGTTCGGTGTCCGTGCTCCCGGGGTCGACGAGGCGCTGCATGCCGAGTCCGCGCAGCTGGGCGAAGATGGCGGTCGCCGTCTCCTCGGGTGCCACGTCGGGGCGGACCGTCCCCTCGGCGATGCCCGCGGCGAGCTCTTCGCACAGGTCCGCGCGGAACGCCTCGCCCCGCTCGCGGAAGACGGGGGCCAGGTCCGGTGCCGTGGCGGCTTCGGCCCACAGCAGCAGGAAGACGCGGTTCAGCACGCCCATCCGGCCGAGCTGTCCGACGTATCCGTCGATCAGCCGCAGCAGGCGGTCCAGTCCGGGCGGCAGGCCGTCGAGTCCGGGGACGAATCCCGCCTGGGCGGCGTGCGCCAGGCGGGCGACCAGGGCCTGCTTGGTGCCGAAGTGGTGGGTGACGAGCCCCCGGCTGTAACCGGCCCGTTCGCCCACGCGCGCCAGCGTCAGCGAGCGCACACCCTGTTCGTCGATCAGTTCGGCGGCGGCCATGAGCAGCGCGGCCTCGGCCTCCGCGCGGCGCTGTGCCTGGGTGCGGCGGGTGGTGGTCATGGCTCGGACCCTACAACAAACTTGTCATACGACCAGCAAGTACATGAAGATGGCGGCAGGAAAGGGCGCGACGAGTACGCCGCAGGCCGCAGGCCGCAGGACCGGATCGGAAGGCAGCGGATGACGCATCCCGCCCGTCGCGCACCGCGGTCGGACGCCCGGCACAACCGCGCGCGCATCGTCCGGGCCGCACGCGCCGCCTTCGCCGAGGATCCCGCGGCTCCCCTGCACTCCATCGCGAAGGCGGCCGGTGTCGGACAGGGCACGATGTACCGCCATTTCCCCGGCCGTCAGGCCCTGCTGCTCGCCGTCTACCAGGAGGAGGTCGACGCGCTCACCGACACCGCCGCGGGGCTGCTGGCCGCGCACGAACCGCTGGAGGCGCTGCGCCTGTGGTTCGAGCACCTCACCGCCGGCCGGAGCGGCGGCCCCGGCGCGTCGCTGGCCGTCGAGGCCGTCGCGGGCACCGGACCCACCGGACCCGGACCGGACCGGCCGCCGGCCGTCGCCGCGCTGGACCTGCTGCTCGACGCCGGGAAGGCGGCCCGCCAGGTACGGCCGGACGCCGAGGCGGAGGAGGTCCTGCTGCTGGCCTCCTGCCTCTGGCGGGCCGATGAGGGACCCGCGGGCCTGGCGCGCCGGCGGCGGATGCTCACCGTCATCATCGACGGGTTGCGCGTCGGCGTGGGCCACTGACCGGGGCGCCGGGGCTCGGGCGACCTGCGGGGGGTGGTGTGCCTCGATGGCGGCGCGACACCGTCGGGAGCGGCGACCCGGACGAGTTCATGAAGCGTCACCTGGCGCAGCTCCCGCGGGTCGCCGCCGGCGGGACGCCGGTAGCTTCCGGTGAGCAGACCCTGACCGAGGAGCCCGTACGCGGTGACGCCGATCCCCAGCTCACGGCAGGTGGCCAGGATGCCGTTGGTCTCGGGGGCACGGCTGAACAGGGAGTACTCGACCTGCACATCGCAGATCGGGCGCACGGCGTGGGCGCGGCGGATGGTGTCCGGCCCCACCTCGGAGAGCCCGATGTGGCACACGTATCCGGCCCGGACCAGCTCGGAGACGGCACCTATCGTGTCCTCGATCGGGGTGTCGGGGTCGCCGGGGCGGCTTCCTCGGTCGGCGCCGTGTAGACGGGCTTGAGGAGGCGGGCGGTCTTGTCCCAGTCCTGGCGGGCGGCATGGCGGAAGGAGTTCCGCAGCAGGTGCACCACGCAGGTCTGCACGATGGTGCGGGGCCAGACCGTCTCCACCGCCTCGGGCAGGCGCCCTTGAGCCCGTCGCAGACCAGCATGAGGACGTCGTTCACGCCGCGGTTCTTGATCTCGGTAAGGATGTGCAGCCAGTGCTTGGCTCCCTCGCCTCCGTCGCCGGCCCACAGCCCCAGGATTCCCCGCCGGCCCTCGGTGGTGACGGCCAGGGCGACACGGATGGGCCGGTTGGCGACCGCGCCGTCGCGGATCTTCACGTGGATGGCGTCGATGAAAACGACCGGACAGACCGGGTCGAGGGGCGGCTCTGCCATTCGGCCATGCCCTCGAGGACTTTGTAGGTGATGGTGGAGATGGTCTGGCGGGAGAGATCGGCCCCACAGACCTCGGCCAGGTGGGCCTGGACCTCGCCGGTGGTCAGGCCCTTGGCGGCCGGCAGATGACCATCTCGTCGACCCCGGTCAGGCGCTTTGGCCGCTTCTTGACGATCTTTGGTTCGAAGGAGCCGTCGCGGTCGCGGGGCACGGTTGTCTCCACCGGACCGACGTCGGTCAGCACGGTCTTGGAGCGTTGCCGTTGCGGGAGTTGCCGCCGTTTTTGCCCGCCGGATCGTGCTTGTCATGGCCGAGGTAGTCGGTGATCTCTCCTTCCAGAACAGCTGCAGGCCCTCGGCCCGGGCTCGGCTCACCAGCTCGTCGATCAGCTGGTCGTCCGCGGCCTTCGCCGATACAGCCGGTGCCGACTCGACAGCGCCCTGCTCGGCCACGTTCTTTACAGTCCCGGGTACGGCGCCGGGCTCGTCACCCTGACCGCCGTCCGCGGGGAGGCGGAGCGCAGGGGTCTGCGGGAGCGGTCTGGTCGTCGGGCGTCAGGAGGTAGGCGGTCGCCATGTGGCCGAGTTCGTTCGCGTACCTGTCGCGTGCGGCTTGGCCGGTGGCGGGGTCGGGGCGTACGGAGTTGTGGAAACAGGCGCCCAGGACGGCGCGTGCCGCGGTGTCCAGTGCCGCATCCGGGTCGGAGCGCCGGATCTGGCCGGAGTACGGGGCTGCCGCTTCGAGCAGGAGGCGGTGGATCTCGGTGATGGTGCGGGCCCCGCGGTCCAGGGCCCCGGTGCCGCGTGCGCGCAGCAGCTCGGGGAAGAGGTTGCTGCTGTCGGCGAAGGACTGCAGGAGGGCGTGAGCGTAGGCGTTCAGGACGCCTGCGAGTGACGGCTCGGCCACGCGCAGCTGTTCGGCCACGTACCGCTCGCGCCGGTCAAGCATCCGCTCGGTCAGCGCGGTGATCAGCTGGTCCTTGTCCTCGAAGCGGCGGTAGATCGTGCCGACGGAGACGCCGGCGCGTTCGGCGACGCCGGTCATCGTCATCTCCTCCAGTCCGGCCGACGAGGCGATCTCCTCGGCCGCCCGCAGCACGCGGGCCAGCGTCGCGGCGCTGCGTGCCTGCCTCGGCTCCCGGTAGTGCGCTGGTGAGTTCGGCTCGGCGGCGGCAGTCATGTCACGCATCGTAGCCGCGGGCCTCTCGGTGGTCTTTGACAAGGCGGGCCCTCCTCTGTGTAACCTCAAAAGCGAATGCGAATTCGCATTTACATTCTAGGAGGTATGACCATGCCCCGTCACCAGGCATCGCAGCCCGTGACCGTGTCGCTCCAGGCGGGCCCGACCGGCGCCGGCGACATCGACGACTTCGAGCTGTTCTACGCCCGCCGCGCGGTGGACCGCTTCCGCCGGCGGCTGGGACGCCAGGGCCTGCTCGATCTTCTGGCCGCGGACATCGAGGAGGGCAACACCTTCCTGCGCCAGAGCGCACTCGCCTCCGAGGGCGGCTTCAAGGGCGGCACGACGGTGCTCCAGACGCAGGGCCTGACCGCGGGCGAGTTCCTGGCGTGGATGGAGGGTGCCTTCGCGGGGGACGAGCACGTGCTGCTCGCCGCCCACCCCGAGCACTACGTGATGGCTCCCGGGGAGGGCGGCGCGTTCCACGTGGTGGAGAACATCGGCCCCCACGTCTGCTCCTTCTTCATGGGCGGCTGGGGGACGGACGCCATGGCCTGGGCCAAGGACGCGGACGCCCTCCTGCCGGACGCGGACTTCCCGCACAAGATGTCCTCCAACCTCTTCCTCGCCGACGGCACCGTCGTCGGCCGGGCGCTGACCCAGTTCGGGGACACCGCCGACGGCTTCACCGCACACCTGACGGTCTACGTGCCCACCGCCTGTACACAGGACGTCCTGGAGCACCACCTGCGGCACTTCGCCGTCGAGTTCAGGAACTGGATCGTCGCCGCGGCCGCCGTCCGCGCCTGACCCGCCACCGCCGGTGGCCCCCGTCCGCAACCGAGAAGAGAAGCAAGGAGAGCCTCATGAGTGATGACCTGAAGGTGTTCACGCCCTCGCGGCCGCTGGAGCCGGGAGACCGCTACGGAGTCCTGAGCACCTTCGAACCGGGAACCCGGACGCTTCGGGCGGGCTTCCGGATCGCGCCGCCGTTCCAGCCGCTTCCCGTCGACATCGTCCTGGAGAAGGACGTCGCAGTCACCTTGCGTGACGGCGTCACCATTTACGTCGACGTCTTCCGCCCCGCCGGCACCGAGCGGGCGCCCGTCATCGTCGCCTGGAGCCCTTACGGCAAGGGACAGGGGACCTCGGCCAGCGTGATGGGCATCTTCGGCATGGTGGGCCTGGACAACGCCGTCGTCTCGGGCCTGGAGAAGTTCGAGGGCCCGGACCCGGCGTACTGGTGCGCGCACGGCTACGCGATCTGCAACCCCGACATCCGGGGTGTCGCCCACTGCGAGGGCGACAGCGTCGTGTGGGACCGCCAGGAGGGCCGGGACTGCCATGACCTGATCGAATGGCTGGCCGGGCAGGACTGGTGCACCGGCAAGGTCGCGATGAGCGGAACCTCCTACCTGGCGGTCTCGCAGTGGTTCACCGCGGCCGAACAGCCGCCCCACCTGGCGGCGATCAACCCCTGGGAGGGCGTCAGCGACGTCTACCGCGACCTGGTCAGGCGCGGCGGCATCCCCGACACCGGCTTCGCCCGGCAACTCCAGGACCACAGCTACTGGGGAGAGGGCCGCAAGGAGGACCTCCTGGCCGAAGCCGAGCGCTACCCGCTGATGAACGACCTGTGGGCGAACAAGATCCCGCGGTTCGAGAAGATCACCGTCCCCGCCTATGTGGTCGCCAGCTACTCCAACACCCTGCACACCGCGGGTACCTTCCGCGCCTGGCGCCGGATGGCGTCCGAGAACAAGTGGCTGCGCATCCACAACAGCCAGGAGTGGCCCGACTACTACGACGAGACCAACCGGGAGGACCTGCGCCGCTTCTTCGACCACTACCTCAAGGGCGAGGACAACGGCTGGGAGCAGACGCCGCGGGTGCGCTACTCGCTCCTGGACCTCGAAGGCGGCGACCGTGTGAACATCCCGGCGGACCAGTTCCCACCGGCAGACGTCACGCCGACCAGGTTCTTCCTCGACGGCAACACGCGGACGCTGGGCACGGAGCCTCCCGCGGCGCAGGCGACAGCGGGCTACCCGGTCGGCAGCGGGGCGGACCTGGTGTCGTTCGTTGCCCGCTTCGACCAGGAGACCGTGCTGGTCGGCTATCCGAAGGCCCACCTGTGGGTCGAGGCGGAGGAGAACGACGACATGGAGCTGTTCCTCCTCCTGCAGAAACTCGACGCACACGGCACACCGTTGCAGCAGTTCACCGTGCCCAACCACAGCGCGCGAGTCCACGACGTCACCGAACGCGGCGCCTCCATCCTGCGGTACAAGGGCTCCGACGGACGGCTCCGCGTCTCCATGCGGCACCTGGACGAAACGCTCTCCACCGCCGACGTACCCGCCCACAGCTTCGACCGCGTCGAAAAGCTGGCCCAGGGCGACGTCGTCGACGTCGAGATCGACCTGCTCCCGATCGGCCTCACCTTCCACCCGGGCGAGCAGCTCCGTCTCGTCGTCAGCGGCCGGTCACTGCTCGGCACGATGATGCCGGGAAACCGCGAGTACGTCTCCGCCAACAAGGGACAGCACGTCATCCACACGGGAGGGGACCGCGCGTCATACCTGCAACTCCCCATCCAGTCGACATGACTTCCGGTCGGCGCTCCTCGTCAGCGATCCACCGGTCAAGCTGACCGAGATTCGCCCGCGCCTGCTGCTCGACCATACGACGCGCTCACCGCGTGTTCCGCCTCACAGGATCTGTCCGTGCCGCACCGGATCTGTACCGGTATTCGAAGATTCATCACCGAGGTAGTGCAGCCTCGCGCCTCCATTCAGCGAGTCCGGCCAGTGGCTGGGGCTGACGGAGGTGTGGCGGTGCCTATCGGTGCCGCCGTCTGCTTGTGCGCCGGGGTCGCCGAAGCGACGTAAAGCAGCTGACGGGTGGTAGAGGGGACATCTCGCACTTGGCGGCGACGGCCAAAACTTCACGCGTCAGCGATGTTCACTCGGCCCGCCCCCGACGTCCCAGGCCAGGCCACTGCGCTTGGCGTACTGGTGCTGCACGCCGGCAGGGCCGTCAGAGCCGTGAAGTGCTGAGGACCGGTGGTACTCACGGTGTGGGCTCCAAGCGCGCACGAGCAGCGGCACGTACACCTCCTGCGCCGCCGTTTCGTCCTGTTTCGGGAAGTCCGCAATGCGCTCAAGGAGGACAAAAGACTCCGCATCCGCTACGAACGACGAGCCGATCTCCATCAGGGCCTGCTCGGACTGGCTTGCGGCCCCATATGCCTCCGCCGCCTGCGCATCTCATTCTGAAACGATCAGTTGGTACTCCAGCCGTAGCTCGCGATCTCGATGGTGAGGGACGCCGAGGAGACAGGTAATGAGCGTCGATCGCCTGGACGAGATCGGCCACCCCAACGGGGGCGTCGGTTCCTTCTCCGCCTACCCGAGGCCGCCGAGACGGAGGGCGTCCCTTATCTCGCCGAGCTTCGCGGTTGTCGCCGGGATCCACTCCTTCGCCTGTCCACCGAGACGAAGGGCATCCTCAATCTCGCTGAGCTTCGCGGAGGAAAGGACGCCCGCCCGCTCGATCAGGTCGTCCTGGGACACGGTGGTCAGCCACGTGCAAGGGGTAAAGCCTGGACGCGGGATCGCGAACCGCAGCACGCCTTCGAAGGGCAGTCCGTCCACGGCGCCAACTCGCACTTCGACACCCAGACCGCTGATGTCGACGCCCGCCGGAGCGACGACCTGCATCGCCCGGATCCCGGACGTGTCGTCCACCGACAGCAGTACGACCATCCGCCGTTCGTCGAACTCGACCCACCAGACTTCGCCGCGTTGCACATGTCCTCCTGACACAGGACGGCAGGCGAGCGCTGCGCGACCCTGACGCGCTGTGGAGACGGGCGCGGCCACCGTTGCACATGTCGGACCTGCCACGCAAGAACTGCTGGACCATCGCCGAGTGGGCCGGAGAAAGAACCCCGGACGGCATGCAGCACCTGCTCGGGCGAGCCAAGTGGGACGCCGATCAGGTCCGCGACGACGTGCGTGGCTACGTGGTGGAGCACCTGCACGAGGACTTGGCGGTTCTGGTAGTCGACGAGACCGGCGACGTTGAGCAGGGCACCGGCACAGTCGGCGTGCAGCGCCGGTACACCGGTACCGCGGGCAGGATCGAGAACGCCCAGGTTGCCGTCTACATGGTCTACGCGGGGGGCGCGGGCACGCCGCGGTGGACCGGGAAGTGTACGTTCCGCACTCCTGGACTTCCGACTCCGACCGCCGCCGGGCCGCCGGGCTCGGCGAGGAGACAGGATTCGCGACCAAGCCGGACCTGGCCGCTCGCATGGTCGCCCGGTTCCTGGACGCCGGCCACCGGGCCGCATGGGTTGCGGGTGACGAGGTCTACGGAAGCAACCCGACGCTGCGAACCGCCCTGGAGGAGCGCGACGCCGCTACGTCCTCGCGGTGGCCTGCTCACACGAAGTCACCACCGACGCCGGCGTCCACGTCCACGTCCTGCGCAAGATCGCCGGGCACGGCTTCCTCATCCATCACCGCCCAGCGCTACCCGCACTCCGACCTCCGCCAGATCACCGACGTCGGAGCCGCGCTCACTGCCCACCTCACCATGGTCCGCGCCCCGAAAACCCTGCCGACCCTGCCGGCAGGGTCCCCGCCGCGCCCGCTAGAGCGCCTGGTCCCCAAACGGTCCCCAAGACGTACGGCAGAGGGCCCGCCGGATTGCTCCGGCGGGCCCTCTGATCTGCGACTGTCTCCAGTCGGGACGACAGGATTTGAACCTGCGACCCCTTGACCCCCAGTCAAGTGCGCTACCAAGCTGCGCCACGTCCCGGTGAACTCGCTGGTCAAGCCTACCGTACGCGCGACGTGGAGGGAGTCGCCGGCCGTCCCCCCTTTGAGTGCGGCCGGCGACGTACGGTCCCCCGGGGCTACGCGGCCTCGGGCGGCGTGATGCCGAACTTCTCCGCTGCCTCGGTCAGTTCGCGCCACACCTTGGGTGCCACCGGCACGCCGTCGGCGCCGCGTTCGGCCGCTACGGCGGCGCTGCGCTCGCCGGGGTAGTAGACGCCGGACGCGCCCTCGGCGACCGGCAGACCCTTGAGGGTGGCCAGGGTGGTGTCCACGTTGCCGGTGAAGTCCGCCGCGCTGCCGCCGAAGGCCGCCGGGTCGACGGCGATCAGCAGGGCGTTCTGGCGGTGCTTGCGGCCGGCCGGGTCGTCCGAGTGGAAGGCCGCGAAGATCGGCGCGCCGACCAGGACGCTGGTGAGCAGCTCGAAGGCGAGGGACATGCCGGAGCCCTTGGCGCCGCCCAGCGGCAGCGGCATGACCGCCTGCTCCGGGTCGGTGGTCGGGGTGCCGTCCGCCGTCGCGGCGGCGTTCTCGGGCAGCGGGGTGCCGTTCGCCTTGGCCTGGCGGATCTTGCCGAGCGCGATGGTGGCCGTCGCCATGTCCAGCAGGAGCGGGGCGTGGTCGGCGGCGGGCACCGCGATGGCGAGCGGGCTGGTGGCGACCGCGGCGCCCTTGACGCCGGTGTAGCCCATGTTGGGCATGCCGGCCACGAAGCCGAGGCCGACCAGGCCCTGTTCGGCGATCTTCGAGACGTAGTAGCCGATGGCACCGGTGTGCACGGTGCGGCGGACGCCGACGGAGGCGATGCCGAAGGCGCGGGCCCGCTCGACCGCCTCGTCGGCGGCGGCGCTCAGCGCGACCGGACCGGGGGCGCGGTCGGCGTCGATGACGGCGGCGGCCGGGGTGGTCGACTCGACCTTGAGGTCGGCCTTGGCGTTGGCCACGCCCTTGGCGAGCAGGTCGAGGTAGGCGGGCACGCGGGCCACGCCGTGCGACTCGACGCCGCGCTGGGCCGCCCAGATGAACACGTCGGCGGTGGTGGCGGCGTGCTCGGGGCTCAGGCCCCCCTTCTCCAGGAGGGCGGCGGCGAAGGCGCGCAGCGCGTCGGCGGGAACGCGGACCTTGCCCGGCTTCGGGGCCGGGGTCGGGGTGTCGGTCATGGTGCGGGTCTCCTGGGTCAGCGGGTGACGAGGACGTCGACGACGGCGGTGGTGCCCTCCGCCACCGCCTTCAGCGCGCGCTCCAGGGCGGGCGCGAGGGCGTCGGTGGTGTCGACGGTCTCGGTGTGCATGCCGAAGGGTTCGGCGAAGGCCGCGAGGCGGGGCAGGCGGCGCAGGTCGGTACCGAGCCACTCGCCGGTCTCGGCCGCCGCGCCGTCGGGGTAGAAGCGGCGGTGGTTGAGGTTCATCGACTTGTAGACACGGTTGTTGAAGACCACGATCAGCACCGGCAGGCCGTAGGTGTTCGCCGCGTCGTAGGACTGGATCACCGGGTTGTAGGTGAAGGCGCCGTCGCCGATGGTGAGGACCACCGGGCGGTCCTGGGCGGCGAGTTTGACGCCGAGCGCGACCGCGATGCCCTGGCCGAGGCCGCCCTGCACGTAGAAGTACGAGTCGGGGGCGTCGGTCCGCAGGTGGCGCTTGACGGCCTTGCTGTGGGTGATGGTCTCGTCGACGACGATGCCGTCCTGGCCGGCCAGCAGCCCCCGGAGGGTGGCCGCGACCAGCACCGGGTCCACTCCCTCGGACTGCTCGGCCTTCGTCTCGGCGGCGGTGATCGCCGTCTGTTCGGCGGCGTGCCGCTCCTCCTGGACGGCGCGGCGCGCGGCCACCGCCGTCTGGTCCAGGTCCTTGGCCCGCTTGGCGAGCTGGCGCAGGGTGTTGGCGACGTTGCCCTCCAGGTACACGTCGGCGAACAGCACCTGGTAGACGATGTGCGGGCGCTGCGGCACCTGGTCGATGACGACGATCTTCGCCTTCGACGGCTTGCGGCTCGGCGGGTAGAACGGGGCCCGGCAGTTGACCAGGAGGATCAGGTCGGCCTCGTCCATCCAGGGGCCGATGTCGCTGCCGGCGTGCAGGGGGTGGGTGCGGGGGAAGTTCGCGCACACCGCCGAGTCCGGTTCGACGACGGGGATGTTCCACGCCTCGGCGAAGGCGACCAGCGACTCGAAGCCGCCCGCCTCGCGGCCGGCCGTCTCCGTGACGACGACCGGGTTCTTCGCCTCGCGGATCAGCTGCGCGACAGGGTCGACCTCCTCGGGCGAGGAGTGCGTGGAGCCCGGTGCGACGATGGGCTTGGCCTCGCGGCCGTCCCACTCCTCCAGCAGGATCTCCAGCGGGATGTTCAGGTAGGCGGGGCCGGCCGGGGCCCGCCAGGCCAGCTCCGCGGCCCGGGTGATCATGGTGGGCAGGGTGGAGATGTCCGCGGCCTCGTTGGCCCACTTGGTGAATGGCTGGGCCACGTGGTGCGGGCCGCCCACGATGGACAGGTTGCGGTACCACTGGCCGCCCGGGTCCTGGCCGGGGCCGTCGCCGTAGGTGGTGGACTCCGAGGAGCTGACCACCATGGGCACGCCGGCCAGCAGCGCACCGTGCACGGCCATGGAGCCCTGGAGCAGCCCGGGGGCGGCGTGCAGCAGCACGCCCTGCGGGCGGCGCTGGAGAAGCCCGTAGCCGGTGGCCATGCCGACCGCCACCGTCTCGTGGGTGAGGTCGAGGTACGCCGGCGCCGGCTCGCCGTCGCGGTGCCGGCGGGCCAGTGACTCCCACACCGGGGCCCACTCCGACCCCGATGAGCAGAAGACGTACTCGGCGCCGACGGCGTTGAAGGCGGAGACGACGGCGTCACCGCCGTCGGCGCCCGGCCTGTTCTTGCTGTCCGTCATCTCGTTCGGTTCCTCAGCCCTCGTACGGCCAGTTCAGGACCTCGGAGATACCGCGGCCCATCATCCATTCAAGCTCCTCGGGCGTGAAGTCCCAGTGCTTGGTGAACTGCTCGATGGTGTCGGTGTAGGTGATGCCGTGGCCCAGCAGGCGGGTGATGTCGGTGCCGTAGAAGCAGCGCTGCGGGCCCATCTTGTCGACCATCTCGCGCACGTACTTCTGGATGTTCATGTTGGGGAACGGCTGCGTGGAGTAGCCCGGCAGCGCCGAGACCTTCACGTAGATGTTCGGGTGGGCGGCCAGGTCGGCGGTCTCCGAGACCCAGTAGCCGATGGCGTCGTCGACGCAGCGGGCCATGATGCCCATGTGGTCGATGATGATCTTCAGCTCGGGGTGCTTGGCGGCGATCTCGCCCAGCTCGCGCTTCCAGATGGGCGCGTGCACCATCGTGGGGATGCGCAGCTCCTCGGCGATCGGCCAGTACCAGTCGTTGGTGCCGTCGATCATCCAGTTGCGGTCCTGCGGGCGGTGGAAGGTGAGGCGGGTGCCCTTGATGTGCGGGTTCTGGGCGAAGTCCTTGAGCATCGCGGTGCCCTCGGCCTCGTTGTCCTGGGGGACGCGGGCCATGATGCCGAAGCGGTCGGGGTGCGCCTCGCACGCCTCCAGGGCGTAGTCGATGCGGTTGCCCTCCCAGGACGGCGGGAGGATGAGGGCCCGGTTGACGCCGGCCTCGTCCATCAGCTCCAGCGCCTCCTCGTAGGAGAAGGCCTCCTCGCGGTGGCCGTTGAGGCGGATGCGCTCGCGGGCGCCCGGGACCCAGGGGCGGTCCGGGGTCTCTTCCTTCCAGATGTGGATCTGGGTGTCGACGACGAACATGTCGGGAACTCGCTTTCGTGTAGGGACGCGGTGCGGTGGTGCGTAAGGAACGCTAGGCGGGTGCCGGGGTCTTGCCGAGAGCCCGGGACGCAAGCTGTTGTTGCGCGAAAACGTGCCGTACGCAGGGCATTCTCAGATTGCGTCAGGCGTCGCCGAAGACGGCGCCGGCGATGTGCTCGGCGATCGCCATGGAGGCGGTGGCGGCCGGTGAGGGCGCGTTGCGCACGGCGGTGATCCGGCCGGCCTGGTGGATGCGGAAGTCGTCCACGAGGGTGCCGTCCCGGTCCAGTGCCTGGGCGCGGACGCCCGCTCCGCCGCGCACCACGTCCTTGGCGCCGACCCCGGGGACGTAGAGTCCCGCGTCGCGCATGAAGGCCGTGGTGGACAGGGAGCCGCGGTACTCCTTGATGCCGGTGCGCCAGTGCTGGGCCGCCATCTTCCAGGAGCCGGGGTAGGCGGCCAGGCCGAGCAGGTCGCGCGGGGAGATCCGGGTCAGCTTGTAGCCCTCCCGGGCGAGGGCGAGGACGGCGTTCGGGCCGACCTCGACGGTGCCGTCGACGCGCGGGGTGAAGTGCACGCCGAGGAAGGGGTAGCGCGGGTCGGGCACCGGGTAGATCAGGCCGCGCACCAGGTGCGTGCGGTCCGGCTTGAGCAGCATGTACTCGCCGCGGAACGGGATGATCCTCGGTTCCCGCTTGTCCTGGGCGAGCTTGGCCACGGTGTCGGACTGGAGGCCGGCGCACAGGATCAGCCGGTCCGCCTTCACGCGCCGCTGGCCGGAGGCGACCTCGATGCCGCCGGGCACGTTGGTGATGCCGGTGACCGGGAAGCCGAGCTTCACCTCGCCGCCGGACGCGGCGATGTCCTTGGCGAACTCGCGGGCGATCGCCGGGTAGTCGGTGATCGCGGTGCGCGGGGAGTGCAGGGCGGCGAGGCCGCCGGCGTTCGGCTCCAGCTCCTTGATCTCGTCCGCCGAGACCTTGCGCAGGTCGGGCACGTGGTTGTTCTTGGCCCGGGTGTAGAGGTTCGCCATCCGGCCCAGCTCGTCCTCGCGGACCGCCATGACCAGTTTGCCGATCTCCCGGTACGGCAGCCCGCGGTCCTGGCAGTACTCGCGCAGCAGCGCCACCCCGCGGACGGTCAGGTCGGCCTTGAGGCTGCCCGGGGTGTAGTAGATGCCGGCGTGCACGACGCCCGAGTTGTGGCCGGTCTGGTGCAGCGAGACCTGCTGCTCCTTCTCGAACACCACGACGCGGGTGCCGGGCCGCCGGAGGGCGATCTCGCGCCCCAGGGCCAGCCCGACGATGCCGGCGCCCACGATGCCGATCGTCTCGTCAGCCATCGGCATCCTCCTTTCTCAAAACGTGCTCACACGTACTCACTCGCACGTACTCACTCACACGTGCTCGCGCGTACTCGCGCGCTTACGCGCCGAAGTGGATGGCGACGGTCTTCACGCGGGTGGAGAAGCGCAGGACCTCGTCGCCCTGCTCCTTGTAGCCGGTACCGGAGTCGTGGAAGCCGCCGAAGGGCAGGTGCACGTCCCAGCCGGGGGTGGGGTGGTTGACCGCGACCTGGCCGCACTCGGCCTCGTCGATGAAGCGGTGGGCGGCGCCGAGGTCGCGGGTGAAGACGGCGGCGGCCAGACCGTACACGGAGTCGTTGACCGCCGCCACGGCCTGCGCGAAGTCGTCGACGGCGCGGACGGCGAGGACCGGGCCGAAGACCTCGTCCCGCCAGACGGCCGTCTCGGGGGTGACGTCACCGAGCACGGTGGGCCGGACGTAGCAGCCGTGCGCGCGCTCGCCCTCGGTGTCGGCGCCGCCGCCGGTGAGGACCCGGGCGCCTTCCGCGACCGCCTTGGCCAGATCCGCGAGCACGCTGTCGCGCTGCTTGGGGCTGGACAGCGGGCACATGGTGGTGGCCGGGTCGCCGCCGGGGCCGACCTTCAGCTGCTCCACTTCCGCGACCAGCAGCCGGGTGAACTCCTCGTACACCGGCCGCTCGACGACGACCCGGCTGGTGGCGGTGCAGCGCTGCCCGGCCTGGCCGAAGGAGCCCGCGACGACGGCCTTGGCGGCGGCCGGCAGGTCGGCGTCCGCCAGGACCACGGAGGCGTTCTTGCCGCCCAGTTCGCCCTGGAAGCGGACGCCCCGGTCGCCGAGGCGGCGGCGGATCGAGTTGCCGACCTCGTTGGAGCCGGTGAAGGTGATGCCGGTGATCCGGGGGTCGTCGAGGAGGGCCTCCTCGATCTCCCGGGTGCGGCCGGTCACCACGTTCAGCACCCCGGCCGGCAGGCCCGCGTCGTGCAGGGCACGGGCGAAGTGCAGGCCGGACATCGGGGTGTCGGTGGCCGGCTTGAAGACGGCCGCGTTGCCGGTGGCCAGCAGCGGGGCGAGCTTGCGGGCCGGGGTGATCAGCGGGTCGTTCCAGGGGCTGATCACCAGGATCACGCCGATGGGTTCGCGCTGGGTGTAGGTACGGGTGTGCGGGCGGGCGTCGTGCAGCAGGGTGCCGTAGCCCTGCCGGGCGAGTCCGGCGTAGTAGTCCAGGAAGTCGGCGGCCTTGCCGGCCTCGCCGCGGGCCTCGGCGAGGGTCTTGCCGTTCTCGGCGGTGACGTCGGCGGCGATCGTGTCGAGGCGCTCGCGGATCAGCCGGGCGGCGTCGGTGAGGACCCGGGCCCGCTCGAAGGGGCTGGTGCGCTTCCAGCCGGCGAAACCCCGCTCGGCGTGGTCGTAGGCCCGGGTGACGTCCTTGGCGGACAGGGCCGGGACGCGGGCCACCGGGGTGCGGACGTCGGCCGGGTCGTGGACGTCGATCCACTCGCCGGTCGTCACCCACTCTCCGCCCAGGAGCGTTTCCAGGTTGCGCATCAGATCACTTCCTTCGTCGACCACGGCGTTGCGGGCCGTGGTCCCAGCGGGTCGGCCGTGCGGGGCCGGAAGCGACAACACACCATGTCGGGGGCGGTCCACCAGCCCCGCGACGGCAGGCATTGCTTGCACCGCGCGCAGGTCGGCACGGTGTTGATCCATGCTGGAATCTGCTGGCCGGACGGTACGCCCGACAGCAGTGACAGACCCGAGGAGAGACAGATCATGGCCTACGCAGTCGTCGCCCACTACCGCTGTGCGCCCGCCGACGCGGACGCGGTGCGAGCCGCCCTGCTGACGGCGCGGGAAGCGACCCGCGCGGAACCGGCGAACCTCGCCTACGACGTGCACGCGGTGGCGGACGAGCCCGGCGGCTTCCTGCTGTACGAGCGCTACCAGGACGCCGCCGGGTTCGAGGCGCACAAGGCGGCCCCGCACTTCAAGGAGCAGATCGTCGAGACCGTGTGGCCGCTGCTGACCGACCGGTCGGTGACCTTCGCCGAGGTGCTGTGACGGGCGTCAGGGTGCGGTGACGGGCGGGGCGGGCGGGCCGGTGCCGGCGGGCGGTGCGGTGCCTGGCCCCGCCCGCCGGTCCGCCCACCGCTCCGCCCGCCGGTCCGCCCACCGCTCCGCCCGCCGGCCCGCCGTGCGGCCGGGCACCGAGAGGCGGGCCGGTGCCCTTCCCGCCCGGCTCCGGATCAGAACTCGTTGCCCCAGCAGTAGCGGGCGATCGTCTCGACCAGCACCAGCTTGCGGCGCTGGTCCTCGGCGGTGAGCAGCGGCCGGGCCGCCACGTCCGCGAAGCCGCGGGACGGGGCGACGGCCGCGTCCTCCAGGTCGACGAACTCCTCCAGCGGGTCGATGCGGGACATCACCGTGTCGATGTCCTCCAGCTCCGGCCGGGTCGCGTCGACCACGCCCAGGCAGAAGTCCCGCTCCTCGGGCAGCGCCCGGACCAGGTCGGTCTCGGCGGCGGCGCCCTGGTCGAAGGGGAGCACCCAGCGGTCGGCCGGGATCGCGGCGTACATCCGCTCGGCGCGGGCCCGGTCCACCGCGGCCGGGGCGGCCCAGCCGGGGGCCACGCCGATGCGTACGCCCTCAGGACGCTCGTCGAGGCGTACCGCGAGGGCGTCCACGGCGAGGGCGTCCTCGAAGGACAGCGCGCCGCCGGGGGCCGGTTCGGTGCCGGTCTGGGCGAGCAGCAACGGGTTGTTCAGCTGGATCAGCCGGACGCCCTGGGTGACCAGCAGCGCGATCTCGGCCTGGACGATCTCCGCGAGGGCCTCGCCCAGTTCCCGGGCGGAGGAGACCCCGAGACCCGGCTGGTACGTGGTGGCGGCGAGGTAGGCCGGGGAGGGCAGCGACACCTTGGGGGCGATCACCGTCTGCTCGGCGAGCTGGGCAGCCCGGTCGCCGAGCAGCGGGCCGCCGGCCTTCGGCAGCGACTCGGCGACCCAGCGGACCAGGCCGTCGGGGGCCGTCTCGTCGGTGCGGCGGAAGCCGGTGACGCCGTCGAGGACGGCGCCGCGGAAGTCCTCGCGGGGGAAGTCGCCGTCGGTGACCACGGTGCAGCGCAGACCGCGCTGGTAGACGACGGCCTCGCGGACCGCGGCCGCCACGGACTCCGGGTCACCGGGCACCAGGCCGGCCGGGCGGACCAGACTGCCGTGGTGGTCGATGCGGTAGTTGAACGTGTCCGCCATGGTCAGCTCTCCTTACCGGGCCGGCCGGCGACGCCCCAGGCGGCGAACTCCAGTTCGTAGCCGAGGGAGGCGAGCACCTCGTCGGCGATGACCTGGTCCTCGTCGGCGGTGCCGCCGGCGATGCCGAGGCCGCCGATGATCTCGCCGTCCTTCTTGATGGTGACGCTGCCGTCGGCGGCCATGATCGGCATCGCCGCGCCGGGCAGCTGGGAGAGCTGGGAGAAGAAGACCGGCTGGTTCTCCTGCCACTTCTTCAGCATCTTCCCCGGGCGCTGCATCACGGCGGCGGTGTACGCCTTGGCGCGGGCGATGTCGGGGGTGAGCGGGCGGGCGCCGTCGGGGCGGCGGATCGCGACGACGAAGCCGCCGGCGTCGACCACGGCGACGCTCACCGCCTTGCCGATGGCCTGGGCGCGCTTCTGCGCGGCCTCGATGATCTCCTCGGCGGCGTCGAGGCTGATGTTGCTCATACGGCGGCTTCCTTCGGGACGGTGAGGGTGCGGCGCAGCCGGGCGATGGCCGCGTTGTACGGCTCGGGCGTCTCCCAGTACATGGAGTGCGGGGCGCCGGGGACGATCTCCAGGTGCGAGCCGGGCAGCAGTTCGTGGGCGCGGGTGACGGTCTTGACGCCGAGCACCGCGTCCTTCTCGCCGGCCAGGAAGGCGACCTTGACGCCGGAAGCCTGGATCTCGTCCAGGGTCGGGCCGTTGGTGTCGAGGTTGCGCAGGTCCTGCATCCTGGCCACGTTGAAGGTGCCCATCTGCTGGAACAGGAAGGTGAGGTCGGCGCGTTCGGTCTGGAACGGCTTGGTCAGCAGCCGGTCGATGACCGGCAGCTTGACGGCCTCGGCACGGTCGGCGGCGGCCAGTTCGGTCAGCTCGGGGTGGCTGATGCCGCCCAGCGAGTGGCCGAGGACCACGGCGGAGACCCGGTCGGGGCGGAGCAGGCCGGCCCGCAGCGCGGCGACCGAACCGATGGACTGGCCGACCAGCATGACGTCGGTGAGGTCCTCGGCCTCCAGCACCGCGACGACGTCACCGGGGAAGTCCTGGCCGTCGAACTCGGGCATGGAGCTGTCGGACTTGCCGAAGCCGCGCAGATCGAGCGTGACGACGGTGAACTCCTCGCGCAGCGCCGCGACCTGCTGCCACCAAGCGGCGTGGTGACCGCCGCTGCCGTGCACGAACAGGATCGCCGGGCCGCTGCCGTGGCGCTCGTAGTAGAGGGAGGTGCCGTCGGAGTCGGCGTAGGGCATGGGGTGAACTCCTGGGTGCGCGGGCTTAGTTGGGGCGCTTGGCGTGGTAGACCAGCTCGATCATGGTGTGGTCGGGGTCGTGGATGTAGCAGAACTTGGACTGGTTCTCCGGGCGCTGGATGGGCCGGGTGTGCCGGATGCCCAGTTCCTTGAGGTGGGCGAGGAACTCGTCCCAGTCGTCGACCTCGACGGCGAAGTGGTAGGGCGCCATGCGCTCCATCTCCTCGACCGGGGTGAAGTGCAGGTCGAAGTTGCCGCGGGTCATCAGCACCACGCGGGTGTTGGACTTCGGCATGATCCGCTTCATGCCGAAGACCTTGGTGTACCACTCGGCGGTGCGGTCGGGGTCGGTGGTGGGGAAGTTGACGTGGTGGATGTAGCGGGGTGCTGCGGTCATGACTCGTTCCCTTCGAGGTGTACGGGGTTGGAGAGGGTGCCGATGCCGCTGATCTCGACGTCGACGGTGTCGCCGGGTTCGAGCTGGCAGACGGACTCGGCACCCATCCAGAGCACGTCGCCGGGGTGCATGGTGATGTGCTTGGTGATCTCGACGATGTGGTCGAAGGGGTCGAAGACCATGTCACCGGTGGCGAACTCGGCGCGGGTGACGCCGTTGACGCGGAGCGTGGTGGTCTGGGCGAGGGCGTCGACGTCGGTCTCGATCCAGGGGCCCATGGGTTTGAAGGTGTCGCTGTTCTTGCTGCGCCAGAACGAGCGGTCCTGGTGCTGCCAGGTGCGGGCGCTGATGTCGTTGCCGACGGTCCAGCCGAAGACCGCCTCGCGGGCCTCGTCGTGGGTGGCGTGGCGCAGGGTGCGGCCGATGACGGCGACGAGTTCGGGCTCGGCCTCGAACCGGCCGGTCACCTCGGCCGGTTTGACGATCGGCGAGCGGTGGCCGGTGAGCGCGTTGTTGGCCCGGTAGCCGGCCTCGGGACGCTCGGGGGTGGCGGCGCCGGCGTGGGCGATGTGCCGGGGGTAGTTCATGCCGACGGCGTAGAAGACCGGCGGGATCACCGGCGGCAGCCAGTGCGCGCCCTCGCGCGGCACGGTGCCGATCACGTCGGTGTCCGTCCCTTCCAGCGGGGAGCCGGACAGCAGTTCGATGTCCCGCTCCCCCACCCGGCCCCAGACCGCCCGGCCGCCGGCCGAGACGCGCGCGTACCTCATGGCACCAGCAGGTGGGAGACGCGCTTGGTGATCAGGTAGGCGTCCAGCGCCTCGGGGCCGCCCTCGCGGCCGTAGCCGCTGTCCTTGACGCCGCCGGAGGGGGCCTCGTGGACGGAGCCGCCGCAGTGGTTGATCGACAGGATGCCCGCCTCCAGTTCGGCGCTGAGTTTCTCGGCGGTGGCGGCGGAGTCGGTGAAGCCGTAGGCGGCCAGTCCGTAGGGGAGGCTGTTCGCGATCGCGAGCGCCTCGTCGAGGTCGCGGAAGGAAACGATCGGCGCGAGCGGCCCGAACGGTTCCTCGCTCAGCAGCTCCGCCTCCTCGGGTACGTCGCTCAGGACGGTCGGCGCGAAGAAGTAGCCGGGGCGGTCCAGGCGTACACCGCCGGTCAGCAGCTTGGCGCCGCGGGCGACGGCGTCGGCGGTGAGGCGCTCCATGGCCTTCAGGCGGCGCTCGTTGGCGAGCGGGCCCATGCCGGTGGACGCGTCCAGGCCGTCGCCGACCACGACCGCCTCGGCGGCCTTGACGAACTCGGCGGTGAACTCGGCGACGATCGACTCGTGCACCAGGAAGCGGCTGGGCGAGGTGCAGACCTGGCCGGCGTTGGCCCACTTGGCCCGGGCGGCCTTGCGGGCGGCGGTGACCGGGTCGGCGTCGGCGCAGACGATCACCGGGGCGTGGCCGCCCAGCTCCATCAGGGACGGCTTCATGACCTGGCCGGACCTGGCGGCCAGCAGCTTGCCGACCGGTACCGAGCCGGTGAAGGCGACCAGCCGGGTGACGGGCGAGGAGATCAGGTGCTCGGAGACCTCGGCGGGCTCGCCGAAGACGAGGTTGAGGACGCCGGGCGGCAGACCCGCGTCGGCGTAGCAGCGGACCAGTTCCATCGCGGTGGCCGGGGTCTCCTCGGACGCCTTGATGACCAGCGAGCAGCCGGCCGCGAGGGCGGAGGAGATCTTGCGGTTGGGGCCGCCGACCGGGAAGTTCCACGGCACGAACGCGGCGACGGGGCCGATCGGCTCGCGGCGCACGGTCAGGACCGTGCCGGGGTCGGTGGGGACGATGCGGCCGTAGGCGCGGCGGGCGTCGTCGGCGTGCCAGCGCAGGGTGCCGGCGGTGCGGCGGGCCTCGCCGGTGGACTCGCCGAGCGGCTTGCCCTGCTCCTGGGTGGAGATCCGGCCGATCTCGGCGGCGCGCTCGGCGATCAGGTCGGCGGCGGCGTGCAGGATGCGGGTGCGCTCGGTGACGGGGGTGGCGCGCCACACCTGGAAGCCCTGGGCGGCGGCGTCGAGCGCGCGGTCCAGGTCGGCGGTGGTGGCCAGCGGTACGTCCCCGATCACCTCTTCGGTGGCGGGGTTGACGATCGGGGCGGTCTGTCCGGTCGCGCCCTGGCACCACTCGCCCGCGATGTACATGCGGACGGCGGGGTAGCCGTGGTCGGTGGTCATGGGTGGGTGCCCTCTCAAGGGATTCAGGAGGCGGGGGCGTCCTGGTCGCGGTTGGTGCGCAGGGCCCAGATGTGGTGCGGCGGGGTCTCCTGGTGCACGCGGGTCTCGTAGGTGTCGTCGACCCGGTCCATGTCGGCGGCGTACTCGACGCGGCCGCCGCACGGGGCGTGCAGGAAGCGGAAGACGTTGGAGCCGACGGTGTGCCGGCCCAGCTTGCGGGCCTCCCGCCAGCCCTTCTCGATCATGTAGTTGCCGCCCTCGATGACATCGTCGAAGCCGGGGACCTCGTAGGCGATGTGGTTCATGGAGACCCGGTCGGGGCGGTGGCACAGCAGCATGGTGTGCTGGTCGTCGTCGCCGGGGGCCTGCATGAAGACGCCCATGGGTGCCACGACGTCGGTGGGGCGGAAGCCGAGGAGGCCGGTGTAGAAGGCGACGGCCTCGTCCTTGCCCTCCTTGGCGATGTTCAGGGCGACGTGGCACATGCGCAGCGGGAAGGCCCGGGTGAGCGGCTCCAGTGCCTCGTTCCAGCGGTTGACGCTGCCGAGGGTGTTGGCGCGGCGCGGGTCGACGGCGGCCTTTTTGGGCCGGGCGAGGGTGAGGCCCACGCCGAAGCCGGAGCGGTCGACGGTGTGGTGAACGCCGTCGGCGCCGGACCGGACCGGGTGGTCGCGGGCGACGGCGGCCACCAGGCGGTCCAGTTCCCGCTGGGTGTCGACGCCCCAGACGACCTCGCGCAGGGTGGGGCCGTCCTCCACCGGGGGCGGCAGCAGGGGGCTCGGGTCGGTGTCCAGGTGCAGGGTCTGTCCGGTGAGCGTCTCGAACACGGCGTGTTCGTCGGTGCGCTCCACCAGGAACAGACCGAAGTCCTCGAAGAAGCGGACACACTCGCCGAGGTCGTCGATGCTGTAGGTGACCGACTCTATTCGCTGGATTCCCATGGCTTCCTCGTTTCCGTCTCGCCTGGTGAGCGTAGGTTTGCGGGCGCGGGGCCTCAATGGTCCGAGGGCCGTCGAGTGCGCAACCCTTTCTTGCGCGCCCGGGTTCAGGGGCGGATGGCCGGAATGGGGTTCTGGGAGAACCATTCGGCGAGGAAGTCCAGGAACACACTCACCTTGCGCGGGGTGTCCTGGCCGGGGCCGTAGATCGCGTAGAGCGGGCGGTCGGGGACGGCCAGTTCCGGCAGCAGCACCTTCAGGGCGCCGGCCGCGATGTCGTCGTGGACCGGGCGCTGGGGCAGCAGGGCGATGCCGCGGCCGTGCACGGCGGCCTTCTGGAGGGCGATGTAGGAGTTCGACGAGAAGGCGATGTTGCGGATCTTGTGCAGGGTGCTGGCGTGGCCGTGGCCGATCCGCCACACCGGGTCGTTGACGTGCACCAGACAGTCGTGGTGGGCGAGGTCGTTGGGGTGGGTCAGCGGGCCGTGCCGCTCGATGTACTCCTGCGACGCGCACAGCACGAACGGCAGCGAGGAGATCTTCTTCAGCCGGACGCTGGAGTCCCGCAGGTCCCGGGTGTGGAAGGCGATGTCGAAGCCGCTGTCCAGGAAGTCGTAGGTGCGGTCCGACATGCCGCCCAGTTCGAAGCGGATGTGGATCTTGGGATGGGCGGCGGAGAACGCGGCGATGGCGTCGCCGAGGTCGAGGCTGCCGATCCATTTGGGGCAGATGACGCTGAGGGTGCCTTCGGCGCGGTCGTGCAGCTGGGCGATGCCGGCGTCCTCGGCCTCGATCTCGTCCAGGATGCGGGCGGCGAACTCCGCGTAGCGCTGGCCCGGCTCGGTGAGGCTGACCGAGCGGGCGGTGCGGTTGACCAGGCGGACCCCCACCTGGCGTTCCAGCTCCGCCACATGGCGGGAGACCAGGGAGCCCGACGATCCGAGCTTTTTGGCGGCTCCGCTGAAACTGCCGACCTGGGCGACGGTCACGAAGCTGTGCATGAGGAGCAAGCGGTCCATGTTTTCCTCCGGAGGCCGCTCCCCGTCCGACCGGCGTCCGCGGTACGGGGAGCGAAGGCCCGTCGTGCCGTCGGCCCGCCCCGGTGGTGGGTCCACGGGGCAGGCCGGACGTGCGGCGGGCGGGATGTGCGGCTCGGGACAGGAGTGCGGCGCCGGTGACCGGTGGGGCCCGGGGGTTACTTCGGGCAGTACTGCGGAGCCTCGCTCAGGTTGTCCTTCGTGACCAAGACAAGAGGAATGTCGGAGATCTTGTCAACACCCTCTTTCTTGTCGAGCAGGCCGACGGTGCTCTTCACAGCCGTCTGCCCGATGGTCAGCGCCGAGTTGGCGACGGTCGCGGCGAGCCGGCCGTCCTCCACCGCCGCGATGCCCTCCTCGGTGCCGTTCACCGAGACGATCTTGACGTCCTCGGCGCCGGCCGCGTCGAACGCCTTGCGCACGGCGAAGGCCATCTCCTCGTTGGCGACGAAGGCGTAGTCCAGGTCGGGATGGGCCTGGATCATGTTCTCGGCGACGTCCTGCGCCTTGGCCGGGTTGAACATGCCGGGCTGGTTGGCGACCACCTTCGCGGTCTTCGGCAGCGCGTCCTGGAACCCGCCCACCAGCAGGTCGGAGGCGGCGCCCGGGGCACCGGCCACGATGCCGACGGTGGCGGCCTTCCCGGCCGCGTCCTTCTCGATCCACCCGGCGTCCAGCGCGCCGACCTTCTTCAGGTCGACCACGGCGGCACCGAGCACGTCGTTCATGTCGGAGGTGGCCACCGAGGTCAGGTAGATCGGGATGCCCGCGCTCTTGGCCTTGGCGATGTCGCCCTCCAGGGCGTCCACGTTGACCGTCTGCACGATCAGGGCGTCCACGTTGCGGGAGATCATGTCCTCGATGTTGGACAGTTCGGTCCCGGCGTCCTGCTTGGAGTTGGCCGAGTAGACCTTGGCGTCCTGCGCCTCGGCCTCCTGCTCGACCGCCTTGAGCAGACAGGAGTGGAAGTGCGTGTTGGAGCCGTTGACGAACCCGAGGGAGACGGAGCCTTCGGCGGCGCCCCCGCTGTCGTCGCCGGAACCGCATCCGGAGAGCACCAGGGCGGCGGCGCCGACGAGCGAGGCCGCGACGGTGCGGCGTGAGCGGTGGGTGGGCTTCATGGTGGGTTGAGCCTTTCCTGCATCGTCGAAGAGAAGGTTCTTGCGTGTGGGGGGGCGCCGGGTTGGGGGATGCGCGAAGGCGAACGGTGTGTGCGGATGCGACGGGCCGTTAATGGCCCGGTGCGGACTTGCGCTGGAACTCGTTGATGATCGCCGCCACCAGCAGCACACCGCCGGTGACCACGAGCTGGTAGTTGCTGTTGACCTGGAGCAGGTTCAGCGCGTTGCCGACGACCCCCAGCAGGACCACGCCGAAGACGGTGCCGATGACCGTGCCGTGGCCGCCGGCCAGCGAGGTGCCGCCGATGACCACCGCGGCGACGGCGGTCAGCTGGGTCTGGAGGCCCGCGGTGTTGGGCGCGGCGGCGCCGAGCCGGGAGAGCAGCATCAGGCCGGCCAGGCCCGCGAGCACGCCGGCCAGCGCGTACAGGGCGAGTTTGCGCCAGTTGACGTTGATGCCGCTGAGCCGCGCGACGTGCTCGTTGCCGCCCATCGCGAACGCGTCCCGGCCGAAGGTGGTGAACCGCATGGTGACGCCGATCAGCGCGAGCACCAGCACCGCCACGACGGTCAGGTAGGGCACGCCGACGATCTCGTCGTTGCCGAGCGCGGACATCTTGTCACCGATGGTGACGCTCATGCCGTCCAGGACCAGCAGGGCGACGCCGTCCAGGAGCATCGCGGACGCCAGGGTCGCGACGAACGGGGCGACCCGGGTGAAGGTCACCACCAGCCCGTTGACCAGCCCGATCAGGGTGGCCAGGGCGAGACAGATGACGACCGTGACGGGCGTGGACCAGCCGCTGTCCAGCAGCTGGGCGCCCACGCACAGGGTGACGGCGGCGTTGGAGCCCATGGAGAAGTCCATGCCGCCGGAGGTCATCAGCAGGGTCAGGCCGGCCGCGATGACGGCGTTGACGCTGATCTGGCGCAGCACGTTGAGCAGGTTCTGCGAGGAGGTGAACGCGTCCGCCTGCACGGCGGTGAACACACAGACCAGGATCAGTACGAGGATCAGGCCGCCGTGCGGGACATGCAGCAGTTTCCGGGCCCCGGGGCGGGTGTCCGGCCGGCCGGGCGGGCCGTCGGCCACGGTGTCCGGGGCGGCGGAGGGGGTCTTGAGGCTCACTGCGGTTGACCTCCGAGTGCGGTCGCGACCAGCTCGTCGCGGGTGATGGCGTTGATGTCGTGCTCGGCGACGGTGCGGCCGGCGCTCACCACGACGACCCGGTCGGCCAGGCGCATGACCTCCTCCGCGGAGGAGGAGGCGAGCAGGACGGCCACACCGCGGGCGGCGAGGTCGTCGACGAGGGTGTGGATGTCGGCCATGGCGGCGACGTCCACCCCGTTGGTGGGGTCCTCCAGGAAGCAGGCGACCGGCTCGGTCTCCAGCCACTTGCCGAGCAGCACCTTCTGCTGGTTGCCGCCGGACAGCGAGCCGACCGGCGGGTTGCCGGTGAGGGCGACGACGCCGTAGGTGGTGCGTACCGGGGCGGCGCGGCGGGCCAGGTGGGCGGCGCGGTGCAGCCGGCGGCGGGCGAACCGGTCGCCGGCCAGCATCAGGTTCTCGTCCACGGTCATGCCCTGCACCAGGCCGAGCGAGCGGCGGTCCCCGGTGACACAGCGCAGGCCGCTCCGGAGGGACGCGTCGACCTTGCCGAAGGGCACCGGACGGCCGTCGACGCGCACCTCTCCGGTGTCGGGGCGCCGGCGGCCGGACAGCAGGTCGAACAGGCGGGACTGGGCGTCGCCGGCCGGGCCGAGGACGGCGACGATCTCGCCCTTGCGGACCTCGACGGTGAAGTCGCGGATGGCGCGGCCGTGGGACAGGCCGCGCACCACCAGCCCGTGGTCGTCCTTGGGCGTCGGGCGCTCGGGGCGGGTGGAGACCACGTCCCGGCCGACCATCGCCCGCACCAGCGAGGCCGGGTCCAGCTCGGCGGCCGGCGCGCTGCGCACCAGGGCGCCGTCGCGCAGCACGGTGACCCGGTCCGCGATCGACATGACCTCGTCGATGTAGTGCGAGATGTAGACCACGGCGACGCCCTCGTCGCGCAGCCGGCGCACCAGGGACCGGACCTGCCCGGCGTCCTTGGCGCTGAGGCAGGCCGTCGGCTCGTCCAGGATCAGCACCTTGCCGCCGCGCCGGACCTCGCGGGCCACCTCGACCATGGTCTGCTCGGCGACCGTGAGGCTGCCCGCGACCCGGTCCACGTCGATGTCGATGCCGAGTCCGGTGAGCGCGGTGTGCGCCTGGGCGCGGACCGCCTTCCAGCTGACCGCGCCGGCCCGGGTGGGCAGATCGCCCAGCATGACGTTCTCGGCGACGGTGAGCCCCATCGCCAGTTCCCGGCGCTGCGGCACCGAGGAGATGCCGAGCCTGCGGGCCCGGCGCACGGTGAGGCCGCCGTGCCGCTCGCCGCCCAGCTCGACGGTGCCGCCGTCGGGCTGGTGGACGCCGCTGAGGACCTGCACCAGGGTGGACTTGCCGGCGCCGTTCATGCCCATCAGGGCGTGGATCTCACCGGGGTACAGGTCGAGGTCGACGCCCTTGAGGGCGGCGGCCCCGCCGAAGCTCTTGGTGACGCCCCGCACCCGCAGCACCGCCCGGGCGCCGGTTTCCGCCGGGTCCAGTACGGCACTCATGGCCGGTCGCCGTCGCCGTCGGGAGTCACCCGGCCGTAGCCGCGGACGTCCGGGAACGGGGGCTCCTTGTCGGCCTGGAGGTCCACCTGGAAGGTGTTGAGGCACATGCCGAGCATGGTGAAGTTGCCGAGCGCGCCGATGGTGTCCACCAGGCCCTTGCTGCCGAAGTGCTCCTGGGCGGCGGCGAAGGTTTCGTCGGTGACGAAGTGCTCCTCCAGGATCTCCTTGCAGAACTGGTAGAACGCCTGGTCGGCGGCGTTGTCGAAGACCGCCTCGCGCTTCTCGGCGATGGCCTTGACGGCCGCCTCGGGAACACCGGCCTCGATGGCCTGGTGGACGTGCGCGTTCCAGGAGTACTGCGCGTCCCAGTTGCGGGCCGCCATCAGCAGCGTCAGCTCCCGCAGGTGCTTGGGCAGGGAGCAGTCGAAGCGGGCGAAGGCGCCGAGCGACTCGGCCCGTTCGCACATCTCCGGGCTGTGCAGCCAGACCCGGAAGGGGCCGCGGACCGCGCCGCGGCGGCCGGCGATACGAGCGGCCAACTCCTTCTGCCGCTGGTCCATTTCCGCTTCGGTGAGAACGGGGAGCCTCATCTGGCCGATACCTGCCTTTTCTTTCCGACTCGTTTCCGCAACGGGTCGAAGCCCTGCGGTGACAGGTGACGGTACAGCCGGGCCGATGAAGCACACCCCTCCCGGAGCGCAACGTAAACCTGCACGCGACAGGGCACCGATTCGCGCCCGCGCGACCTAACGTCGGTCGACGCAACACCTTGACCGGAGAGGAACCCCCACGATGACCACCATCATCAAGGCCGCGTCCGTGCCCCTGCTGGACCGGGGCGGCGCCGTGGTGACCACGCCCCTGATCACGACACCGTCGGCCGGCGGGGAGAACCGCATCACCAGCGGCATGAGCGTGTACCCGGTGGGGTCCGGGGCGCCGCTGCACTCGCACAACTGCGACGAGCACGTGACCGTCCTCGACGGCTCGGCGGAGGTGTGGGTCGACGGCGAGGTGACGAAGCTGGAGCGCTACGACACCACCTACATCCCCTCCCCCATTCCGCACCTGTTCCGCAATGTCGGTGACACCCCGCTGCGCATCCTGTGGGTGTACTCCTCGGGCCATGTGACCCGGACGTTCACGGAAACCGGCAAGACGGTGGAGCACCTGTCGGACGAGGACCAGATGGGCAAGGACTGAAGCCCGTACCACCGCGGCCGATGTGACTGATCACATCCCGAGACACGCTTGCGTCGCGCCCCTGACCAGGCGTTGTCTCGCACGGTGAGTACCGAACGATCCGAACACCACGACCCTGTCCAGACCACCGGTGACCGCGCCGCACGGCGCGCCGTCACCGTTTTCCCGGTTCTGGTCCTGCTCGCCGGCGCCCTCGGGCTGCTGCTTCCGGGCAGTTTCTCCGGCTGGAGCGAGGCGGTGCCCTATCTGCTGGGCGTCGTGATGTTCTGCATGGGCGTCACCATGACCCCGGAGGACTTCCGCGGGGTCGCCAGGCGGCCCTGGGCGGTGGCGCTCGGGCTGGTCGCGCACTACGTCATCATGCCGGGGCTCGGCTGGGCCATCGCCCACCTGCTCCAGCTCTCCCCGCAGCTCGCCGCCGGTGTCATCCTGGTCGGCTGCGCGCCCAGCGGCACGGCCTCCAACGTGGTCACCTACCTGGCCCGCGGCGACGTCGCGCTGTCGGTCTCGGTCGCCACCGTCTCCACGGTGCTGGCCCCGCTGATCACCCCGCCGCTGACGCTGCTGCTGGCCGGCGAGTACCTGCCGGTGGACGCCGGGTCGATGGTCACCGACATCCTCAAGACGGTACTGCTGCCGGTCGTCGCCGGGATCCTGGTCCGGCTGGTCGCGAGCCGGTGGGTGACCCGGGCGCTGCCGGCGCTGCCGTGGCTCTCCGCGCTGACCATCGCCGTGATCGTGGCCGTGGTGGTGGCGGGCAGCGCCGCCGCCATCAAGTCGGCGGCGCTGCTGGTGTTCGTCGCCGTGGTGCTGCACAACGGCCTGGGCCTGGCGCTGGGGTACGGCGCCGGGAAGGTCGGCCGGCTCGGCGAGGCGGGCAGCCGTGCGATGGCCTTCGAGGTCGGCATGCAGAACTCCGGCCTCGCGGCCTCGCTGGCCACCGCCCACTTCAGCCCGCTGGCCGCGCTGCCGGCCGCGGTGTTCTCCGTCTGGCACAACATATCCGGCGCGCTGGCCGCCGCCTGGCTGTCCCGCCGGGGACGCGGACACTGAGTGCCGGCCGCGGGCGCGTGGTGGCGGGCCGCGCAGTTCCCCGCGCCCCTTTAGGACATGCAGCACATGCATGTCCCCAGGGGCGCGGGGAACTGCGCGCTCAACCACGACGCACCCGCGGCCGAAAAGCTCAGCCCGGCCGGCGGAGCTAGTGCGCGCTGACCAGCTTCTGGCCGTCCGGCTCCACCGCACCGCGCCGCGAGGCGCGCGCCGCGGCGATGCCGATGAAGACCATCGACGACACACCGGCCAGCGCGAACGCGGTGAAGCCCCAGTCGCCGTTGTTCGCGGCGAGCAGCTGACCGCCCAGCCACGGGCCGAAGACCGCGCCGAAGCGGCCCATGCCCGAGGTCCAGCCGACCGCCGTGGCGCGGCTGTCGGGGGTGGAGGCGATGGACACCGTCGCGTAGATCATGGTCTGCGCGCTGTTGAGGAAGACACCGGTGAGGAAGACGACCACGAAGGTCAGCGCCAGCGGCATGTGGACGCTGAGCAGGAAGACACCGGCGGCGGTCAGCGCGAACCAGATGGCCGAGATGCGCGGGGCGCCGAACCGGTCGGAGGCACGGCCGGCGATCAGCATGCCGACGATGCCGCCGAGGTTGAACAGCACCACGAAGGTCAGCGCCGAGCCCAGCTCGTAGCCCTCGCTGCGCATCAGGGTGGGCAGCCAGGTGGCGACGCCGTAGACGAGCAGCAGGCCGCCGAAGGAGGCCAGCCAGTACAGCAGGGTCTGGACCCACTCGCGGCCCTGGAAGAGGGCGGCCAGGTTGCCCCAGCGGGCGCCGGCGGCCTTGCCGGCCCTGGGGGCGGGGACCTCGACGTCGTAGCGGGCGGCGAGGGCGGCGGCCTCGTCGCGGCGGCCCTGGGCGACCAGGAAGCTCAGCGACTCGGGCAGCCACTTCAGCAGCACCGGGACGAAGAGCAGCGGGACCACGCAGACCCAGAACGCGGCACGCCAGCCGAGCGGCTCGACGATCCACAGGGCCACGTAGGCGGAGAGGATGCCGCCGGCGTGGTGGGCGGTCATCAGCAGGCCGATGGTGAGCGCGGCGCGGCCCTTGGGGGCGTAGTCGGAGACCATGCTGATCGCGGTGGGCAGCAGCCCGCCGAGGCCGATCCCGGCCAGGGTCCGGCCGAGGCCGAAGACGGTGACGCTGTTCGCCACCGCGCACAGGCCGGAGGCCAGCGAGAAGAGCGTGACGCAGGACAGCATCAGCTTCTTGCGGCCGATCCGGTCCGCGACCGTGCCCGCGGCCAGCGCGCCGACCAGCATGCCGAAGGTGGCGTAGCTGCCGAGGTCGCCCGCCTGGCCGGAGGTGATCCCGAGCGCCTTCTCCTCGAGCATGTGCGGCAGCACCGAGCCGTAGATGAACATGTCCAGGCCGTCGAAGAGCACGGCGACCCAGCACAGGACGACGACCAGCAGAGCCAGTCTGCTGCCCCGGGAGGACAGAGCGGGGGAGGAGGACATCGTTGTTTTCCTCTCGACCAGGACGAGTTCCCTGGAGGGGGTCTATGAAGCGGGTCCGCGCGGCTCGTGCGGCTCGACCCGTTGGTGGCTAGACGCTAAGTTTCCGGCCAGACAGTGTCAACGGTTTTGTTAACAATCTTAGGAACGATCTGGTGACGCCGGGGGGGTGGGGGGGGGGCCCCCCCGGGGGGGCGCACGCCCCCCCGCCCGCCAGGGGGCGCGGAGACAAGGGGACCGGGGCGGGGGGCGGGGGGGTTGGTGTTGATGA
>NZ_JBFAAP010000070.1:0-34423 GCF_040639815.1 Streptomyces sp. NPDC023723
CGCCGGGGCTCGGGTAGACAACGCAGTCGGAGAGCACCGCGAGGGGGTACAGAGGTCACCGTCGAACGCCCGGCCCCCGGCGGCCCGCCCCCGGGCACGGATCTCCTCCAGACGTTTCGCTGCTGAGCGCCGCGAGCGGTGACGGGGCCTCGCCCCGCGGCCCGCCGGCTGTCCGGCGCCGGGACGCGGTGACGCGCAGGCCCGCGTGTGTCCTCGATCCGACCACACGGGAGGCGGCAGCCATGCCGGGAAAGCGCATTCTGGTTCTGCGGCCGGACGAACTGGGCCCGGACCACATCAAGCTGTGGCGGGAGATCCGCGCCCTGTCGGGGGCACCGGCGAACCCGTTCCTCGACCCGGCGTTCACCGCGGCCGTCGGCCGGGTGCGGCCGGGGGCCCGCGTCGCGGTCCTCCACGAGGACGGTGCGCCGGCCGGCTACTTCCCCTACGAGAGGAGCCCCTTGGGCCGCGGCCGGGCCATCGGGCTCGGCGTCTCGGACAGCCAGGGAGCCGTACTGCGCCCCGGGACCGGGGTGGACGCCCGCCGGCTGCTGCGGGCGTGCGGCCTGGCGTCCTGGGAGTTCGACAGCCTGGAGGACGGCCAGCACACCTTCGCCGCGCACGCCGTGGAGGAACTCGCCTCCCCGGTCGTCGACATCGACGCCGGTTTCGACCGGTACCTGGAGCGACTGCGCGGGACGGCCCCGGGGTTCGTCAGACAGACCCGGGCCAAGGAACGCAGGCTCGCCCGGCAGGTCGGCGAGGTGCGCTTCGTCCTCGACTCCCGGGACCCGGCGGTGCTGCGGGAACTCATGCGGTGGAAGTCGGCGCAGTACCGCCGCACGGGCCGCCGGGACCGCTTCGCCCAGGAGTGGATCAACAGGCTGGTGGGACTGCTCGCCCAGGGCGGCGAACCGGAGTGCCGCGGCCTGCTCTCCGTGCTCTACGCCGCCGGCCGGCCCGTCGCCGCCCACTTCGGGCTGCGCTCGGCCACGGTGCTCTCCTGGTGGTTCCCGGCCTACGACCGGGCCTACGGCAAGTACTCGCCCGGCCTGGTGCTGCAACTGCGGATGCTGGAGGCCGCCGCGGCCGACGGGGTCCGGATGGTCGACCTCGGGACCGGGCCGGCCCGTTACAAGGAGTCGCTCAAGACCCGCGACCTGCGGGTGTACGAGGGCGCGGTGATCCGTCCGGTGCCGGGCGCCGCCGTCCACCTGCTGGCGCGGGAACCGGCCCGGGCCGCCCGGCGGTTCGTGCGCGACCGGCCCCGGCTGGCGGCCGCCGCCGCGCGGGCCCTGGCGGCGGCCGGGCGGCGGCGCGGGTCAGTTCGGGGCGGGTGAGGCGAAGGTGCGGCGGTAGGCGTGCGGGCTGACGCCCGTGGTGCGCTTGAACCGCTCCCGGAAGGCGGTGGGGGAGCCGAAGCCGACCTGCGCGGCGATGCGTTCCACCGGGTGGTGCGTGGTCTCCAGCAGATGCTGGGCCCGGCGGACGCGGGCGCGGTGCAGCCACTGGAGCGGGGTGGTACCGGTCTGTTCGCGAAAACGCCGGATCAGGGTCCGGGTGCTGGTCCCGGCCTGGGCGGCGATGTCGGCCAGGGTGAGATCGCGGCCCAGATTCTCCTGGAGCCAGCCGAGCAGCGGTTCCAGCACGGAGCCCTGGGGCCGGGGCGCGTAGTCGTGGACGACGAACTGCGCCTGCCCGCCCTCCCGTTCCAGCGGCATGACGGACAACCGGGCGGCGTCGGCGGCGACGGCCGAGCCGTAGTCGCGGCGGATCATGTGCAGGCACAGGTCCAGTCCGGCGGCGGCGCCGGCCGAGGTGAGGAACTGCCCGTTGTCCACGTACAGGACGTCCGGGTCCACCTCGACCCGCGGGTACCGCGCGGCCAGCAGGTCGGCCGCGACCCAGTGGGTGGTGGCCCGCAGGCCGTCCAGCAGGCCGGTGGCGGCCAGCGGGAAGGTGCCCGAGCAGATCGAGGCGATCCGGGTGCCGTCCCGCGCCGCCGTCCGCAGGGCGTCCCGGACGGCCGGCGGCAGCGGCGCCGACGGGGTGGCAGTACCGGGCACGATGATCGTGTCGGCGCCCTCGAGTCCGTCCAGCCCCCAGGGCGCGCGCAGCGTGAAAGTCCCCGCGTCCACCTCCGGCTCCTGCGCGCACACCCGGATCCGGTAGCCGGGGCGCCCGTCCGGCAGCCGGGTCCGGGTGAAGACCTCGATCGGCGTGGACAGGTCGAACGGGATCACCTGTTCCAGGGCGAGTACGGCGATGGTGTGCATGGCGAGAACGTACCGTGCCGCCGGATGCCGTTCACACCCGCCGCGGCCCGCAGAAGACCGGCTGAACCGGCGAGCGACCGGAAATTGGGCGGCTGGCACTTTCCCGTCGCAAGGTGTCACTCACGCCACTGGGAGGCGCACCGGCCGGCGCCTAGCGTCGGGACCACCGACCCGCCCCTCCCCATCCCTTCGTGAGGAAGTGCCATGCACGTCCAGATCGTCCTGTTCGACGGCTTCGACCCGCTCGACGTCGTCGCCCCCTTCGAGGTCCTGCACGGCGGCCGCACCGCCACCGGCGGCGCGGTGAGCGTGGAGCTGGTCTGTGCCGAGGGGCCCCGCGAGGTGGTCGGCGGCACCGGCGGCCTGACGCTGCGCGCGAGCGCCGCCCTGGACCCGGAACGCCCGGGCTGGGTCCTGGTCCCCGGCGCCTCGGGCCGCGTCGGCGAACCCGGAGCGGAACCCGGCGACGCGGACGACCTCGTCCCGGTACGGCTGGGCCGCGCCCTGACCACCCGGCTGCCCGAGCTGATGAGGACGGCGATGGCGCATCCCGAGGTCAAGGTCGCCACCGTCTGCGGCGGCTCCGCGCTCCTCGCCATGGCCGGTCTGCTCGAAGGACGCCACGCCACCACCCACCACCTCGGCATGGACCTGCTGGACGCCACCGGCGCCCACGCGGTGCGTGCCCGCGTGGTGGACGACGGCGACCTGGTCAGCGGCGCCGGCGTCACCTCCGGACTCGACCTCGCCCTGCACCTCCTGGACCGCGGGATCGGCCCCCGCGTCGCCCACGCCGTCGAGGAACTCTTCGCCCACGAGCGGCGCGGCATCGTCTGGCGCGCCACCGGCCCGCGGCCGGCCTCCCTCTGACCACGTGACCACCTGACCACAAGCCCCCCCCGGCCACACCGTGAGGAAGCACCGCGTCATGCACCGCGTCGAAGGCATCTGGGACCTGACCATGTCCACCCCCGTCGGCAGGCTGACGGCCGCCGTCGAACTCCGCCGCCGGGACGGCGCCCTGACCGGCACCGCCCGCGCGGCGGACGAGGAGGTGCCGCTGACCGACGTCGTCCTCGACGGCGACCGGCTGACCTGGAGGCAGTCCGTCACCAAGCCGCTGCGGCTGAACCTCGCCTTCGCCGTGACGGTCGACGGCGACACCCTCACCGGGACGTCCAGGGCGGGCCGGCTGCCGTCCGCCAAGGTCACCGGCGAGCGCCGCACCGACCCGTCCGGACCCGGCGGCCCCGCCTCACGTCAGCCCGAGGGGGCGAGCCAGGGCTGGGGATCGGAGTAGTAGCCGTCGTAGATGACCTCGAAGTGCAGGTGCGGGCCGGTGGACAGGCCGGTGGAACCGGCCCGCCCGAGCTGCGTTCCGGTCTCCACCGTCTGGCCCACGGCGACCTCGATCGCCGACAGGTGGCTGTACGTCGTCTGGAGCCGCTTGCCCTCGATGGTGCCGTGGTCGACCACGATGCGATTGCCGTACGCGCTGGTGGACGCGGCGAAGACGACCTGGCCGCCGCGCGCGGCGAACACCGGGGAGCCCTGGGTGGCGGCGAAGTCGACGCCGGTGTGCAGCTTGGTCACCCCGGTCAGCGGGTGCTGGCGGGAGCCGTAGGGCGAGGTGACGGTGAGGGTCTGCACGGGCGCGGCGAGGATCGCGCCGGCCGCGGCGGGCGCCCCGCCCGAGCTCTCCTGGTCCAGCGACTCGTAGCGCGGCAGGAGTTTGTCGACCTCGGACAGGTAGGTCCGCGCGTCGTCGGGCACCTTTCCGGCCCCCGCCACCTCGTCCACGCTCAGGGCGTAGGCGGCGAGGGTGAGGTCGACGAGGTCGCCGTTGACCCGGCCGTCGGTGCGCAGGTCGGTCACCTCGGCGGCCAGCGCGCAGTCCTGCCGGCCGAGGGCCATGATGGCGTCCGCCGGGTCGCGGGGCGAGGAGCGGTCGTTGCCGTCGGCGTCCTTGCCCCACTTCTGCCACTGGTCGTCGGTGAAGGCGGCGATGCCCTTCTGGCCCGAGAGCTTCCCCGTGTCGTTGCTCCAGCCGGAGAGCTGGTCGATCTGCGCGGCGAGCACGGAGGGGGTGACGACCGCGCAGCCGTCGGCCGCCTCGCGCAGCCACGGGATGTAGGAGTCGTCGACATCGGCCGCCGTGGCCTGCTCGGGGCCGGCCGCCTGCTCCGCCTCGACGGGGAAGCCGCCGTTCAGGGCGAAGAAGCCCGCCACCCCGGACAGGGTCACCAGCCCCGGCAGTACCAGCAGGACGACCGGGCCCGGCCCCCGGCGCTTGCGCCGCTCCTGCTGCCGGGCGGGCCGCTCGTCCCGCTCCGGATCCGGCCGCGGCTCCAGTTCCGGGGGCGTGGCGCCGAGGGGCTCCGGGCGGGCCTGCGGGCCGACGTGTCCGGCGTCGGCGGGGAACGGCTGACCGGGCACGGCCGGTGCCCCCGTCGTGCGCTCGTCGTTCACCGGCCGTCCGCCACGGGAGCGACGGCGCCCTCGCGCGGTGGCCGGACCGGCGCTGCGACGGGGGTGCGACGGCGCGCGGGGTACGGCGGCCGGGGAGACGTGATCCTCACGCACGGAAGATAGCGTCCCGGCCGGGTGGCGTCAGGAGCCGCCGAGGCAGGGCCGGCTGCCCGCGAGGGCAGCCGGGCCGGCCGCGCGCCGGGACACCGGGGCAGGGCGGCGCCCGCCGTCACTCCGCCGGTTTCTCCCACACCGACACATGCCCGGTGCTCTCGGCGGTGAACGGCGCCCGCGACCACCCGTCCCAGCGGGCGTACGGCCGCAGGCCCGCGAGCCGCGCCATCAGATCCAGCTCGGCCGGCCACACGTACCGGAACGGGACGGACCGGTGCGTGGCGCGCCCGTCGACGACGGTCACGTAGTTCGAACTCATCGCCTGGGACACGACGTCGTAGGTGTCGAACGCCCACCGCGTGTCGGAGATGTGGAACGGTACGGCGCTCTGCCCGGGCGGCAGCAGGCGCAGGGCGGGCACCCCCACCTCGATCACGAAGCGGCCGCCCGGCTCCAGGTGCCGCGCGGCGTTGCGGAAGCAGTCCACCTGGGCGTCCTGCGTGGTCAGGTTGTTGATGGTGTTGAACACCAGGTAGGCGAGGGCGAAGCCGCCGTCCACCCGGGTGGTCGCGAAGTCCCCGACCGTCACGCCGACGCCGGCACCGCCGGGCTTGGCACGCAGCCGCTCCAGCATCGCCCGGGACAGGTCGACGCCGTGCACCGGCACGCCGCGCGCGGCCAGCGGAAGCGCCAGCCGTCCGGTGCCCACCCCGAACTCCAACGCCCGCCCCTGACCGACGAGTTCGGCCAGCACATCAACCGCGGGGTCCACGGCCTCCGGCCGGAACATGTCCGCCGACGACTCGTCGTAGACCGCCGCGACGTCTTCTCCGAAGTATCCGTCCGCATCAGGCATCCGGGGACGGTACCGCCGCCGGTGCGCCGGCCGCCTCCGGTTTTCCGGCGCGGGCGGCGGCCGCGCCGGGGGAGCGGCGGCCGAAAACCGGTCGCCCGGCCACCGCCGCTCAGGCACCCTCCCCGCATGACCGCACCAGTCCCCTTCGTCCCCGGCCTCGAACTCTCCCGCCGCTTCTTCCACGAGGCCGTACGGCCCCTGGTGGACGCGGCCGCACCCGGTATCGGGTACTCCGCCGCCCGGCTCGGCAGCGGCTCGGAGGTACTCGGGTTCGACACCCCGCGTTCCCGCGACCACGAATGGGGGCCTCGGCTGGAACTCTTCCTGCGGCCACAGGACCTCGCCCGGCACGCCACGGCGATCGGTGACCGGCTCGCCACCGGCCTGCCGAAGACCTTTCTGGGCCATCCCACCCACTTCGCCGCCACCGCCGAGGCCGGCATCCGGGTGATGGCCGCGACCGACGGGCCGGTCCGGCACGCGGTGGACATCACCGATCCCGGCACTTGGTTCACCGGCCGCCTCGGCTTCGACCCGGGCCGGGGTGTGTCCCTGACGGACTGGCTGTCCGCCCCGGCGCAGCGGCTCGCCGAGGTGACCTCGGGCGCCGTCTTCCACGACGGGCTCGGGGCACTGGCGACCGCGCGCGCCCGGCTCGCCTGGTACCCGCACGACCTGTGGCTGCATGTGCTGGCCTGCCAGTGGCGCCGCATCTCCCAGGAGGAGGCGTTCGTCGGGCGCTGCGGCGAGGTGGGCGACGAACTCGGCGCCGCCGTGGTCGCCGCCCGGCTGGTCCGTGACCTGATGCGACTGTGCCTGCTGATGGACCGCCAGTACCCGCCGTACGGCAAATGGCTCGGCAGCGCCTTCGCCCGGGTTCCGGGCGCGGCCGGGCTCACTCCGGTGCTCCGCGCGGTCCTCGCCGCCGCCGGCCCGGGCACCCGGGAGCGGCACCTGGGCACGGCGTACGAGAGCGTCGCGGCCGGACACAACCGGCTCGGGCTCACCGATCCGGTGGATCCGGCCACCCGCCCCTACCACGGCCGGCCGTTCCGGGTGCTGCGCGCCGAACGGTTCGCCGACGCGCTCACCGCCCGGATCACCGACCCGGCGCTCCGGGCGCTGCCGCCGGGCGGCGCCGTCGACCAGTTCGTCGACAGCACCGAGGTCCTCACCCGGCCGGCGGTGGCCCGTGCGGTGGTCCGGTCGGGCGCGGGCCGGCCGGGCGGGCCGTCAGGTGCCCAGTACCGCCCGCAGTGACGGCTGGAGCCGGTCCGCGTGAGCGCGGACCATGTCGTCGCACAGCCGCCAGATCTCCTCGACGGGCAGCGCCGCCGCCGTCGCCGGGTCGGTCATCGCCGCGTGCCGGATGTGCCGCGGGTCGTCCTCCGTCGCCGCCCGTACCACCAGGTCGGTGGTACTGAGATAGGTCCGGTTCAGGGCCGCCAACTGGGGCGGCAGCGCACCGATCCGGGTGGGCTGCACCCCGGCCGAGTCGACCAGGCACGGGACCTCGACGGCACCGCGGGCGGGCAGGTTGTCGATCAGGCCGTGGTTGGGCACGTTGCCGTACACCGTGCGCGGGGTGCCGGTGACGATGCTGTGGATGATCTGCGGCGCGTACTCCATCGTGCCCTCGACGGTGAGCGGCGCCCCGCAGGCCAGCGCGTCCCGGGTCTTCTCGTACTCGGCCACGTTCTCGGCCACGATGTCCAGATAGGCCCCGACGGGCAGCCGCAGCCGGTCGATCTCGCCGGGGTGGTGCAGGAACCACGGCACGTACTCGGAGGAGTGCTCGCTGGTCTCGGTGGGGTAGTGGCCGAGCCGCCGGTACATGTCGACCCGGACCCGCCGGCGCAGTTGCTCGTCCTCGGCGATGAGCGCGTCCAGGCGGGGGTGGAGATCCTGCCCCCGGTGCTCCCAGCGCAGTACCCACGCCTGGTGGTTGACGCCCGCCGCTTGGTAGGTGACCTCCTCGTAGGGCACCCCGACCAGCTCGCACAGGCCCTGCATCGTCCAGTACACCGAGTGGCACAGGCCCACCACCCGGCTCAGACCGGTCGCCTCGGCCAGGTACTGGACGTTCATCGCCATCGGGTTGGTGTAGTTGAGCAGCCACGCCTGCGGGCAGACCGCGGCGATGTCCTCGCCGAGCGCCTTGAGCAGCGGGAAGGTGCGCAGCGCGCGGAAGATGCCGCCGACGCCGAGGGTGTCGCCGATGGTCTGGCGCAGCCCGTGGCGGGCCGGCACCTCGAAGTCGGTGCGGGTGGCCTCGCCCATACCGACCTGCACGATGTTGATGACGAAGTCGGCGTCCACCAGCGCCGCGCGGCGCTCCGCGTGCGCGGTGACCGTCGGCCGGGCGCCGCGCTCGGCGGCGATGTACCGGGCCGCCGCCTCGGCGGTGGCGAGGCGCTCGGCGTCGATGTCGTGCAGCGCGATGTGCGCGGACTTCAGCTCGTCGAACGCGAACAGGTCGGCGAGCAGGCCCTGGGTGAAGACGACACTGCCGGCGCCGATGAAGGCGATCTTGGGGGCGGTCGGGTGCGCGGTGCTCATGCGGGGTTCTTCCGTTCGCGGGTGATCAGGGAGTACGCCTCGTCCCAGGTGGGCTGGGCGGGGGTGCCGCCGGCGGCACGGGTGGACAACGCGCCGCACACGGCGGCCAGTTCGAGCGTGTCCGCGAGCGGCAGTCCGGCCAGCAGGCCGGCCACGAAACCGGCGTCGAAGCTGTCGCCGGCGCCCACCGTGTCCACCGGCCGCGCGGGGAGGGCCGGGGCGCGGGTCACGGTGTGCCCGTCGTGGCAGAGCGCCCCTTCGGCGCCGTTCTTCACGACGGTCACCGGGCCGCGCCCGGCGAGCGCGGCGGCGGCCTCGGCGAGGTCCGCGGTGCCCGCCAGCCGCCGGGCCTCGGCGGCGTTGGGCAGCAGGTAGTCGGTGTGCGGCAGGACGGCGGCCAGCCCGGCCGGGTCCCAGCGGCCGGCCGGGTCGTCGTTGGTGTCGAGGGAGGTGGTGGCGCCATGGGCGCGGGCGGTGCGCAACAGGCCGGGCAGCCCGGCGGCGAGCACCGGCAGCAGGAAGTAGGAGGCGGCGTGCACGTGCCGGGCGTCGGCCAGCAGGCCGGCCGGGACGTCCTCGGGGGTGGTGGCGCGCAGGGTGCCCGGCGCGGTGACGATGGCCCGGTCGGACTCCGCTCCGGCCCGGGTCAGCACCACGGTGAGCGGGGTGGGCAGCTCCGGGTCGACGCGCAGTGCCCGGGTGTCGACGCCGCGCGCGGTGAGGGCGTCCCGTACGTAGCGGCCGGCGTCGTCGTCGCCGACCCGGCCGGCGAACGCCACCCGCAGCCCGAGCCGGGCTGCCCCGCAGGCCATGATCGCGGCCGAGCCGCCGAGGGTGAGCGCCCCGTCGGGGACGAGCTGTTCGTGCTGGTCGAAGGCGAGCGGGGCGTCGAGCGGACCGAGCACGACATCCGGGTTGGCGTCCCCGACGACGAGCAGGTCGAAGGTGTGCGGCATGGGCCTTCCATCTGGGGGTTCAGGAGTGTGCGGGCGTGTGCGGGAGGCGGCGGGCGGGTTCAGCCCTTGAGGCCGCTGGAGGTGATGGACTGGATGAAGGTCTTCTGCGCGCCGAGGAAGGCGAGCAGCACGGGCAGCACGGTGAGCACGTTCCCGGCCATCACCGCGGACCACTTGGTGTGGTGCTGGCCCTGGAAGGTGGTCAGGCCCAGTTGCAGCGTGTACTGCGTGTCGTGGTTGATGGCGATCAGCGGCCAGGTGAGGTCGTTCCAGGTGGTCAGGAAGGTCAGCACGGCCACCGTGCTGAGCGCCGGCCGGGACAGCGGCAGCACGATCCGGAACAGCACCCGCAGCCGGGAGCAGCCGTCGATCCAGGCGGCCTCCTCCAGCTCCCGGGGCAGCGAGAGGAAGAACTGCCGCAGCAGGAACACCGCGAACGGCGTGACCAGCGACGGCACGATGAGCGCGCCGAGGGTGTCGATCAGCCCCAGCTTCTTCATCACCAGGAACGTCGGGATCATGGTCAGCTGGAACGGCACCGCCATCGTGGCCAGCATCAGCCCCAGCAGCAGCCGGGAGCCCGCGAACCGCATCCGGGCGAAGGCGTACCCGGCCAGCGAGCCGAACAGGAGGTTGGCGGTGACCGTGACGGCCGAGACGATGAGCGAGTTGGCGAACCAGCGCGGGAACATCGCGTTGCCCAGCACATAGCGGTAGCCGCCGAGATCGATGCCGGCGGGCCACAGCGCGGGCGGGAAGCGGTTGATCTCCGCGTCGCTCATCACGGAGCTCAGCAGCAGCCACCCCAGCGGCACCGCGAAGGTCAGGGCGAGCGGCACGAGCAGCAGGTGCCAGGGGCTGAACGGCAGCCGCCGGCGGCGCCGCACGGACCCGGCGGAACCGGCCGCCCCGGCGGTGCGGGCGGCGGGCGGGGCCGAGGTGGTCGTCGTCATGCGCGAACCCCTTCCGGACGCGGGCGCCCGCGGCGCCGGGCGAGGCGGACGATCCCGGCGGCCAGGCCGAGGGTCACGGCCAGGACATAGGCGGCCGACGCGCCGTAACCGGCGGTGGCGTTCTTGAACGCCTGCTCCCAGATGAAGTAGACGATCACGGTGCTGGAGCCCAGCGGACCGCCCTTGGTGGTGACGTACACCAGGTCGAAGACCTGGAGCGAGTTGATGGTCTGCCACAGCACGAGGAAGACGGTGACCGGGGTGAGGGTGGGCAGGGTGACGTGGCGCAGCAGGTGCAGCCGGCCGGCGCCGTCCAGCCGGGCGGCCTCGATCAGGGACTGCGGGACGTCCTGGAGGGCGGCCAGGTAGACCACCACGCAGAAACCGGTGCCGCTCCACAGGGTGATCGCCACCAGCACCAGCAGTGCCTGGCCGGGGTCGGTGAGGAACCCCTGGGCGGAGACGCCGAGATGGTGCAGGACCGAGTTGGCGGCGCCGAACTCCGGGTCCAGGATGAAGGAGAACAGCACGCCCTGCGCGGTCGCCGACAGCACGAACGGTACGAAGATCAGGGTGCGGTAGAGACCGACGAACCGGATGCGGCGGTTGAGCACCAGGGCCAGCAGCAGGCCGCCGAGCATGCTCAGCGGTACGTACAGCACCGTGTACAGCAGGGTGTTGCGGACCGCCTGGCTGAAGTGCGGATCCTGGGCGAGGGCGCGGTAGTTGCCCAGGCCGACCCAGCGGCTGGGCGTGACCAGGTCGCTGGCCTGGAAGGACAGCAGCAGCGACCAGACGACCGGGACGATGCTGAGGCCCAGGACGATCAGGACCGCGGGGGACAGGTAGGCCCAGGCGGTGGCCGTCTCGGCGCGGCGCTTGCGGACCAGGGCCCGGCGTCGTTGGTCCGGTGGGTCCGCGAGGGTGATGGCTCGGGGCAGTCGCTCCATGGCGGGGTGGCTCCTCAACGCGGTATGAGCAGGGCGGCGTCGGCTTCGTCGGCGCAGGAGCGCAGCGCGGCGGCGGGCGAGCCGCGGCCGAGCAGCACGGTGACGATCGCCTGGCCGAGCGCCTGTGAGACCTCCGGGTAGGCGGGGTGGACGGGGCGGACGCGGGCGCTGTCGAGTGCCTCGGTGAACACCGACAGGCCCTCGGTGTCCGCGACCTTGCGCCGCCAGGCGGGCTGCTCCTCGGTGCGGCGGCTGAGCGGGAGGCTGCCGGCGCCGACGGCCCAGCGGACGTCCTGGGCGGGCTGGGTCAGCCAGGTGACGAAGGTGCGGGCGGCCCGGGTGCGGGCCGCGCCGTTGTCGAACAGGGTCCAGGTGTCGGGCCCGGAGATGGTGACCGGCTTCCCGCTGAAGGTGGGCAGCGGTACGACGTGGTAGTCGATCTTCGCCTGTTCGATGTCGGGGAGTTGCCAGGGACCGGTGACCACCATCCCCATCCGGCCGGACGCGAACACCTGGTACATCTGCTCGCTGCCGGGCTTGGGATCGACGTACACGCTGTTGTCGCGGACCAGTTCGGCCACCACCTCCAGGGCGCGGACCCCGCTGTCGGCGAATCCGATGCCCTTGCCGCTGCCGTCGACCACGTCGCCGCCGAGGTCCCAGATCATCGGCCACAGCCGCCAGACGGTGTCCTCGTCGCCGGTGCCGGGCCAGCCGGTGCCGAACCGGCCCGCGTTCTTGTCGGTCAGGCGCCGGGCGAGGCCGGTGAAGTCCTGCCAGGTCCAGCCGGCCTCGGGCAGGTCCAGGCCGGCCGCGCGGAACAGCCGCTTGTTGCAGACCACGGCGAGCGCGTCGAGCACCGCCGGTGCCGCCCTGACCCGGTCGTTGACGGTGACGGCGTCCCGGGCGGCGGCCCAGTAGTTCTTCCACGGCAGCGGACCGGAGCCGACGGTGCTGGTGAGGTCGACGACCTGCGGACCGCGGGCCACCCGGGCCAGGTCGGAGCCGAAGATGTAGGCGATGTCGGGGTAGGAACCGGCGGCCAGGGCGGCGGTCACCTTCTGGAGCATCACGTCCGAGAGCACCCCGCCGCCCAGGTCGACGCGGATCCTGGGGTGGTCGCGCTCGAAGTCGGCGACCAGTCCCTCCAGGATCTTCTTCGCGGTGTCGGCCTGGCCGTGCCACACCTCGATGGTGACCGTGCCGTCGGCGGCGACCCCGTCGTCCGTGGCGGCTCCGCACCCGCCGACGGCGGTCCCGGCGGCTGTGCCGAGCACGGCGCCGCCGCCGGCCCGCAGCACCCCGCGGCGCGAGGGGCCGGCGCCGCGTCGGACGGCATCCGGTCGGACGGCATCCATCGCCGGCATCCGCTGACGGCTCATCGCACGAGCTCCCGGGCTGGTGGGCACGGCCCCGCCTCGGACACCGTGAGCGGTCCTGGCGACTCGGGCCGGGCTCCTGGCGCGGGGCCAGCTACCGGCTGGGCGTACCTCTGGCGCCGGCCGGTCTTGCGACGTCGGCGCTGATCGGGAGTAAATCGACCGGATCCCGACTGTGTCAAGGGTCCGAAACGCCTGACTTGGTGATCGTGCTTGATTGAAACACTGTGTTTCCATGCAGGATTGAGCATTCTGGCCCAGTGAAAACGCCCCCGGAGGCGAGTGGCCTCCGGGGGCGTCACGGGGTTTCGGACGGGTCGCGTCCGCGGGGATTCCCGGTTGTCAGGGAACGATCTTCAGCAGCCGGTTCGGCGAACCGGTGCCCGCGCTGGTGACCTTGTTGGCCGTCGCGCCGGCGGTGAGGGCCGAGGACACCTGCGCGGGGGTGGCGGAGGTGTGGCCGGCCAGGTAGACCGCCGCGGCGCCCGCCACGTGCGGCGTCGCCATCGACGTACCGGAGATGGTGTTGGTCGCCGTGTCGCTGGTGTACCAGCCGGCCGTGATGGAGGAGCCGGGGGCGAAGATGTCCAGCACCGAGCCGTAGTTGGAGTAGCTGGCCCGGGCGTCCGTGCTGGTGGTGGCGCCGACCGTGATGGCCTCGGTGACCCGGGCGGGGGAGTACGAGGAGGCGTTGGCGGCGCTGTTGCCCGCCGCGATGGCGTAGGTGACGCCGCTGGCGATGGAGTTGCGGACGGCCGTGTCCAGGGTGGAGGAGGCGCCGCCGCCGAGCGACATGTTGGCCACCGAGGGGCCCGAGTGGTTGTCGGTCACCCAGTCGATGCCCTCGATCACGCCGGCCGTGGTGCCCGAGCCGCTGTTGTCGAGCACCCGGACCGCGACGATCTTCGCCTTCTTGGCGATGCCGTAGGTGGTGCCCGCGATGGTGGTGGCCACGTGCGTGCCGTGCCCGTTGCCGTCGGAGGCGGTGGTGTCGCCGTCGACCGCGTCGTAGCCGTAGGAGGCGCGGCCGCTGATGTCGCTGTGGGTGATGCGGACGCCGGTGTCGATGACGTACGCCGTCACGCCGCTGCCCGCGGTGTCCGGGTAGGTGTAGGTCCCGGACAGCGGCAGGGAGGTCTGGTCGACGCGGTCCAGCCCCCACGGGGCGCTGGACTGCGTGGTGTCGGCGAGCGCGACGCGCTGGTTCTGCTCGACGGAGGCGACGGCGGGGTCGGCGGCCAGCCGCGCGGCCTCGGTGGCGGAGAGGGTCGCGGTGTAGCCGTTCAGCGCGCTCCGGTACGTCTTCTTCACCGTGCCGCCGTACTCCTCGACGACGTCCTTGCCGGCCGCGGAGGTCGCCTTGAGTCCGGCGTCCTTCTTCAGTGTGACGATGTAGCTGTCCTTGACCGCCGTGGGGGAGCCGGCCGCGAGGACGGTGCCCACGGCCGGGGCGGCCTGGGCGGGGATCGCGGTGAGCCCGCCGGCCAGGGCGGCTGCCGCGACGCCGGATATCGCGGCGAACTTGAGTCTCTTGCTCCGCAGTCGTGCCATAACGAGGGGGTCCTCCTCTGGGCAGCGCGCGCCCGGGGTGGGGCGCGCGTCTGTGGGGGGTGTGCGCGGGATCGCGCACACGGCCCGAGGAGCGTCGCGTTCCGCTCCGGGCCGGGGTACAGCCTTAACCAACTACCGGTACTCGACAAGGGAGTTGAGCACCTGTCAACAAATCTGTCATGAGCACGAAATCTGTCAAGGCCGCCCCGGTCGCCCGAGGGGCCGGCGGGCGGACCGGCCGCCGCCCGCCGGCGGGTCGCTCAGCCGCGCAGCTTGCGCACGGGCAGCACCACGTGGGCCGCCGACTTCAGGGTCGCCTCGGCGGAGGTGAAGCCGGCCAGCGTCGGCACGTCACCGGGCTCCGCGTCGGCGGGCCAGGGGCGGGTGGTGAAGATGAGGTAGGCGCAGCCGTGCTCGGCGGCGGCCGCCAGCCAGTCGGCGGGCGGCACGAACTGGGCGGTCACCTGCGGCAGGGTGAGCACCGCCGCGCCCGGCAGGACCAGCAGGGTGACCGGCAGACTGGGTGTCCGGGCCGCGTCGACGAGTTCGTGCTTCACGGGGATGCCGGCGTCGGCCAGCAGTTGTCCGGCGGCGGCCGACTCCGCCTCGGGTCCGTCCGGGCCGTCCCCGCGCGGGCAGGCGAGGATGTAGGGGATGGTGCCCTCGGGGGCCTCGCGGCTCCAGGACATGACGAGCAGGGTGCCCAGACCGCCGGTGCGCGGGGCCTGGGTCTCAACTGGGGTGGAAGTCACCGCGAAACCCTATAAGCGGGTCAGGACGCCCCAGGTCCGCACTCACCCGACCGGAGCAGGCGCCGTTCGGGCGTCACCCGGACGAGTGACGGCCGCCGGTCCGCCGCCCGGGAAACGCCAGATGAACGGGTGGACCACGAAGCGATAACGGCAGACAACCGTTCGCACGCGCATCCGGTCTACTCCCTCATGAAGATCTCTTTCCTCCTGCACAACGCCTACGGGATCGGAGGCACGATCACCACCACGTTCAACCTGGCCCAGGCACTGGCCGAACGGCACACCGTGGAGATCGTCTCCGTCCTGCGGCACCGGGAGCGCCCCAACTTCACCCTGGATCCCCGGGTGTCGCTGAGACCCTTGGTGGACCTGCGGCAGGAGAAGGAGCACCCCCAGCACCTGCGGCCGGCCAAGGTGTTCCCGGCCGCCGAGTACCGCCACCACCAGTACAGCGAGCTGACCGACGAGCGGATCGGCGCCTGCCTGGCCGACATCGACGCCGACGTGGTGATCGGCACCCGCCCCGGACTCAACGTCCACCTCGCGCTCCAGGCACCCGAGCACGTCGCCCGGATCGGACAGGAACACCTCACCCTGGACAACCACCCCTCCCGGCTGCGCACCGCGCTGCGCCGCGCCTACCGGCGGCTCGACGTGCTCACCACGGTCACCGAGGCCGACGCCGCCGCCTACCGGCGCAAGATGCGGCTGCCCGGCGTCCGGGTGGAGGCCCTGCCCAACAGCGTCCCCGACCCCGCGCTGCCGCCCGCCGACGGCGACGCCAAACTGGTCGTCGCGGCCGGCCGGCTGGTCCCGGTCAAACGCTACGACCTGCTGATCGAGGCGTTCGCCCGGGTCGTCGCCGAACGCCCCGACTGGCGCCTGCGGATCTACGGCAAGGGCGAGGAGCACGACCGGCTGCGCGCGCTCGTCGAGCGGCTCGGCCTGACGGACAATGTTTCCCTCATGGGCGCCGCCGCGCCCATGGAGGCCGAGTGGGTCAAGGGCTCGATCGGCGCCGCCGCCTCCAACTTCGAACCGTTCGGCATGACCATCGTGGAGGCCATGCGGTGCGGGCTGCCGGTGGTCAGCACCGACTGCCCCTACGGCCCCGGCGAGATCATCCAGGACGGCGTCGACGGCCGGCTGGTCCCGGTCGGCGACGCCGCGGCCTTCGGCGCGGCACTGCTCGAACTGGTCCAGGACGACGAACGGCGCCGCCGCATGGGCCGCTCGGCACTCGAGAACGCGCGGCGGTTCGCCCCGGCGCCGGTGGTGCGCCAGGCCGAGCGGCTCTGCGAGGAGGCGCGGCAGGCCCGGCGCGCCGGCCGGCCGGTCACCCAGGACCGCGATCCGGTGCGCCAGGTGCTGGTCGGACAGGGCTACGCGGCCCGGGACGCCGTGCACGCCACCGGCAGCAGCGCGCTCAACACGATACGCGGGGGACGGCGATGACGGCGACGACCACGGACCAGGCCCCGCAGGCACGGCTCGGCTGCACCACCGGGGCGGACGGCCGGATCACCTTCGGCCTTCGCCTCGCGCCGGGCACCCGGGACCCGCGGCTGCTGATCCGGCTGCGCCCCAAGAAGGGCCTGCCGGAGCGGATCCGCCACTCACTGGCCCTCGAAGCGGCCGAGGACGGCCACCGCACCGCCGTACTGCCGACCGGGACGGCGCTCGCGGAGGGCCGGTGGGACGTGTACCTGACCGACGGACCGGACGGCGAGCGCCGGCGCCTGCGCCCCGGCCTGCTCGACCTGCGCGCCCTGGTGGACGGCCACACCCGCGACCGGTCCGGGCCGGTCGCGGTCCGGATCCCCTACGCCACCAAGGACGGGTACCTCGCGATCCGGACCTGGCTGCGCGACGCCCACGCCGAGGCCGGCCCCCTCACGGTCGCCGGCGGCGCGCTGACGGTCGCGGCCCGGCTGCACGGCGCGGAGTTCGGCGCGGGGGCCGCCGTACGGCTGCGGCTGCGCGGCACCGGCACCGAACGGTCCGTCGCACCCGCGATCGCCGACGACCGCCGGGACTTCACCTTCACCGTCGCTCTCGCGGAACTGGTCGCCGGCCCCGGGGCGGGAGTGTGGGACGTCTTCGTGCGGCCCGCCGCGACCGCGCCCCCGGTCCGCGTCGCCCGCCTCCTGGACGACATCGCGGACCGGGCGGACATCCACGTGCAGCCCGCGGTCCCGGTGGGCGGCACGGTCGTACGCCCCTGCTTCACCACCGGCAACGACCTGGCGGTGGCGGTCACACCGGCCGGCTGACGGTGCCGCTCGCGTCCTGCGCCAGCAACCGCTCGGCCTCCTCGCCGGTCAGCTTCCGCTCCGTGCCGCAGAACGTGCACTGGGTCGTGTACTTCGTCGACACCGGGAACAGCGGCACGAAGAACAGGGTGAACCGGGTGACCCGCTTGCGCAGCGGGTGGGCGGCGGGGTTGCCGCAGTGGCCGCACACCAGCGTCAGTATCGCCAGTTGGTAGAGGTACCCCTTGGTGCCGAAAATGATCATGACGTTCCTTCCCCGTGCGGTTCCTGCCGCCAGGGTGCCAGACGCAGCCGGCGCGTGCGCCGGTCAGCGGGGCGGCGCCGAGGTGGGGGCGGCGGTGTCCGCGGTCCGGGCCAGCCCCGGACAGTCGTCGCTGGAGCGGCCCGCCAGCCGGCCGTCGGGCTGCTCCACGGTCACCAGGACCGTGCCCAGCTCCGGGTCCTGGTGCAGCCGGGCGGCGGCGGCCGTGCAGGCCAGCTGGGCGACGGCGGTGTCGCTCAGCGTCCCGGCCCGGGCCGGCAGCCCGACCGTGACCGTCACCCCGTCGATCCGCAGGGCCGGCACCGCGCCCCCGCGCGGCAGCTCGCTCTCCAGGCCCTGGGCCCGTTCCGCCCGGTCCGGGCCCTGGAACAGCAGCGCCACGGCGCTGGCCGGCTCGGCCGGGACGGCCAGCGCCCGGGCGACGGCGGTCAGGGCCCCGTCCTGGACGAAGTACAGCGGCACCGCGGCGGTCGCGGTGTCCGGCGCCCGGGTCGCCGACGGGGCGGGGGACACCAGTCCCCGGACCCCGCTCGCGGGCGCCCCCGCCTCGATCACCCCGGTCGCCGGGATGCCGCAGGCGGTGAGCGGACCGGCGGCCAGGAGCAGCAGGGCGAGCGCGCGGCGGACCGGCCGCGCCCGGCTCGGTGCGGGCTTCGTGCTCATGGTCTCTTCCCCTCCTGACCCGTGCCGTCCGGACCCGTGCCGTCCTGGTCCGTGCCGTCCTGCCGCAGCGGGAGGACGACCGTGAAGACGGCGCCGCCGTCCGGGTGGTTGGCGGCCCGCACGGTGCCGCCGTGCAGGCGTACGTTCTCCGTGGTGATCGCCAGGCCGAGTCCGCTGCCCTCGCTGCGGGACCGCGCGGTGTCCGACTTGTAGAACCGGTCGAAGACGTGCGGCAGCACCGTGCCGGCGATGCCCGCCCCGCCGTCCCTGACCTCGATGACCGCCTCCCGGCCCGCCGCGCCGCGCAGGCGCACCCGCACCGGCGGTCCGCCGTGCCGCAGCGCGTTGCCGACGAGGTTGGCGACGATCACGTCCAGGCGGCGCGGATCGACCCGGCCGCGCAGCGCGCCCGGCGCCGGCAGTTCGGCCGCCACCGTCCGCTGCCAGCCGCGGGCCGCCAGCGTGCGCCGTACCGACTCGGCCAGGTCGATGTCGTCCAGGTGCAGGTCGGCGGCGCCCGCGTCGAACCGGGAGATCTCCATCAGGTCGTTCACCAGCGTGGCCAGTTTCGTCGTCTCCTCGCTGATCAGCCGTACCGCCATCGCGGTGTCGTCGTCGAGTCCGGCGGCGTCCTCGTCCAGCACGTCGGTCACCGCCGACATCGCGGCCAGCGGCGTGCGCAGTTCGTGCGAGACGTCCGCCGCGAACCGCCGGGCGCCGGCCTCCATGCGCCGCAGCTCGGCCACCGACTCCTCCAGCGCGGCGGCGGTCTCGTTGAAACTGTGCGACAGGTCGGCCAGTTCGTCGGAGCCGCGCACGACGAGCCGGGTGTCCAGCCGGCCGCGCGCGATGCTGCGGGTGGCCCGGCGCAGCTCCCGCACCGGCCGCAGCACCCCGCGCGCGGCCAGCAGGGCGAGTACGACGGCCAGGCCGAGCGCCGGCACGGTGGCCCGTTCGATCGCGCTGACCAGGGCGTCCACGTACCCCTGCTCCTCCTGCTGCGGCACGGTCAGGTACAGCTCCAGACCGGACGGGTGCCGCCCGGCGGACTGCGGCCCGGCGTAGATGACGGGCATGCCGACGACCAGCGCGGAGCGGCCGTCCCGGGACACCCGCTGGAACACCGTGGCGGCCCGCGCGCCCACCGCCTCGCGCATCGCCGGGGACAGCTCCTCGAACGTGTCGCCGGGCGTGGAGGTGGCGCTCAGCTCCCGGTACTCGGCCAGCACCCGCCAGTTGTCCGCGCGCCCGCCGCGCGCCACGTCCGCCGCGAGGGACGCCAGGTCGGACCGGGCGGGCGGGAACGGGTAGTTGGGGACCAGGTCGTCGATCCGCTGCCGGAAGTCCTCGATCACCGCGTCCTGGCTCTGCTGGAGCACGCCGGTGCGCGCCTCGCGGAAGGTCAGCGCACCGGTGGTCAGGGTGGCCGCGGCGGCGACGACGGCGAAGGCCACCACCAGCCGCACCCGCAGCCCGCCCAGCAGTTTCCGCGTTCTCACCGGGACGTTCTCACCGGGACGTGAAGCGGTAGCCGAAGCCGCGCACGGTGTGCACGTACCGCGGGTGGTCCGAACTCTCGCCGAGCTTGGCGCGCAGCCGCTTGACGCAGGCGTCCACCAGCCGGGCGTCGCCGTGGTAGCTGTGCTCCCAGACGGCCTCCAGCAGTTGCTGGCGGCTGAAGACCTGGCCCGGCGAGGCGGACAGGGTGAGCAGCAGCCGCAGTTCGGACGGGCCGAGGGCGACGGGGACGCCCCGGTGGGTGACGGTCAGCCCGGCCCGGTCGAGGGCGAGGTCGCCGTGGTGCTCGGTGGCCGGCCCGCCGTAGTCGGCGGGCGGTCCGCTCGCGCGGCGCAGCACGGCGCGGATACGGGCGTCCAGCACCCGGGCGCGGACCGGTTTGACCACGTAGTCGTCGGCCCCGGCCTCCAGCCCGACGACCACGTCCGTGTCGTCGCCGCGGGCGGTGGCCATGATGATCGGTATCTGCTCCCGGTCGCGGATGCGGCGGCACACCTCCAGGCCGGACATGCCCGGCAGCATCAGGTCGAGCACCACGGCGTCCGGCCGGAACGACCGCACCTGCGCCAGCCCCTCCTCGCCGGTCGGGGCGGCGGTCACCTCGTGTCCCTGGCGGCGCAGGGCGAGCCGCAGACCCTCCCGTACGGCGCGGTCGTCTTCGATGATCAGGACACGTGGCATGGGGTTCAGTATGCGCGGCCGAACGGCCGCGGCCCGGCGCCGGGGGCGGCTGTTACAGAGCGGTCCAACAGCGATCCCAGGGCCATCACACAGCCGTCGCATGCTGTTTGATCATGAACGCGCATCGAACCAGGCCCCGTCCGCCCGCCGGGCGTTCCGCCGCCCGGCGCTCGCACCGGGCCCGCGCACGGGGCGGCAGAAAACGGAGACTGTGGGTGGGGTTCGCGGCGGCCGTCGTGCTGTCGCTGCTCGGTGTGCTGGCCGTGGAGCAGCTCGGCACCGGCTCTCCCGACGTCCCGGCCGCGGCGACGGCCCCCGTGGCGACGATGGAGGAGGAGCCGTCGGCTGCGCCGGACACGGCCACGACGGAGGCCACCGCCGAGGCCACCGAGAAGGAGACGAAGGAGACGAAGCTGTCCATCCCCAGCTCGGGCTCCGGCACGTTCACCACGGCCGGCGGCGGCGGTGAACTCGTCGGCGGCAGCCGGCGCACCCTCACCTACCGGGTCCAGGTCGAGGACGGCATCGGACGGTCGGTGGACGAGGTCGCCGCCGAGGTGGAGAAGATCCTCGCCGACCCGCGCGGCTGGACCGCCGACGGCGAAGTGGGGTTTCGCCGGGTCTCCGGCGACAGCTCCGACTTCCGGGTGCGGCTCGCCACCGCGGGCACCGTCGACAACATCTGCGGCCAGTACGGACTGGACACCGGCGGCGAGGTCAACTGCAACGTCGGCCAGGACGTCATGGTCAACCTCAAACGGTGGGAACTGGCCACCCAGTACTACGCCGACGACGTGCCCGCCTACCGGGCCCTGATCATCAACCACGAGGTCGGCCACTTCCTCGGCCACGGCCACGAGACCTGCCCCGGCGACGGAGCGCCGGCTCCCGTCATGATGCAGCAGATAAAGGGCCTGCACGGCTGCCGGACCAACGTCTGGCCCTACGACAGCGAGGGCCGTGCCATCACCGGCCCGAGCGTTCCGTGACCCGCTCGCCGAGGGCGATGCGGCGATGTCAGTGCCTGGATCTACGGTTTGGCCAGTGGGATCCGCGGAACAAGCCGCAGACCCCGACCTGGGGAGAGGTCTGCCATGCCGAAGACTTACCTGGAGCTGTCTCAGGACGGCGGGGGAGCGCACAAGTTCTACGAGGTGACGGTCGAGGGGACCGTCGTCACCGTGTGCTACGGGCGGATCGGCACCGCCGGGCAGACCCAGACGTCGACGTTCCCGACGACGGCGAAGGCACAGGCCGCGGCCGCGAAGAAGATAGGCGAGAAGGTACGCAAGGGATACGCCCCGGCGGTGCGGGGGCAGCGCGCGCCCCGGGCGGTCACCCGCCGGCAGGTGACCTCGGCGCCGTCCACGGTGCGTTCGGTCGCCCCGGTGCTGTGGCGGTTCCGGACCGGCTCGGCGGCGTTCGGCATCCACATCGACGACGAGCACTGCTGGGTGGGCAACCAGTCCGGCGACGTCTACACCCTGGCGCACGGCGGTGACGTCCTCGCCCACTACCGGCTGCCCGACGGCGTCAAGTGCCTGGTCGCCGACGACTTCTGGATCTACGCCGGCTGCGACGACGGCCGGGTCTACGACCTGTCCGCCAAACTCCCGCTCGCGGCCTACGACATCGCCGCCGACGTCGACATCTTCTGGCTCGACATCCACGAGGGCGTGCTGAACGTGGCGGACCGGGCCGGCCGGCTCACCGTCATCGACCACGAGGACGAGCACCAGTGGGCCCGCGGCGGACACGGCGAGCACGCCTGGATGGTGCGCGCCGACGACCGCGCGGTGTACCACGGGGACAGCAGCGGTGTGACGGCCCATGTACCGGACGGCGGCGCCGAGTTGTGGCACACCCGGACCCAGGGCGCGGTGCTGTTCGGCTGGCAGGAGGACGACGCGGTGTACGCGGGTACGGCGCACCGGGTGGTGCACCGGCTGTCGAAGGAGAGCGGCGGCATCGAGGCGACCTACCGCTGCGACAGCTCCGTCTACTCGTGCGCGACCTCGCCCGGCGGGCGGTTCGTGTTCGCCGGGGACGCCGCCTCCTCGGTGTACTGCTTCGACCGGGACGGCACCCGGCTGTGGAAGCTCGGCACCGGCGGCGGTTCGGCACTGTCCATGCAGTACCGCGACGAGCGGCTCTACCTGGTGACCACGGACGGGTCCCTGGTGTGCGTGGACGCGAGCGAGGCGGCGGTGGCGGCCGCTCAGCAGGGCTCGGTGCCACTGGCCCGGGACGTCAAGCTCGCGGCGGCGCTGCCGACGTACGCGGCGGCGACGGCGGCCGAGTCGGTGCCGGCGGTGGCCGCCGCGCCGGCCGGGTCGGTGGTCGTGGAGTGCGTGCGCGACGGCGCCCGGACCCGGATCCACGTCGTCTCCGACGGCTACGACTCGTCGTGGAACGTGCAGTTCCCGAGGTCGATCAGGGAACCGGGCGCCCGGTACGCCGTCGACGCGGTGCACGCCGCCGCGGGCGGCTTCTACCGGGTCCGCGGCGACATCAGGAGGCTGCTGTGACGGGGGCGTGCGGCCGGGACGGCCACCGGCCCGGTCAGGCGATGGAGGCCGAGATGACGGCGGCCACCGCGAGGTTGCAGGAGGCCGTGACCCACACCGCCGGGTGCGGCTCCGGCTCGACCAGCGTCGCGCCCAGCCGCCCGGGCGTGATCAGGTCCACCACCAGGAACGCCAGAGCCATCATCACCAGCCCCAGCAGCCCGAACACCGCCGTGGACACCAGTCCCTTGCCGAAGTCCTCGTACGTCGTCCAGATCGACGTGAACACGATCATGCCGATGCCGAGCAGCGCGGAGCTGAGCACCGTGGCGGCGTTGCGGTTGCGCTGCTCCCAGATCTGCCGGCCGAGCTTTCCGGGCGTCAGCACGTCGACCAGGACGATACCGAGGACCAGCAGGACCAGACCGAGTGCGCCGTAGGCGGTGGCCCGGCCGAGTCCGTTGACGATGTCGCTCATGGGTGTGCCGGCTCCGTAGGTGAGAGATCGGGTTCAAGGCGATGCAAAATGTAGCGCACCTGTTCGGACCCGCCGAACGGCTGAACTTAAACCATTCGTTCTCTTTAACTGTTCAGGTTTAGGGCGTAGGTTCACCGCCATGACCGCGTCCCGGCCCCCGACCACCGCCGAGGAACTGCGCGGCGCCGGCCTGCGGGTGACGGCCGCCCGCGTCGCCCTGCTCGAGACGGTCCGCCACGGCGACCACCTCGGCGTCGAGGCCATCGCCGCCGGAGTCCGCGACCGGGTGGGCCACATCTCCGTACCGGCCGTGTACGAGGCACTGCACGCACTCACCAGGGCCGGGCTGATCCGCCGTATCGAACCGGCCGGCAGCGCGGCCCGGTTCGAGGGGCGGGTCGGTGACAACCACCACCACGTCGTGTGCCGTTCGTGCGGCGCGGTCGCCGACGTGGACTGCGCGGTGGGCCACGCGCCCTGTCTGGCCGCCTCCGACGACCACGGCTTCACGGTCGACGAGGCCGAGGTCACCTACTGGGGCCTGTGCCCCGCCTGTTCCTCCGACCGTTCCCCCGCCCCCTGATCCCCGACTGATCCCTGAGCACCGAGATCCATGCCCGGAAGGACTCCCATGACCGAGAACCACGACGCGATCGTCACCGACCCGAAGGCCGAGGGCGAAGGCGGCTGCCCGGTCGCGCACCAGCGCGCCGCCCACCCGACGCAGGGCGGCGGGAACCGCCAGTGGTGGCCGGAGCGGCTCAATGTGAGGATCCTCGCCAAGAACCCGCCGGTGTCCAACCCGCTCGGCGCGGACTTCGACTACGCCGCGGCGTTCAAGACCCTCGACCTGCCCGCCGTCAAACAGGACATCGCCGAGGTGCTGACCACCTCGCAGGACTGGTGGCCCGCCGACTTCGGCCACTACGGCCCGTTCATCGTCCGGATGGCCTGGCACAGCGCGGGCACCTACCGGATCAGCGACGGCCGCGGCGGCGCCGGCGCTGGCCAGCAGCGCTTCGCCCCGCTCAACAGCTGGCCGGACAACGCCAACCTGGACAAGGCCCGCCGGCTGCTGTGGCCGGTGAAGAAGAAGTACGGCCAGAGCCTGTCCTGGGCCGACCTCATGATCCTCGCGGGCAACGTCGCCCTGGAGTCGATGGGCGTCGAGACCTTCGGCTTCGGCGGCGGCCGCGCGGACGTCTGGGAGCCCGAGGAGGACGTGTACTGGGGCCCCGAGACCACCTGGCTCGACGACCAGCGCTACACCGGCGACCGCGAGCTGGAGAACCCGCTCGGCGCCGTCCAGATGGGCCTGATCTACGTCAACCCCGAGGGCCCCAACGGCACTCCGGATCCGCTCGCCGCGGCCCGCGACATCCGGGAGACGTTCGGCCGGATGGCGATGAACGACGAGGAGACCGTCGCCCTTATCGCCGGCGGTCACACCTTCGGCAAGACGCACGGCGCCGGTCCGGCGGACGCCGTCGGCGACGACCCCGAGGCCGCCTCCCTGGAGCAGCAGGGCCTCGGCTGGCGCAGCACCCACGGCACCGGCAAGGGCGCCGACGCCATCACCTCCGGCCTGGAGGTCACCTGGACCTCCACGCCCACCCAGTGGGGCAACGGCTTCTTCGACAACCTCTTCGGCTACGAGTGGGAGCTCACCCGGAGCCCGGCCGGCGCCCACCAGTGGAAGCCGAAGGACGGCGCCGGCGAGGGCACCGTCCCGCACGCCCACGACGCCGCCAAGAAGATCGCGCCCAACATGCTCACCACCGACCTGGCGCTGCGCTTCGACCCGATCTACGAGCCCATCTCCCGCCGCTTCCACGAGCACCCGGCCGAGTTCCACGCCGCCTTCGCCCGCGCCTGGTACAAGCTGACCCACCGCGACATGGGCCCGAAGTCGCTCTTCCTCGGCCCGGAGGTGCCCGAGGAGACGCTGCTGTGGCAGGACCCGCTGCCCGCGGCCGAGGGCGAGCCGCTCGGCGCCGGTGACATCGGCGCCCTCAAGGCCAAGCTCCTCGACTCCGGCCTGAGCGTCTCCGACCTGGTCTTCACGGCCTGGGCGTCGGCGTCCACCTACCGCGGCAGCGACAAGCGCGGCGGCGCCAACGGGGCCCGCATCCGCCTGGAGCCGCAGCGCACCTGGGAGGCCAACGACCCCGACCGGCTCGCCACCGTCCTGTCCGCCCTGGAGGGCATCCAGCGGGACTTCAACGAAGGCGCCGCCCGCCAGGTGTCGCTGGCCGACCTGATCGTCCTCGGCGGCACGGTCGCCGTCGAACGGGCCGCCAAGGAGGCCGGCTTCCAGGTCGAGGTCCCCTTCACCCCCGGCCGGGTCGACGCCGGTCTGGAGCACACCGACGTGGAGTCCTTCGCCGCGCTGGAGCCCACCGCCGACGGCTTCCGCAACTACCTGGGCAAGGGCAACCGGCTGCCCGCCGAGTACCTGCTGCTGGACCGGGCCAACCTGCTCACCCTCAGCGCCCCGGAGCTGACCGTCCTGGTCGGCGGGCTGCGGGTGCTGGGCGCCGGCCACCAGCGGTCCCAGCTCGGCGTGCTCACCACCACCCCCGGGTCGCTGACCAACGACTTCTTCGTCAACCTGCTCGACCTGGGCACCACGTGGCAGGCGACCAGCGAGGACCAGACCACCTTCGAGGGCCGCGACGCCGTCACCGGCGAGGTCAAGTGGGCGGGCAGCCGCGCCGACCTGGTCTTCGGCTCCAACTCCGAACTGCGCGCGCTCGCCGAGGTGTACGCGAGCGACGACGCCAAGGAGAAGTTCGTGCACGACTTCGTCGCCGCGTGGGTCAAGGTTATGAACCTGGACCGGTTCGACCTGGTCTGATCCCGCAAGGGACCGAGCCAAGGGACCGAGCCAAGGGACCGAGCCAAGGTATCGAGGCAAGGGACCGAACCGGCGCCTCGTCCGTCACCACCGCCCGCCGGCGGTGACGGACGGGGCGTCCCGTCATCCGGTCAGATGGCCGAGCACCGCCCGCATCGCGTGCCGCACCGCCGGGCGGGCCCGCGCCGGGTCCAGGGTCTCGAACCCGTGGTGTCCGCCCGGTACGTCGACCACCTCCAGGGCGGCCCCGCTCGCCCGGGCCGCGGCGCGGAACGCCTCGACGGTGGCGGCGATCTCCGGCAGCTCCCGCCCGACCCGGGTGAGCACCACGGGCAGGCCGCCCGCGCCCGCCACCGCCTCGGCCGGCCGGAAACGGTCGCCGGACAGACCCCAGTTCGGCAGCGGGGCGAGGATCGGGTAGGAGGCGGCCAGACAGCGCAGCCAGGGCGGGGGAGCGCCCAGCCAGTCCGCCGTGAGCGGCCCGCCACCGGAGAAGAACCACAGCGCCACCCGGTCCGGGTCCACCCGGGGATCGGCCCGCACCGCGGCCACCGCCGCGGCCACGTCGTCGGCGGCGACCGGATAGTCGGCGACCCCGTGCAGCCGGTGCTCGACGACCGCGCCCACCACCCCCTGCCCGGCGGCGTACCGGGCGTACCCCTGGAACACCGGCCAGTCCCGCGGCCCCGGCCGCGCCCCGGCCGGCAGCGGTCCGCCGGGCACGAACAGCACCGCGGGGCGCGGGCCGTCGGCGTCCGGCGGATACAGATCGACGTGCCCGGACCGCTCGCCCGCCCGCTCCGGGACGTCCAGCGGGAACGGCCGCAGATGCGCGGGCGGGCGGGCGGCGTCGAACGGGGCCAGCCGGTGGCCCTCGCCGGCCGCGGCCCGCAGCAGCACCCCGGCCAGTTCGGCGGGGCAGGACAGCATCGGCCAGTGCCCGGTGGGCAGTTCGAAGAACGGCACCCGTGCCTTCGCCAGCGCGCCCAGCGCCGGGTCGCCGAAGTCGACCTGGAGCTGGAGCATCCCGATGCCCGCCCCGTTCCCGGTGCACAGCACCCCGGTGGCGGGCGGCGCGGTCACCGCCGGGGGCAGCCGCAGCGGCTGGAGCAGCGTGCCCAGCGGCTGCGGCGCGGCGCGCGCGGTCAGCCGGTCGAGGGCGGCGTCCGGGACGCCCGCGGTACTGCCCCAGCGCGGCCACTCGGCGCGGCCCGGCGGCGGCAGCGTCCCCGGAGCCGCCGCCCCCGCCAGTTCCTCCCGGAGCGCCGGGTCGGGCAGCGCGGCCAGCGCCGGCACCCCGTCCCGGGCCGGCGCCGCGTCCAGGTGCACGACCCGTGCCACCCGCCCGGCGCGGCGGGCGGCCGCCCCCAGCGCCGGATGGATGCCGTAGTCGTGGCCGACGAGCACGATCTCCCGGCCGGCTCCCGCGTCGACCGCGTCTACCGCGTCGATCACGGCGAGGACATCCGCGATGTGCGCCTCCAGGTCGATCCCGTCGCCCCCGCCGATCCCGTCGCCCCCTTCGCTCCGGTCGGCCCCGTCCATCCCGGTCAGCGCCACCGGACGCGCCTCGGCCCCTGCCCCGGCCAGTCGCGCGGCCGTCTCCTGCCACACCCACGCGCCCGTGAACCACCCCGGCACCAGCACGAATACGGTCATGATGATCCTTTCCCCGGCGGCGGCATCCCGGCCGTCACCGCTCGCCGGTACCGTAGAAACTCCCCCAGAGGGAGGTTCAAGTGCCCGCACCCCACGACCGCCCGAGCGATCACCAGCACGACCCTCCGCTCGGCATCGGGGAGTTGGCCGAGCGGGCGGGCGTCACCGTGAAGACGGTCCGCTTCTACTCCGACAGCGGCCTGCTCCCGGAGACCTCCCGCACCGTCGGGGGACACCGCCGCTACGGCCCCGAGGCGCTCGACCGGCTGCGGCTGGTCCGCTCCCTGCGCTCCCTCGGCCTCGCCGTCCCCGAGATCCGCCGCGTCCTCGACGCGCCGGGCGATGCGGACCGCGCGCTGGAGGACGCCGTCGCCGGCCACCTGCGCACCCTCGGATCCCAGCTCACCGCGTTGCGCTGGCGGGATGCGGCGCTGCGGCTGGTCCAGGAGTGCCCGCCGCACGAGCGGCCGGACCGGCTGCGGCTGATCGGCACGGTGACCGTCCCGCCGAGCACGGCACCGCTGGCCCGCTTCTGGCGTGCCTGGCTGCCGCCGCGGCTGCCGGCCCGTTCCGTCACCGCCTTCCTGGCGGCGACGGTCCCGGCACCGCCCGACGACCCGACACCCGCGCAGGTGCTGGCCTTCGCCCGGCTCAACGCCCTGACCACCGCCCCCTGTCCGGGCTCCGCCCGGCCGCAGCCCGAGGCACACCGGGCGGCGGACGCCCGGGGCGCGGCCGTCCTGTACGCGGCCCTCGCCGAGGCGTACGACCTGGCCGGCGGCCACCTGCGCCGCGACCACGCGCCGGCTCCGGGCGAGGCGCTGGACTGTTTCGTGGGCGCGTACACGGCCGCGTACGGCACCCGGGACACCCCCGGCTTCCGGCGGCTGCTGGCCCGGCAGCTCACCGCCGACCCGCGGCTGGACCGCTACTGGGACCTGGTCACCGAGGTGATCACACCGGCGGGCGGCCGCCCGGAACCGACCCCGGGCTCCGCGCACGACTGGCTGCTCACGGCACTGACCGATCAGCCGGCGGCCTGATTCCCGGACCGGAGCCCGGGCCGCAGAACGAGGTCTCGCTCACCCGCGCCCGGTCGCGCGGCTCGGTCGTCGCGGTGATCTCGGAGCGGTGGGCGACGGACTGACCGGGATCCCAGGAGACCTCGGGTCAGCGGCCGGTGCCGAAGTCCTGCGTCCACCAGGGGCCGCCGTCACCGGCGTGGACGCCGATGCCTATTTCCGCGAAGTCGCAGTTGAGTATGTTGGCGCGGTGGCCGGAGCTGTTCATCCACGCCTCCATCACGGCCGCCGCGTCGGCCTGGCCGCGCGCTATGTTCTCGCCCAGTGCCGACCACAGGTAACCGGCCGCCTCGACCCGGGACGCCATCGTGGAGCCGTCGGGCCCGGTGTGGGACATCACGCCGCTGGCGGCCATCACGTCGCTGTAGTCGTCCGCGGCCCGGGTCAGCCGGGCGTTCTCGGTGACCGGGGAGCAGCCGGCCGCCGCCCGTTCCTCGTTGACCAGGGCGAGGACCCGCGCCTCGGGGCCACCGGAGCCGGACGTGGTGCCGGACCCCGAGTCCGCACCGCTGTCACCGCTGCCACCGCCGGCCCCGCTGCCGCTGCTGTCACCGCTGCCGGCCGACTGGTCGCCGGAATCGCCGGTCGCCGCCGCCCGGGAGGACGTCCCGGCGGTGGGCCCGGCGGTCCTGGTGGGGCTCGCCTTCCGCTTCGCCGCGGCGGTGGTGGTGGCGCTCCGGCTCGGCGAGCTGCTCACGCTCGCCGAGGCGCTCGGGGCAGCGGACCGCGACGGCGAGGGCCGGTCCGCCGCGTCCGCGGCACCGGTGGCGTCGTCGGCGTCGCTCGCGGCCACCCGGTCCGACCGGCCCCCGTCCTCGCCGCCGAGCGTCGCCAGTGTGATCCCCACACCGGCCGTGACGGCGACGGCGCCGAGCAGCAGGGCGGTGCCGCGTGCTCCCCGGCCCCCGGACGGGCGGGCGTGGGAGCGGGACGGGCGGGCGGCTCGGCGGGAACCCATGCGCGGTACACCTCGGCTGATCGTTTCGGCGGACAGGACCCGGTGGACGCGAGCGCGTCCACCGGGACTGTGCGGGGGTGCCGAGAGCCTAGGCCGGACCCGGTCCGGATACCGGCCGCGAAGGTCGACTTCAAGAAGCCTTAAGGAAGCCGCCAGACTCCCTTGAGGAACCGGAGCCGGGTCAGCCGTGGTACTTGATGTACCCGTTGCCGTCCCGGTCGTCGGCCTTCTTGGTGTACGAGTGGACATCGGCCCGGCTGCCGGACGGCTTGACCAGGTAGATGGTGTCCTTGTCGTTGTTCCACACGAAGTTGCAGTTCTGCCGGTAGACGACGTTGCCCGAGTCGGAGTCGGTGCCGCGCCCGCCGCGCAGCTTCACGTAGTCACCCGGCTCGAGCTTGTGGCTCGTCTTGAAGGTGAACCGGTTCCCCGCGGCATCCTTGACCAGGTAGCCCTTCAGGTTCACGGTCTTGGTGCGCGAGTAGTTCCTGATCGTCAGGTACTCGTTCTTCGTGTTGCCCCCGGAGCACTTGTTGGAGTCCGAGCCGGGCGCGTCGTACTGGATCCCCGCGACCTTCAGCGCCGAGGTGTACTCGGCCGCCTGGGCCGGGACGGCGACGGCGAGGCCGAGAGCGCCGACCGCGGCGGTGGCGGCGGTGGCCGTCAGGACAGGACGTATACGCATGAGGAAATCCCCCCTCAGTGGAGCGAACGGAACGTCCGGAGCATACCGAGGGGGTGAACATCAGGTGACGGGAAGGTGGGGAAAGTGTGTGTGCCGCGGCTCCGCTCAGACGGCGAACTCGGTGGGCGGCAGACCGAGGGCGGTGCACGCCTCGCGGATGGCCTGCTGCTCGGCCGGCTCGAAGACCCCGTCCGCGCCGGCCACCACGATGCCGGTCTGCACGACCGCACGGGCCTCGGCGGGCTTCTTGGCGGCCTTGGCGATCACCTGGAGCGCCTCCGCCTTGCCCGCCTGGAAGTTGCCGAGCAGCCGGTCCACGTGCTGGTTGAACCGCTGGCGGAGCTGGTCCGCCGGGAAGTTCTGGAGCACGTCGTTGGTGACGATCAGCTCCTCCACCCGCTGCCGCTCGGCCGGCTCCACCTGCCCGTCCGCCGCGGCCACCAGCGCGCACATCGCCATGCTCGCGTCCCGGTAGGCGCCGCTCTTCAGCTCCGTCTTGACCGACGCCAGCTGCGACTTGAACAGGCCGATCAGCTGCGCCTTGGAACCGCCGGAGGACGAGCCGCCCGCACCGTGGCCGTGCGGCTGCGCCTGGCCGCCGTACGCGCCCTGTCCCTGACTGCCGTACCCGCCCTGGCCCTGGGGGTGGCCCTGTCCGTGTCCGCCGGCCGTGCCGCGCGAGCTCTGGGACTGCTGGAGGTTCTTGGCCTGGTCCTTGATCCGGTCCCACATCGCCACTGGGTGCCACCTTCTGCTGCTGTCGGGTAGGTCGTCGAGCACGCTACTGCGTGCCCACCCGATCAAACGCCTCCCGCGGCCGCGCGGTTCCCCGCGGGCAAAGGAGAAGTAAAACCCCGTGGGTGCGGACCGGGCGCCCGGCCGGCCCAACTCCGGTGCCGCCGAACGATCTTCTGCCTCTAGTCTTCTACATGCACGTAGAACATGACGGCTCATGCATCTCAAGAAGGAGTGGACGCCACGATGGTGTTCAAACGACTGCTCGGCTCGCTCGGCGTGGGCGGACCCACGGTCGACACGGTCCTCGCCCCGGGCGCGGCCCGCCCCGGTGCCGTGCTCAGCGGCGAGGTCCGGCTCAGGGGCGGCACCGCCGACTTCGACATCGAGCACATCGCGCTGGAGCTGGTGGCCCGGGTCGAGGCCGAGCACGCCGAGGGCGAGAGCGAGGGCATGGTCGCCTTCGGCCGGTTCCTGGTCGGCGGCGGATTCAGGCTCGCCGAGGGCGAGGAGCGCGCCGTGCCGTTCGGTGTGGCGCTGCCGTGGGAGACCCCGGTCACCGAGCTGTACGGGCAGGGCCTCGGCATCGTGCTCGGCGTGCGCACCGAACTGTCGGTGGCGGGCGCCCGCGACAAGGGTGACCTCGACCAGCTCACCGTGGCCCCGCTGCCCGCCCAGGAGGCGATCCTGGAGGCGCTGGGACAGCTCGGCTTCGGCTTCCGCTCCGCCGACCTGGAGTACGGCCGGATCGGCGGCACCGGGCAGCGACTGCCCTTCTACCAGGAGATCGAGCTGGTCCCGGCCCCGCGGTACGCCCACCAGGTCAACGAGATCGAGCTGACCTTCCTCGCCCACCCCGGCGGCCTGGAGATCGTACTGGAGGCCGACAAGCGCGGCGGGTTCCTCTCCGAGGGACACGACGCCCTCACCCGCTTCACCGTCGGCCACCACGACGTCCGCGACTGGACCGCCGAGGCCGACGGCTGGATCCGGCAGCTGATCGACCACCGGGCGGCCTACGGTTCACACGCCTCGTACGGTCACCACGACCCCCACGGCCACCACGGCCACCACGGCCACGAGGAGTATCGCCACGACGGGCACCACTCCGGACCGGGCATCGGCACCGCCGTCGCCGCCGGGGCCGCCGGACTGGCGGTCGGCGTCGTCGGCGGGATGGTCGCGGCCGAAGTCGTCGACGAGATCGGCGACTTCTTCGAGGGCGACGACGAGGGCGGCGACGAGGGCGGCGACGAGTCCGAAGAGTGAGCCGCCGCCGGTGACGGCGCGGCGCGGCGGAAAGCTTCCTCCTTTACGCGCGGGCCGCTCCGTACCCTCGGTGCGCCACGGGGCGCCCGAACGCACGGGGGCGGCAAGGGAGTTGCGGCACGCCCCTCGCGTGCTCCGGCTGCTCCGCTGTTCCTCCGCAAACGGCGCTTATCGTTCCGGATGGTCGGAAAGGCTGTCGGCGTGCATCCGGCAGGTGCCGGTGCCGCGTCGGAGTACCCGGTGCGGGCGGCGTTTCGGCCGGCCCGTGCCCGGGTGCGCCGCGCGCCGACGACCAAGGAGGAACACCCCATGCCGCCCACCGCCGACGACCGTGAGCTCTTCGACCAGCTGCGGGAACTGCTGGCCGTCACCGTCGAGGACGTGTCCGTCGAGGAGGTCGGTCTCGACAGCGTCCTGAAGGACGACCTCGGCGTCGACTCACTGGCGCTGCTGGAACTGGTCGCCGCGATCGAGGACCGCTGGCAGGTCCAGGTGCCGGTGGACGACGCGGCGCGGCTGACCACGGTCCGTGAGATCGTCGACCATCTCTCCTCCGTGGTCCCCGCCCCGGCCGGCGGCGCCGCGTGAGCCCACAGCTGAGGGCGGCGCCGGACCGCGACGCGACGACCGCCGCGGTCATCACCGGGCTGGGCATGACCACGGCACTGGGCGGTGACGTCCCGTCCACCTGGTCGGCGCTGCTGGGCGGGGCCTGCGGTGTCGAGAGCATCGACTACGGCCCGCCGGACGGACCGTCCCAGGTCTATCTCGCGGCACCCGCCGCCGTGGACCCCGGCTCGGTGCTGTCCCCCGCGAAGGCCGCGCACTGCGACCGTTCCGCGCAGTTCGCCCTGGTCGCCGCGCGGGAGGCACTGCGCGACGCCGGACTGCCGGACGGGAAGGCACTCGCCGGGAGCGGCTCCCGCGTGGTGGTCGTCGTCGGGGTGGGGCTGGGCGGGTTCCTCAGCATCCTGGACCAGAACCGCAGGCTGGAGACGGGCGGCCCGGACCGGGTCAGCCCCCGGGCCATCCCGGTCATGCTGCCCAACCACGCCGCCGCCGAGGTGGGGCTGATGGTCGGCGCCACCTGCGGTGTGCACACCCCGGTCAGCGCCTGCGCGTCCGGTGCGGAGGCGCTCGCCCAGGCCCTCGCCCTGATCCGGGAGGACCGCGCCGACGTGGTGATCGCGGGCGGCGCGGAGGCCGGACTGCATCCGCTGATCTTCGCCGGGTTCGCCCGGCTGCGGGCGCTGTCCCGGCGGTGCGACGACCCCGAGCGGGCGTCCCGGCCCTTCGACGCCGACCGCGACGGCTTCGTGATGGGGGAAGGGGCCGGCATCCTCGTGGTGGAGAGCGCCGGGCACGCCGCGGCCCGCGGCGCCCGGGTGCACTGCCGGCTGACCGGCGCCGGCATCACCAACGACAGTCACCACGTCGCCCAGCCGGCGCCGGGCGGAACGGGCTGCGCGGCCGCCGTGACCGCCGCCCTCGGCGACGCGGGGCTCTTCCCGGAGGAGGTCCGGCACGTCAACGCGCACGCCACCTCGACGCCCGTCGGCGACCTCAGCGAGGCGCAGGCCCTGCACACGGCGTTCGGGAAGGTACTGGACGACGTGACGGTCAGCGCCACCAAGGCGGCCCTCGGGCACACGCTGGGCGCCGCCGGTGCCATCGAGGCGGTCACCACCGTGCTCGCCCTGCGGGACAGAACCGCGCCGCCCACCCGCAGCCTCGAACGCGTGGACCCGGCGATCGAACTGAACGTGGTCGGCCGCGAGCCCGAACCCCTGCCCGCGGGGCCGCTGGCGGCCCTCAGCACCAGCATGGGTTTCGGCGGCCACAACGTCGCGCTGGCCTTCACGACCGGTTCATGAGCCAACACCCCATGCAGCAACGCTGCCCGAGCCGGCCCCCGGTGAGCGGCCCGCCCGCCGGCGCCCGTTCCGCGAGCGGGCCGCGCACCGCCGCCCTCGGCCCCGGC
>NZ_JBFAAP010000071.1:0-34058 GCF_040639815.1 Streptomyces sp. NPDC023723
CCCGCGGAGCGGGTACCACATCGCTGCGCGATGTGCAAGCGAACGCCCGTGCTGCGCACGGGCGCAGCGCTTCCGCTCCGCGGAAGCGCTGGCGATGGGCTGCGCCCATCGCAGCAACTCGATTGCTGCGCAATCGAGTTGGGTCACATCGCTGCGCGATGTGCAAGGAGGGCGGTCGCTGCACTCCCGCTGCCCACGCGATGCGTGGAAGGAGGGCGGTCGCTGCACTCCCGCTGCCCACGCGATGCGTGGGCGGATCCCTGCGCTGCGCTCCAGGATCCGGTGGGGCCGGCCGCTGCGCGGCACGGCGGGCCGCGCGGTGCGCGCCCCCGGCTGAGAGGGTGTCACGTGCGGCTAGTGGAGCCTCCAGTTGGGGAGTTGGGGAGTCCTGCGGACTCCGGGCGGGTCCGCTGCGCTCCCCCGCCTGACGGTCCTTCCGGCTGCGCCTCCAGTCCCTTGGGGCCCGCTGGCGCGGGCCCGGCTGGCTACTGGGGTGGGGGTCGCTCGTTAGTGTCGGGTTCCAGTGTAGCGCGTGCATCAGGTTGATGCGGCATGTACCGTTGGCGGAAACACGGGGCACCCCCCAATCACCCGGAAAATCCAATCCACCGAGGGAGTCACCGCCTGATGGCAGCTCACGTAGACCCTATAGAAATGCAGTTGAGCAGTGATCCTGAACAGCGAAACGGCGAGTACCGAAGGGCCGCGAGGAACGCGCGACTGCGTGCTTACGCGCTCCTAGAGGTAGCCGGGTTGGAGCCCGGGGAAGTCGATGCGGTCGTGTCCGCCATCGAGGCCGGTGCCCTGGCAAGCGCCCACGGCGATGTGGAGCGGGGCAGTTGGGAACCTCCTGAGCCGCGGGGGGAGTCGTACGCGCAGGGCTGGGCGGATGGTGTTGCCGCAGTGAGCGAGGGCCTGGTGCGCACGGCCGACCGCCGGTTCCAGCAGCGTGGGCGAGCGGCTGCGTCAGCCCGCTTACAGGCGGGGAAGCCCGCGCCGGACGGGGCTGGGGAGTTGGAGCGGCTGCGGGCCTTCGCGCGTCAGGCGGTGCACCGGACGCACCCGCACACCATGGAGCGGCGCCGGGTGCTGGAGCTCCTGGGCGAGGACGGCCAACTGTGCAACGCCCGCACGATCGAGTACTCCACCGGTGACGTCATCTGGTGCACGCGCGAGGCCGGCCATTACGACCCGGAGGTCAGGCCCGAGGATGGGGATCCGGGCGGCTGGCATCTGTGCAACGGCCGCCGATGGATGGATGACCGGCCCTACAACCACCCGCACAAGTCCGTCTGACGACCCGCAAGAAAGGGCCACAAGGGGAGGCTAGGAAATGCCTGCAATTCAGCTAAGGGAACACCAGGTAGACGCGAATGCGTGTATCCGCAAGTGGGTGGGATTCCCTGCAAGGTCATCAGTGCCCCCTCAGGGGGCGCGTGCCACCGTCGTGTCAGCGACCGGATCCGGGAAGACGATCACGGCCGCTGCGGCGGCCCTGGAGTGCTTCCGGGGCGGGCGGATCCTCGTCATGGTCCCCACCCTCGATCTGCTCGTGCAGACCGCCCAGGCGTGGCGCAGGGTCGGCCACACAGGGCTGATGGTCGCGGTGTGCTCGCTGGAGAAGGACGACGTCCTGGAGCAGCTCGGGGTGCGCACCACCACCAACCCGATCCAGCTCGCGCTGTGGGCCGGGAAGGGACCGGTAGTCGTGTTCGCCACGTACGCCTCTCTCGTGGACCGTGAGGACCCTGAGGACTGGTCGGGGCGGCGGAGGGTTCGTGGGCCGCTGGAGGCCGCTCTGGCGGGTGGGGAGCGGCTGTATGGCCAGTCGATGGCCGCGTTCGACTTCGCGGTAGTTGACGAAGCCCACGGAACTACTGGTGATCTTGGTCGGCCGTGGTCGGCGATCCACGACAACAACCGCATCCCGGTCGACTACCGGCTTTACCTGACCGCGACCCCGCGCATCCTCGCCTCACCCCGGCCGCAGCGGGGCAAGGACGGTGAGGAACTGGAGATCGCTTCGATGCGAAGCGACCCCGAAGGACCCTACGGCGAATGGATTTTCGAGCTCGGGCTCTCGGAGAGCATCGAGCGCGGAATTTTGGCGGGGTTCGAGATCGACGTGCTGGAGATCCGCGACCCCTCCCCCGTTGCCGGGCTGTCGGAAGAGGCGCTGCGGGGCCGGCGCCTGGCGCTCCTGCAGACCGCGCTCCTGGAGCACGCCGCCCGGTGGAACCTCAAGACGGTGATGACGTTCCACCAGCGGGTCGAGGAGGCCGCCGCGTTCGCGGATAAGCTGCCGCAGACGGCAGCCGAGCTGTACGTCAACGATGCCTCGGACGAGGACCTGGAGGCCGCGGAAGAGCTGCCGACGTCGTCGATCGACGCGGAGTTCTACGAGCTGGAGGCCGGCCGTCATGTGCGGCCGGACCGGGTGTGGTCGGCGTGGCTGTGCGGCGACCACCGGGTGTCCGAGCGGCGCGATGTCCTGGCGCAGTTCGCCAACGGAGTCGACGCCGACGGCAAGCGGGTTCACCGGGCGTTCCTGGCGAGCGTTCGCGTTCTCGGTGAAGGCGTCGACATCATCGGCACCCGGGGAGTCGAGGCGATCTGCTTCGCGGACACCCGCGGCTCCCAGGTGGAGATCGTGCAGAACATCGGCCGGGCGCTCAGGCCGAACCCGGACGGCACCCAGAAGACGGCCAGGATCATCGTGCCGGTCTTCCTCCAGCCCGGCGAGGACCCCAAGGACATGGTGGCCAGCGCCAGTTTTGCACCCCTCGTAGCGGTGCTTCAGGGCCTGCGCAGTCATGATGAACACCTGGTCGAACAGCTCGCCTCGCGCGCCCTGTCCCGGGGTCGTGAGCAGCGACGGGTGCACGTTCAGCGCGACGAGGAGGGCCGGATCGTCGGGGCCGGCGGCGAGGGCGACGGCGAGGACCAGGAGCACGACGAAATGCAGGCCGCTGCCGAGTCCGCCCTGCTCCATTTCTCCAGCCCGCGCGACGCCGGCACCATCGCCGCGTTCCTGCGCACCCGGGTCTACCGGCCGGAGTCCCTGGTGTGGCTGGAGGGTTATCAGGCTCTGCTGCGGTGGCGGGAGGAGCACGGCATCACAGGTCTGCATGCGGTTCCGTATGACACCGAGACCGAGCTGGGCGTCACCGTTTTCCCCCTGGGGCGCTGGACCCACCAGCAGCGGCGCGCGTACCGCGCCGGTGAACTCGACCCGCACCGCAAGGAGCTGCTGGACGAAGCCGGGATGGTGTGGGAACCGGGCGAGGAAGCCTGGGAGACGAAGCTGGCGGCGCTGCGCTCGTACCACCGTGCACACGGGCACATGGCTCCGAGGCAGGACGCTGTGTGGGGAGACGCTGAGGGTGAGCTGGTCCCGGTCGGGCAGCACATGGCCAACCTGCGTCGGAAGGGCGGTCTCGGGAAGGACCCGGAGCGGGCGGCCGAGCGCGCGAAGCAGCTGGCGGCGATCAACCCAGACTGGAACTGCCCATGGCCACTGGACTGGCAACGCCACTACCGCGTCCTCGCCGACCTCGTCGACGCCGACGGCCACCTGCCCGACATCGCACCCGGGGTGCTGATGGACGGCGACGACATCGGACGGTGGCTCCAGCGGCAGACACAGCCGGGCACCTGGGCCCAGCTGTCGACCGAGCAGCAGGAGCGGCTGTCCAAGCTGGGCGTCAAGCCGCTTGAGGCGCCGTCTGGCGCCCCTGCCGCCAAACGCGCGGCCAAGGGGCCGACGAAGGCGCAGCAGGCGTTCCAACGCGGCCTGACAGCCCTCGCGCAGTGGGTGGAACGGGAAGGTGCCCACCGGCCGGTACCGCGCCGCCACAGCGAACAGATCACGGTCGACGGCGAGACGGAGCCCGTGACCGTCAAGCTGGGCGTATGGGTATCGAACACAAAATCGAGGCGCGACAAGCTCGCCCAGGAACAGCTAGACGCGCTACAGGAGCTGGGCATGGAATGGGCGTAGTGATCATGAGGCGGGAGTTGGACATCAAAAAATCGTGGATGGGAGTGCACATCGGGGCGGATCGAGGCGTAGGAGATGTGAGTGCGCGCCTCACCTCCAACTACTTCTACTGACGCCAAAGGCCGCCCCTGCACATGACCACCTCAGAATTCACCGCGATACTGGCGGTCGTCACGACCGCGATCACTGCTGTCTGCGTGGCCCTCCGCCGAGCTGGTATCACCGAGCTCCTGTCTGAGGCTCTCCGCCAGCGTGCCCGTGAGCGCCTCGACCGTGAACGGCGGTGGCGCCTGCAAGCAGCGCTGAAGCACACACGCGCTGGAACCGCCGTACGTGAAGAGGCGGCTGATGGCAGTACCTTGACCATCCACTGTTACGCCCAGCGGGAGGGCCGCCGTCTGTGGTGAACGAGCCCGGTCCGGTCAAGCTTCCTTACGGGTTGACCGTGGAGCAACTCCGCGCCTGCGAAGACCTCCATGCCAATATCGCTCCGAGCCTGATGGCGATGCTCAGATCGGACTTCAACCTGTCGAGGGCCGACGGTGAAGACATCGTCCAGGTGGCCTTCGAGAAGGTCCTTCCGAGGTGGGCGGAGTTGGATCCGGCACGGGCCGCTGGATACGTACGACAGACGGCCAAGAATCTGGCCCGTGACCTGTTCCGGCGTCGTCAGCGGGAGGAGCGCGTCAACAGGAACTGGTTGGACAACAATCGAGTCAGGTCCACTTCGCCGGACCTAGATCCACCGGTCGCGGCCGCTCTGGACCGCGCGATCGCAGCACTGGACCCGAAGCAGTGCGCAACGCTGGCCCATCAGCTCGACGGACGCGAGGATGCGGAGATCGCCGCCCTGCTGTCCGTCGCCCCGGCCACCGTACGCTCCAACCGGCGCAAGGCCATCCCCAACGTGCGACGCGCCCTCGTCAAGGAACTCGAAAAGGACGGTGAGTAAGGGGTGAATGAGATGGATGGGGCCGAGCACAAGGACATCGACGTAACCGTAGCCGACGAGGCCCACACCTATCGTCCCAGCAGCTTGGGGTTCGCTGCGGTACTGGCCGCCGCCGGGCGCCGCAGCGACTCCTGGGACCGTCCTGAGGAAACTGGCGTACCGGGTGACCTCTGCTCACCTGGTACGCCAGCTTCCATCAAAACGACGCGGGGAAACGACGCGTACCGCCTGGGCAACCGTGCAGCTGCGCGAACTGATTGGGGCACTGCTAAAACCTGGTACGAAGAGGCGGTTGATCACGGACACCCCGGCGCGGCGTTCCGCCTCGCAAGGGTGTTCTTGGAACTGTGTCAACGCCAGGCCATCGGCGATGCTTCTGGGCCTGCCATCCATGACGCCATGGGGATGGGTAAGACGATTGAGGCGGGTCTGCTGGTGGTCCACTGGCTGCGTCGGGCAGCCGAGTGGGGGCATGGGGACGCTGCGCGTGTTCTCGATGCCGCGAGGCGGGCCAGGGAAGTGGCTGCTGGAGCGTCCCGGCTGAGCCCGGAAGACGTTTTTCGATACTGGCTATTGGGTGATCATGCTCATAACAAGCTCACGAATCTTTCGAGCGCACGAGAGGCTCTGTCTTCATTCGAGCCATTTCAAGCGGAAGATCCAGAGACACTGACCATGCTCGCTGACTGCGCCTATCCAGTGATTTCTTTTTGCATCAACACCGGTAGCGCGGTCCTTCATACAGGGACGAGTGCAGGAATCCGCAAGACACGGGGGAGTTCCGCGGCCACGGACTTGCGTTCCCCTACCACCAGTCAGAGCGCTTCCGGAACACCTGCATCTGAGCAGACTGAACTACCCATGCCTCTCGTGGACGCGGCCCGAGAACTACAGAGTTGGTTTCCGACCACGCGGATGGAACTGCGTGGCGCGCTCTTGGAGATCCTTCGGTCCCTTGCCAAGGTGACTGACGACGCCTATGCCCTCGCCGAAGCGCTGGAAAAGCGCGAACTCGCCCTAGCCGGCAGCCGGGCGCACGCCCTTAGGCGCGACTCCTGCAACGGACTGTCCCGAGCACGTGTTCTGGCACGCGGTCATGACCGGTTCCGTCCCATAGCATGTGCCATGGCCGAGAGGTTCACCTATAAGCTTCCTGCCGACCTCCCCCGCGCCCGCCGATTCATTTTGCTTCTCGCCAACGAGACGCAATTGGCTCAGCGAGCGCTCGCCCGGGTCGGGAGCGACTTCCAGGGCTGCGACCTGAGCAGCCTGGACTTGGAATGGGTGCCGCTCGAAGGTGTGCGATGGAATCTGGGCACCTGCTGGCCTGCTGGCTGGGAAGAGCGGGTACGTCACGCCTCAGAGCAGCAGGAACCAGGGGTCTTCATCGTCCGTGCCGAGCCTAAACGCTGTCCAAGCCTCAGCATGGTATGAGCCGAAGTGGTCAGCTTGCCCCCAGCCCCCGCCCTGCGGGAGTCTTCGGCGTTGCAACTTTCCGGGCTGCGGGGCGGCAGGTCCTGGCAGGGCTCTGCGGCATCGAAGAAGATGTGCTGGCACGGGCTGCCGTCTTGGGGGCGCTCGGACCCGAAGCTGCCGGAGCAGGAGGCCGAGGCCCCGCTGGGTCTGTGGAGCATCGGCGGCGCGGTGGCGGGCCGGTGGCGTTTGAGGGAGCAGGCCGCCGCGTGGCCATTACCTGATGGGATGCTCATCGGTTGAAGGTGCATGTGGCGGCAAGGCTTCTCAGCGCACCCGGCGGTCGCTGATCCCTGTAGGTACAGCGCCCGTTTCCTAAACCCGTACGGGGAAGAACAGCGGATGCCGTGGGGCGAGGCCGCTCGTGTCGTCCCTCTGGAGGACTGCGGTCCGGTACGCCCGTTTCCCCTGCGATCTGGCCGTCGTTTCGCGCCGGGCTGGTGGTGGTCGGCTACCACCGGGCGGCTGGTGCACTACGGGTCGGGTGTCATGCGCACCCAGGTGCTGCTGCTGGACCGTGATCCTTCGGTCACGGCGATGGCATGCCGCCCTGTAGAGCTGTCCTGGCGGGGATCTGATGGGACCGTGGTGTCGCATGCGCCGCATCTGATGGCACGGTTCAGCGACGGCGGCGGTCTGCTGCTCGACTGTGCCGGGCGAGGGGAGATCTCTCCCCGGCTCGCACAGCGTGCTGACGTCATAGCAGCGGCGGCACGTGCGGTGGGATGGCAGTACAGAGTCGCCTCGCCTCCTGAACCGGTTGTCGCTGCCAACCTGGGCTGGCTGTCGGGATACCGGCACCCTCGCTACCGGAACACCGCGCTCATGGAAGAGACGGTGCAGGTCTTTGCCCGTCCTCGGCCGCTGATCGAAGGAGCACGTGACCTCGGGGACACCATCAGGGTGCTCCCAGCCCTCTTCCATGCCCTATGGACCGGGGCACTGTCAGCCCCGCTGAACGAGCCCTTGCATGAACGGGTGACCGTGACAGCGGGCCCGGGCGAGTGGGCGTCTGCGTGACGGCGGCAGTACTTGAGGTGGGGAGCCAGGTGCGGTTCGAGGACCGCTCCTGGACGGTGGTGATGCTCGAAGGGACCCGTGTACGGCTGGTCGACTCGGACAACTCCCCGGCAACGGTGCTGGTGAGCTATCTGTTCGCTGCTCCTGACTTCGAACTCGTCGGAACGGCCCGCCGCCGGGTGCCTCCGTTCGGGCTCCTGGCGGAACTCCCTGTGCAGGCACGCGAGCGTGCTGAGGCCTGGGAGCGGCACGTGCGCGAGGTGGAGACCGGCCTTCCGGTGCCGGGTCAGGGCGGTGTGCCGCGGGCGGAGTTCGATCCGGCGCTGCGGACTGTGGCGGAACGGGAGGAGGCCAAGGCAGCGGAGTTGACCGCGGCGGGGCAGCCGACGAGTGCGGTGACCGTGCGACGGATGCGGGCCCGTTACCGCGAGAAGGGGCTGTGGGGGCTGGTCGACCAGCGCACGGCGCGCAGGCGTTCTGTGGTGGGACGGGCCGATGAGCGTGTGGTCGCCGCGATCACTCAGGTGCTGGAGGCACAGCGGGAACGCTCCAGTGGCACGCTGAGCCGGCTGCGGCGCATGGTCGGGTGGGTTCTGGAGGAAACCCATGGTCCCGGCGCGGTGGAGGTACCGCCGGTGACGACGTTCAACCGGCTGGTGCACGCGCTCGCCGACGGCCATGGACTGCTGGGGTCGGCGGCACAGCAGCGGCGGCGCACGTCGCGGCCGGCCCCTCCCTTCACCCCGACCGTGACGCTGCGGCCGGGTGAGCTGGTGATGCTGGACAGTACGCCGCTGGATGTGCTGGTTGTCCTCGCCGACGGGGTGACAGGGTCGGTCGAGTTATCGATCGCGTTGGACGTGGCAACGCGCAGTATCTGTGCCGCGGTGGTGCGTCCGGTGGGCACAAGATCGGTGGATGCGGCGGTGCTGCTGGCGCAGATGGTCACGCCCATGCGGATGCGCCCGGGGTGGGAGACGGCGCTGGCGATGTCCCGGTCAGTCATCCCCTATGAGCGGCTGGTGTCGTTGGATGCGCGGCTTGAAGGAGCAGCGGCCCGGCCGGTGATCATGCCGGAGACGGTGGTGGTCGATCAAGGTGCGGTGTTTGTCTCCCATTCCTTCATTGCCGCGTGCGAGAGCCTGGGGGTGTCCGTTCAGCCGGCGCCGCCGGCCAACGGCCCGGCCAAGGGCCATGTCGAGCGGACGTTCCGCACCATCGGGGACCGGTTCTCCCAGTACGTGGCCGGCTACAGCGGCTCGGATGTCACCCGGCGCGGCACGCGCGTTGAGGACGAGGCGTGCTGGACGCTTGCGCACGTTCAGGACCTGCTGGATGAGTGGCTGGTCACCGACTGGCAGCACCGCCCGCACGCGTCGCTGCGCCATCCGCTGGCACCGAAGCTCGCCTTGTCGCCGAACGAGATGTGGGGCGCGCTCGTGGGAGTCACCGGCTATATCCCGGTGCCGCTGAGCGCGGATGACTACATCGAGCTCATGCCCATCAAGCGGGTGGCCATCAACGACTACGGCATCCGTTTCGACTACCGCACCTACGACCACAAGGTCCTCAATCCGCACCGCGGGGACCGGTCGGGCGCGCCGGACGGCAGATGGGAGGTGCACCACAACCCCTACGACCCCAATCAGATCTGGGTGCGGCTGCCCACCGGGTGGGAAGAGGTGCCGTGGATTCACCGTGGTTGTGTCAGCCTGCCCTTCACCGACTTCACCTGGCAGCACGTCCGTGCCGCAGTCGAGCGCCGCGGCGACCGCGTCGAGCACGAGCGGCAGCTCGCCCAGGCCCTGGACCGCCTCCTGCGGCGTGCGAGCAACGGTGCCGGGACTCGCCGCGAGCAGACGGTGGCGGCGCGCGCCAGCGCCGCAGCGTGTCTGGCCCGACCAGCCGTGCCGCAGGCGGTCCCGGACCCCGTGGCCGCTCCGTCCCTCTCCTACGGCCTGGTGGGCGTCTTCACGCCGCTGGAAGAAGAGGATCAGCAAGGGGAGACAGCGTTCGAGGACGGCTGGGACGAGGACGACGATCTGCCCGGCCCCGCAGAGACCGACGAGCCTGCCGGAGGCGAACGGCCAGACTCCCCCGCCCATGTTCCGCGCCCGTCCCGGATCTATGACGCCTACCAGGAAGCAGCACAGTGGTGACAGACGCCCCTGCCAACAGCACCCTTCACGACGGAGCGAGGGCTGCGGCGTACGCGCCGCCGACCACACGAGACGGCTGGCAGCAGTTCGTCGCCACTCCCCCGCTGCAGCCCCAACCGGCCGCCGACGAGGACTGGTCACTGGAGGAACGGCTGGACTACCACTCCCGGTTCGTGGTGCTGACCACCCCGGCCATGGAACGCATCTCTCTGTCCCTGCGGCGCCTGATGCTCCTCAACCGCCGCCAGCAGGGCACCGCACGCCGCGGCCTGATCGTCTCCGGACCGCCCACCACCGGCAAGACCACCACCCTGCTGGAAATGGGCCGCACCTTCGAACTCGCCGAGCAGCGTCGGCACCCCGGCAGCATGGAGCGCCTGCCCGTGGTCTTCCTGGCCGTGCCACCGGCCTCCACACCCAAGATGCTGGTCAGCGAATTCGCCCGGTTCCTCGGCATCTCCATCGCGGCCCGCATGAACCAGGCGCAGATCACCGACGCCGTCTGCCACCTGCTGTGCCTGCTGGAGACGACGCTGGTCCTCGTGGACGACGTCCACCTGCTCGACACCCGCACCCGGTCCGGCGCGGAGACCTCCGACCAGATGAAACACCTCGGCGAGCGCATCCCCGCCACCTTCGTCTACGCCGGCGTCGACGTCGAGGCCTCTCCCCTGCTGACCGGGCCGCGCGGCGCCCAGCTCGCCGGCCGCTTCACCCTGATCCGCAACACCGCGCTGCCCTGCGCCACCGACGAGCAGCGCGAGATCTGGCGTTCTCTGGTCACCGACATGGAACAAGCCTTGCGCCTTCGCCACCACACCCCGCAGACCCTGGCGCGGCACGCCGACTACCTCCACCAGCGCACCGGCGGCGTCATGGGCAGCCTCTCGCACCTCATCCGGGAAGCGGCCCTGACCTCCCTGCTCGACGGCAGCGAGAAGATCACCAAGAAGCTCCTGGCCGGCATCCAGCTCGACATCCGCGCGGAACAGCAAGCCCGCCCGCCCCGAAAACGCCTCCCGCGCCCGCGCAGCCACAACGCGGGATCCTGACAGGTTGGAGCGGCGGTGACGAAGACCACCAGCGGGCGGCAGGGGCAGCCACTACAGCCCGCTCAGCCCGAACTCTCCGGGCACGCAGGGGCTTTGGGTGCGGTGCGGGTAGCGCCGCTGCACGGTGAGACGACGCTGTCGTACATGAGCCGAGTCGCCTCCCACTACCGGCTCACGGCCAAAGAACTCATCGGCGCACTCGTGGACGTGGGACGGCGTCCCAACCTCTTCACCGTGCGGCCCGACGGCGAAGTCGTCTTCAACACCGAGGCCCGGGCCATGGTCGCCGCCTTCTGCCGCATGCCCGAAGAACACTTGCGCCGTGCCCTACCCGCCTGGGACCGGGAGGTTCCCTCAAGCAGGCTGGGAAGCGGGCCGGCCGCCTGGGTCCGCACCGCAGCCACGATCCCGCCGACCGGCCCCGGCTGCCGGGCCTGCACCGCGAGGGCCACACAGGGCCGGGAAGAAGCACGCCGCTACCTCCTGCCGCACGCACGGGTCTGCGTCAAGCACCAGTGCTGGATGCTCGAAGCCCCCGTCGTCGACGAAGCGACGGCCGGCCCTGGGCATCTGGACGTGCGGCATGTGCCGCAGGTCGCAGCGGCCCAGCGCCGTCATGTACGGCTGCTGCGGCGCAGCCCGCACGCCGGCGAAGCGTTCGCTGTGGCGCAGGCGGTTACGGCGTCGTGGTGGGACGAGGCCTGGCCGGAAGAGACCCTCTGGCCCGACCGGCTGCGGCTAATGGCTCACGGCAACGGCCTCGCCTGGCGTGTAGCGGCGCGGGATGCGATGACCTATCCGGAAGCCGTCACGCTGGCCGCGGCCCTGGCCGATTCGGGGGTGCAGCAGCTGCTGCTCGACGAGGCGGGCCGGCATCAACCGCACTCGCTCGCCGACGTCCCCCGGTTCATCGGCGAACTGGCCCGGCGTCTTGAGCGGCCGTGGATCGCCGGCCGCCTCGCTGCGGTCACGACAGGGCCGCTGAACGCCTGGGTGCGCGCCTGCGTCCGCAGCCAAGCCGGGCACAGACCGAAGACGCGGAACATGTGGCGCATCTCCCCGCCTCACCGGCCCACCCCGGTTTCTCAGCTCCTGGCGGAAAGCAGTGACCGGGGCGAGACACCCGCACAGCCCGAGCCTGCGTCGCTCCCAGACAGCGCCGAGGACGCAGCCCGGGGGTTCGCACGTGGGCTGCGCCATGCGCGGGCCTACGCCGCCGAGCACGGCCACCTGTGCGCGCCCAACACGGTGCAGATGGAAGGCTTCGCCGTCGGCCTGTGGCTCGCCAACCAGCGCGCCGCAGGACCCGAACTCGCTCCCGAACGCGCCGCCGCCCTCGACGCCCTCGACCCGTGGTGGAACCCGCCCTGGAACCTGTGGTGGCAGCGCATCTACCACCGTGCTCAAGCGCACGTCCGAGCAGGACACCACCTGGCTCCCGAGCTCGGATTCCCCGGTACACCCGAGGGCCTCGGAGAGTGGCTGCATGACCAGTGCACCGACTACCACCAGCTCCACCCGCAGCAGCAGCGCCTCCTCACTGAAATCGGCATCACAGCCGAGCGAGCGCGTGTGGCAAAGCCCCGGCGCAAGAACATCAAGGCCGTCCGCCACACCGCGCTGGATCACGCCCGCACTTACGCCGCCCGGCACGGACACCTGTGCGCCCCCACTTCGGCCAGCCAAGACGGCTTCATGGTCGGCAAGTGGCTGCACAGTCAGCGGGTACGTGCCCGGCGCGGCTACCTCGACCCGGTACTGCACCAGACGCTGACCGAGATCGACCCCTGCTGGAACCCGCCCTGGCCCACCGACTGGCAGCGCGAGCACCACCATGCTCACGGCGCCGTGGCCGCGGGCACTCTGCTCGACCCCGAAGCCGGGTTCCGGAACTTCGACGACCGAACCGGGCAGTGGCTGTACGCCCAATGCGCCAACTACCACCTTCTCCAACCCGGCCAACAGCACCTCCTGGCCCGCCTCGGCTTCACCGAACCCGTAGCGGGCAGCGCCGTGCCCAACCCGGCCACCCGGCATCCCGCCATGGAGACAGGGCTGCACTACGCCCGGGCCTGGGCAGCCGATCACGGCACTCTCGACCTGCCCCGCACCGCTCGCCACGGCGACTTCCCCCTCGGCCGCTGGCTCGCCAGACAACGGCATCAAGCCAACCTCCACCGCGAACTCTTCGACACTCCCTGGCCGCACGAGGAGCACCTCGCCCGCATCGACCCGTACTGGAACCCGCCCTGGGGCATGAAATGGCAACGCCGCTACCAAGCCGCCCGCACACAACTCACCCTCGGCCAAAACCTCGCCCCCGAGGAGGGCTTCCCCGGCACACCCGACTGGACCGGGCAGTGGCTGTACGATCAGTGCGCCGTCTACGACGATCTCCACCCCCGCCAGCGGCAACTACTCGCCGATCTCGGTCTCACTGCCGAAGGCGCCCGCACCGCCCAGCCCCGCCGCATCTCCCAGGCCACGACCTTCGCCGTCGGCCTGGTCCACGCCACGTCATGGGCTGGCCAGCACGGCCACCTCACAGTCACCGCAGACACTCCCCACGACGGCTACCCGCTGGGCAGATGGCTCGCCCACCAGCGCAAACGCGCCGCCCGCGGACGGCTCCCGGACGACCGCGCACAGGCCCTGGCGGCACTGGACCCTTGGTGGAACCCACCCTGGCCAATGCGCTGGCAGAAAGCCCTGCACACCGCACGCACCCACACCACCGGCCGCTGCCTGGCGACCACGGCCGGCCTCGACGCACTCCCGTCGGTGACAGCGAAATGGCTGTTCACCCAGTGCTCCAGTTACGACAGCCTCCACCCCGAACAGCAACAGCTGCTCGCCGAGATCGGCCTCACCAGCGAACACGCCCACGCCTTGGCCCCACCACCGAAGCCTTCTCAACCGCCCCGCTCTGTCCGCCCCCGCCTGAAGAACCCACCCTCATCCCTCAACGCCGGCCTGCCCTACGCCCGGGCCTGGGCCGCCCAGCACGGCAACCTCACCTCAGCCGGTTACCGCACCGAACACGATGGCTTCCCCCTTGGATGGTGGCTGTACAAACAACGCCGAGCCGCCCACGACCACCTGAAACGAACCGGGAACCCCTGGCTCCACGATCCACAACTCACCGAGCTCGACCCGTGGTGGAACCCACCCTGGCGGGTCACCTGGAACCACAGCTGGCACCAAGCCCACACCCACCACAGTGCTGGCCACCCCTTCACCAACCAGACCATCAAATGGATCCGCACCCAGCAGCGAGCCTGGGACCAGCTCCACCCCCACCAACAACACCTCCTGAACACCATCGGCATCCACGGGCCCACCCCCTTATGCCGCTACAACAGCCACCCAACCGAACTGACCGACCAGCCAACCAAACTGATCAACACCCACAAGACCAACCCAGAGCAGGAAACCCGCAGCTCACAAGCCCGCCCAGTCGGGGCCCGCAAGCAACGCCAAACCACTCGCCAGCACACACCACACCGCCGGACCCAACCAGCCAACTGATCAGCCCAGCTCAACACCCCAGACACCGATCAGAACCAACGAACCGCGACACCTGCCCGGCGAAATGCTCGGCGATCCGGATGGCGGTGATCGTCTTCCCGGTGCCGGTGGCGGAGATGATCGTGGCCCGGGGCATGCGGGACAGGGCCCGCACCGCGGCATCGTACGCTTCGCGCTGGTGGACCCGTAGTTGTTTGACCCGTGCCTCGGCCACAGCCTGGGCTCCCTTCGCGGGGCTAAGCAGGCAGCACGGCCCGGCCGCACTCCCCAGGCGACGGTGCGGCGGGCGCTGGATCGACCTTGCGTCAGCGACGTCTGCTGTTCAAAGCTGATTCGGAAAGTCGTTACCGAGATCACAGCGCACTCCCGCCGGAGCGGGACACCTGCGCGGGCACGATGTGCGGTGGAGGTGAGTGGTGGAGCTCATACGGCCGCTGCCCTACCGGGTGCCTCTTGTGGACGGCGAGTCGACCGGTTCCTTCGTGACGCGGCTGGCCGCCCGCCACGGGCAGTCCGTCTCCCACCTTCTGGCCACGGTGGGCGAGGGCCGCTCCGCCGCCGATGTCGAGCCCTGGCAGAGCGAGTTGTATTTCAACGCCGCTGCGCGCCAGCGGCTGGCGAAGATGGTCGGGCGCCCGCTGGATCAGCTGCTGCGGGCGCTGGCGAGCCTGCGGGACGAGCATCTGCTGCCCGACGGGTCGGGGGCTGCGGCGTACAAGTGGCCGTGGCGGCCGCACAGCGGGTTCCTGGTGCGCGGGTGTGCGCTGTGCGCGGCCCGTCGCGGTGTGCTGGATCCGGTGTGGCTCATCCGCCCGGACCCGTGGCACATCTGCGTCCAGCACGGTCGTTTCCACGACATCTCCCGCGAGGGTCGGCTGCCCTTCATCGACCTGTCGCCCGGCCCGCACGTCCTGCGGGCCGAGCTGCGCAGACTCCGGCTGGTGAAGAGGCTGGGCCCGGTGGGCCGGCTGCTGGTCGCCGACGCCTTCGCGGTCCTGGCGCACCCTGCTGTGCACCTGCCACGACTGGGCAGCAGCCGGACCTCGCCGCTGCGTCTGCTGCCCACCGCGGTCACCGTCGCGTACCGCATGGCCAGACTCGAGCGGCTCCGTCTGGATGGCCGGCTGGTACACGACGACTACCGTCACTGGCACGAGGAGGCCCGCAGCGATCTGGGCTGGCAGCTCGGCCTGGCCCTGGACTCGTGGAGCGAGCGGCATCAGCCGCTGCAGCTTCCTCCGCTGCCGCTCACCCGTGCGGCGCGCCCGCCCTCCCGACACTACCGGCAGCCCCGCTTGCCCCATCAGCCCGCCGTGCCCGAGATGGCCCCCGTCGACAAACTCACCTGTGTCTCCTGGGAGATCCTGGCCCGCGGCCCCCGCCCCTACGGCTGACTGCATGCACGCGAAAAGACGCACAGACATCGTGCCCCTGCACCGCCGGTGCGGCCCGGCCGGCGAAACGTTAAGGGAGATGCTGCCGCAGCCCTCGGGCGGCAAGCCCTCCGTCCGCGCCGCCTACGCTGAGGAGCAGCCGCCAGAGGGCAGAAATTGCGCAGGCGAACTGCCAGAACGTCCTGCCTGTCGCCTAGCATCGGTCCAGCGCCGTTCCCGCCGTGGCCTGTGGGAAGCAGGTGCGGAAGGGTTGTCCTGGCCGATGGACATACAGGTGCAATACCGCAGCGCGGCAGGGCGCACGTGCCGCGACGAGCCAGCTGGGGTGCGGGGCGTGCCGCTGGAGGAGCGGCAGCCGTTGTCCGAGCCGCGCGCCTACCAAGGCCGCCGCTCCATCCTGACCAAATGGGCCTCGGCCGCCACCGGGCAGGCGGTGTGGTGCACGAGCACGGTGCAGATGGACGCGGCGATGCTCCTCGACTTCGATGCGGACATCGTGTGCTTCCAGTCCGGTGTGGTGCAGGTGCACTGGGAGCTGGAGGGCCGGCACGGCACCGTGGAGCCTGCCTTCGTCGCCCGCACCCGCGACGGCCGCAGGCTGGTCTTCTCGCGCCCGCCCCGCGACGAGTCGGGCGTGGAGGAGCGGGTGCTGCGGCAGGCCGGCGACGAGGCGGGCTGGGAGATACGTCCGTTGCAGGTGCCGCAGGGGGTGCTGCGGTCCTCACTGGAAAACGCCGCGCACTTCAGCAGCCCAGAGTTCGCCCCCGACGATCATGTCCGCGAGGTCCTGCTGGAGGTGTTCGCCGCCCCGCGCCCGTTGCAGGCGGGCGCCCTCGCCTCGGGCCTTGGGCTGAAGGCGCCCGGTTATGCCTGGCATCTGGTGTGGACGGGCGAGCTGACATGTGACTGGACCAAGCCGCTGCTACCGACCTCGCCGGTGTGGGCCAGCCAGGCGGCTGATGCCGAGGAGGCATAAAGGGATGGCAACAGCCGTGAGGCAGGCGGACACACAAGAGCAGGCCGGGCTGCGGCTCGGGGCGAGGCTGCGCTGGCAGGGCGGCACCTACCGGGTCCTGGTGCTGCAGGGTGCACAAGTGCAGCTGGGCTGCCTGGACGAACAGGGAACGGACGCCCGTGCCCTGGTCGAGGCCGTTGTCGGCGCCGACGACTTCGCTCTCCTGGACGAGTACCTGCAGGAACTCGAACGGGAACAGGTGACCGACACCAGCCGCCTGTCCCTGCTGTCGGAGGCCGATGCGAAGCTGGTGCGGGACTGGGAGCGGCATCTGCGGGAGATCGACGAGGGGGTGCCCCCGGATGCCGAGGAGGGCGCGGCGCCGCGCCCCGGCTACGACCCCGCTCGCTTCACCGTGCGCCAGCGTCTGGCCGCCAAGGCCGCGGAGATGAGGACGCTGGGCTTTCGGCATGCCTCGGCCGGCACGATCGAGCGGCGCCGGCGCGCGTATCAGGCGCGCGGCGTGTTCGGGCTGATCCGCGAGATCGTGCCGGGCTCGCCCTGGGGGCGCACTGACGAGCGGGTGGTCAAGCTGCTGCTGGCGGAGGTCACAGCGGGGCTCGGGGAATCCGACGGGGACGCCAGCCGGCTATACGAGCGGCTGCAGGCCGCCGTGTGGCGTGAGCACGAGGCCGAGTACGACGAGTTGATGATCTCTAGGGCCACCTTCTACCGGCTGCTGGGGCGGCTGGGCATCAACGTGGCCTCTCTGCACTGGCCCACCGACCGGCGTCTGGACGAGGCCAACGGTGCCGTGCCCCCGTACACGCCGACCCTGGCGCGGCGGCTGGGCGAGCAGGTGCAGATCGACTCCACCGGCCTGGACATCATCGCGATCGGCGATGACGGACGGCCCGTGCAGGTGGAGTTGACCGCAGCGATCGACGTGGCATCGAGGACCATCATCGGCGCGATGATCGTGCCGAAGGTGCCGGGCCGCGGGCCTCGGGGGCGGCGGCTGGGCGGACGCGCCACCCGCTCCTTCGACGCGGTGCTCATGCTGGCCCAGGCCCTGGCCCCGATGCCGGCCCGGCCCGGCTGGTCCCCGCAGGCGCTGGCGGAGCACTCCGAGATGCCGTACGCGGATCTGGTGGCGTGCGATCCGCGGATGGCCGGTGCGGCCGCCCGGCCGGTGATCCGCCCGCGGATGGTCGTCGTCGACCACGGCAAGATCTTCAACAGTGAGCACTTCGACGACGTGTGCCGGATGCTGCGCATCAAGGTCCGCCCGGCGCGGGAACGCACCGCCACCGACAAGGCCATCATCGAGAGCACCTTCAACGCGATCAAACGCCGGTTCTCGCAGTACGTCGCCGGCTACACCGGCTCCGATCTGAGGCGGCGCGGCAAACACATCACAGACGGGCCGCTGTGGAGCCTGAACGAACTGCAGGACCTGCTCCATGAGTGGATCGCCCTGGACTGGCAGCAAAAACCGCACGACGGGCTGCGCAGCCCGTTCCTGCCCGGCCTGACCATCAGCCCCAACCGCATGTACGCCACGCTGGTGGCCGCCGAGGGCCATGTGCCGCTGGTGCTGACGGCGCACGAGAACCGCAAGCTGCTGCCGTTCACCCATCTGAAGGTGACGGACAAGGGCGTCAGGATCGGCAACCGCACCTACAACAGCCAGGCCCTACAGGAGTACAAGAACCGGCTCACCCAGATTCCCGGACAGGGCAGGCGCTGGCAGATCCGCTACAGCCCCTACGCGCCGCGGTTCGTGTGGCTGTGGAACCACCACCAGGACGACTGGGTGGAGGCGGAGTTCATCCACCAGCGGCTCATCGGCGACGAGTGGACCGAGTGGACCTGGGAGCAGGCCACCCTCAACGTGCTCGAGGACGGCGGCCACAAGGAGGATCAGCGGCGCATCGCCCGCGAGGTGTCCCGTCTGCGCGAGCGGGCCCGGCGCGGCCCGGACCCCGACACTGTGCGGGTGCCGCAGCTGTTCACCGGCCCGGCCCTCGACCTGGACGTACCAGCGGCCGACCCGTACGAGGGCGTCCCCGACCCCGACCCCGCCACCGTGGTGCGGGCCCCGGCGCTGACCATGCCCGCCGAGCACATCCTGCACGCGCCCCGCCCCGCCCCTCCCCCGCCGCCCGATGATCCGGGCACGGAGACCGACACGGACGTCGAACCCGCCGTTGCCGGCCAGCCCGCGGCCACCAGCGGCAAGGGGGTGCAGGAACCCGCCCGGACGTATAGGACGGGCGCGCTGAGCCTGCGCGGCGGCGCGGCCGAGGTATTCGGCATCACCCAGCCGCCACCCCTGCCCCGACCGGCTCCGCCCCCCACCGCAGAGCCCGGTGCCGAAGAAGACGACGGAGAAGCATCATGAACCGAGAAAAGCTGATCAGCGTCTTCGGCCCCGGCGTAGCCGAGGCCGTGACCCAGCCCGTCGACCCTCCACTGCTGACCACCCGGGAGGGCTGGAACCTTACGGCCTCCCGCCGCCTGGCCCCGCTCGAACGCGCCGACTGGGCGCCCAAAGGCACCGAGGTCGGGCCCCGGGACCCGCGCCTGATGTACCACGCCGAGATGCTGCCCGTGGTCACCCCGGCCCTGTGGCGGGGCCTGCTGGATGCGCGGCGTCAGCTGCGCAAGAACCGCTTCCGCAGCATCGGCCGCGCCACGGACATGATCATCGACGGGGACCGCGGCACCGGCAAGACCACGCTGCTGGTGCAGATCGGCCGCGGCTTCCAGGGCCTGATCGAATCGGACCTGGGTGCTGACCCCAACCGCATTCCGGTCATCTACGTCACCGTCCCGCCAGAGCGGGAGAGCAATCTGCACTGGTCGCTGCCCCTGGCCGAGTTCCTGGGTCTCAACCACACCCTCAATCCCGACGACCGCAACCGCCGCACCGCCGACATGACCGAGCCCGTCGCCCACGTGATGCGCCAGGCGAAGACACGGCTGGTCCTCATCGACGGCATCAACCGCATCCAGGACAACGAGATCGCGGCCGCCTTCAGCTACTTCGAGGCCCTGCAGGACCGCACCAACGTCACGTTCATCTTCTGCGGCACCGGCGCCCGCGAAATCGTCCACGAGGCCCGCTACGACAAGCGCCGCAAGAACCTGCCCGACGTGGTCAAGGGCAAGACCTACTTCAGCGACCTTCCGATGCTGTGGGCGGGGATCATCCCCTACGGCGACGACTGGCACAGCGTCGTCCAAGGCTTCGAGGAAGACCTGTGCCTGTACGACCACAAGCCCGGCACCCTGCTGAAACTCTCCAAGTACCTGCACCAGCGCACCGGCGGCTACATCGCCTCCCTCAGCGACCTGATCTGCCAGGCCGCCCAGGAAGCCATCGAAACCGCCACCGAGGACAAACCGGAAGCCATCACCAAACAGCTCCTGGGGGATATCCGCATCGGCCGCGGCGACAGCCGATAGCCCGCCCCTATCCTCTGTAGGGGCGGCTCTCTCACCGGCGGCGCGGCGCCTCCCGCAGCAACGCTGCGGGGCCCCGCCGGATGGGCTCCGCACGAGGATGCCGGTCTGCCGGGCCTTAGAGGTCCAACAAAGGCGTTGGACGTGTCGGTGAGTGATCAGGCAGGTCGCGAGGCCGAGGAAGGCCTCGTGGATGTCGTCACGTCGCTCCCAACGGATCCGCAGGCGGCGAAAGCCGTGCAGCCAGGCGATCGTGCGCTCTACCACCCAGCGGAAAACACCCAGGCCGGAGCCGTGTTCCATGCCTCGTTCGGCGATGACCGGGCGGATGCCGCGATGCCACAGCAGGCGCCGGTACTTGTCGTGGTCGTAACCGCGATCGGCAAGAAGCGCCTCGGGTCTGCGTCTAGGCCGCCGGCGACCCCCGCCACGGCGGGGACCTTGTCCAGCAGGGGCAGCAACTGCGTGACGTCGTTGCGGTTTCCGCCGGTCAGCGACACCGCGAGCGGGATGCCCTGCCCGTCGGTGAGGACGTGGTGCTTGCTGCCCGGCCGTGCGCGGTCGACCGGGCTGGGCCCGCTTTTGGGCCGCGCCGGGCCCGCCCTGACGTGGGAGGAGTCGATCAATGCCCGCGACCAGTCCAGCTTCTTGGCGGCCCGCAGCTTCTTCAGCAGCACCAGGTGCAGCTCGTCCCACACGCCGGCCTCGTTCCAGGCGGCCAGGCGCCGCCAGCACGTCGTTCCGAAGCCAAAGCCCAGCTCTTGGGGCAGGTGCTCCCACTGGATGCCGGTGTGCAGCACGAACAGGATCCCGCACAGCGCCTGCCGGTCCGGGACCCGCGGTCTGCCCTCGACCAGTTTCGGACCTGGCTTGGGCAACAACGGCTCGATGAGCGACCAGAGTTCGTCCGACGATCCACGGCCGCGACTCCCTCTTCCCCACGCCAAGACCAACGAGCAACAAGGCCGAGGAGTCCGGGGGCCGCTGCTTTCCGCGCACTGCTCAGAGCTGTTGCCGTGACCGGACTCGCTACGGTGGCCTGGTGACGTTCGCGTACGACTCGGCGGGCAGCGCTGCCGGCTGCGCCGGTTGCCGTCTCTGTCGGGCTGTCCGTGACTCCTCCCCCACCTGAAGGTGCTCGCGGCACGCGCCGGTACGGCCTCGAGCCGAGTGAAGTACGCGGTCGCCGGGACAGCTTGGGGCTGCGCAGCCGTCACTCGTGCTCAGCCGGAATCTCCGAACAGTGTTGGGCATCCTCGCCTCGTTACCAGCCGAGCGAGGTGGGCCATGCCTGGTCCAACCTCGAGCTGCTTGTCGTCCACCGGCCGAAGACTGCGGGTACGTTCTCAGACCGGTCGGCAGGCATTCGCGGGTCGGTGTCAGTGGCCACGGCTAGGCTCAAGTACCACCGCTATGGGGGAGGTTGTATGACATACGGTCTGCTGACGCCTGATGTGCCGCTCGGTCCGTTCGAAGGCGTTGCCGTCACCGTGTGGTCGGCTCAGGGCAAGCAATCGAAGCTGCACACCAAATCCTCATGCTCCTATCTGCGTTCGGCGCGCGTCACCGAGCGGGATGTGCGACTGGACGCTACGACGGTCGGCCGACTCTGTCCCCAGTGCACGGCGTACGGCTCCTGGGCACGTCCCGGCACGGCTCTGGCCATTTTCATGGATGCGGTGACCGGTCTGGGGCTGCTGTATGAACTGGACCGCTGTCACGAGGCGGACGAGGACTCATACAGCGACGAAGAAGTAGGCCAGGCGGCATCCGTGCTCTTCCGGGCCGCTTCGGGCAGCGAGGAGAATGCCCCTGCCGACGGTGAGAAGGAAGTTGAAGACGAAGCGGAGGGCGAACGCTGGGAGGAGTTGCAGGAAGCCCGCCACGTGCGTGAGACCGTCTTCACTGAATGGCTCGACGCCCTGACCAGTCTGACCCGCGTGTACCAGGTCTTGGACCTGTTCCCCTGGCTGAGGCCCTGGGCCGAGGCAGGAGTTCAGCGCAAGGCCGACCATCTGGAGGCGCTGCGTGCCCAGGCCGCACGGCTGGTCGCCCCGGATTCGCTCGTGCTGGCAGCAGCGGTATCGGCCATGGAGGAGCCTGGCGTCCCCGCCGATGACCCGGCATTTGCCCCGCTGGGGACCCCTGCCGAGGCGGCAGCGAAGTTGACGTCCTTGTGGCGGCGGTGGCACAGCAAGGTGGAGGACAGCTGGGATTACCCGCGCGAGCAGGAGTACCTCGTCCACGACCTGGCGAGCGGAATGAGCAGCCGGCGCAAGGGATATCACCCAATGCTGGAGCGAGCCCGGGTGCTGCTGAGCACGTGGGAGGAGGCTGCGCGGTCGATCATGGCCGGCCAGGGAGGCGGGCGTGTGCTCGTCGCGCGCGTTCCCGACGCTGCTCTGGCGGAGCGCGGCAGCCGTGGGTCGTTCACGGACCGGCTGAGTGAGTGGGAGCAGGGAGTGCTCGCCTCGTTCACGGTCGCCGTGGACTGGGGGGCGCGGCTGGCCGTCACGGTGCGGGTCCCAGAGCCAGTGGCCGCGTGCCTGCTGTCGCGGCAGTCCGTTTTCGACTACGAAGTGCTGGACCAGGACGCGTCGACATGCGTGGCCGTGGCGGAGCCGTCGCTTGGGGCGGACGAGGGGCTGTTGCCCGGGGTGTTCGACGACACGCCGGTCCATGGCCGCCGCCTGCTGACCGCGGAGCATCTGCGCGCACTGCGCAGCACGACGCCCGACGCGGAACAGTTGTATGCGGTGGTCGGTGTCGGCACCGGCGTAGAGGTGGTGGCGCTGAGTGTTCTGGAGCAGCGGTGCGCCGCCGGATGGCAGGGCGTCATCCTCGCCGGCGCAAGCGACCTGCCCGAAGCTCTGCTCGCGACCCGCCTACAGGCCATGTCCGCAGGCGAGCCTGATGGCGCAAGCGTGTGGACTGCCCGTGTGTACGACCCGCACGATGAGGCATTCGGCCGCAGCCTGAGCGCGGCAGAGGGCGAACGGGTGCTCGTGCGATTGTGCGAAGGGCGCCCGGACGTCGGCCAGGCGCTGAGGTCCCTGGCCCTGGCCCGCTCGGTGCCAGACCTGCGCGATCTTGAGGCTGGCGGATACGACGACCGGGGACATCTGCGCAGTCCTTTCACGCCGGACGTCTGGAACGGTCTGCTGGCAATGGAGCAGTTGGACCTGGAGCCCTTTGAATCCGACTCGGACAACGACTGGCCCGGCTCGGGCCTTCCCCTGGGTGTCCTGGCTTCGGTACAGGCCTACACCACGGACGCGGCCGGCCGCTACCAGGGCCGGGCCCACTCCCCCGGCTGCGCGCACCGGCGCCCCTATGGCGGGGTCGACCACCACGACGAGATGGTGATCATCGAGGAACTGCTGGACAACAAGGAGTTCGACCCGTGCAGCAAGTGCGGCGGGTACGCGGTGCGCCGCCTCACCGACCCCCAGGTCGCCTACTACCGGGCCGCGCATCAGCTGCACTACCTCGCGCAGCGTGTCCGTGCCAGGGTGCGGCACCGGTCAACGAACCGCGAACACCTCGCCACCACGCTGGAGGGGCTCAGCGATCTCGATACGCGAAGTGTCCAGGCGTGGTTCTCGTCCCGTGCCCAGGCTCGCCAGTGGCGGCGGATCGTGGCCGGTCTGTCCCGCGAGCTGCGTGACTCCTCAGCCGGGTGACGGGCCTCGCGTCTCGTCACCACTGATCATTGCCGTCTTCAGGTGATCTCCATGAGGTACGGCCGCAGAGGGCTGGTCATCGCCCGCGCTGCGGTCGTGCCCTGTGCCGTGAAAGGGGTGAACCGCACGATGCGGGGATGCGCCGTGTGTGGCGTGGACATCAGCCACCGGCACGGACTGGCGAAGTACTGCTCGGACACCTGCGTCCGAGAGGCCCGCCGACCGACCATGCTGGTATGCCAGGAATGCGATGCCCAGTTCACTCGTCCAGACCGTGTTGGGGCTCCGCCCCGCTTCTGCTGCGAGGAACACCGCGTCGCCGCCAAGACCCGCACAGCCGCTGTCTACCATTCAGCGCAGCGCGAGAAGCTGCGCGTGGTCCGCGGCGACAAACGGTGCCTGGAGTGCGGCGCTGATATCGCTCACCGCAATGCCAACGCCCGCTACTGCAGTAGGAAATGCAGCTATGCATCTCTCGGTCATGTCCCTCGTCAGCCGGACGTCATACCGCATGAGGAGAGGCTGCGCAGGCGTCGAGCGCGTCGAGCCGCCCTCAGGCCTGCCTCGATAACGCTGTGGTGCGACGCCTGCGGGGGCGCCTTCGACGTTGCTGGCAACAAGCCTGGACGCAAGCCGACGAGCTGTCCGAACTGCCGAAAGCCCTCGCGCCGGCCAGGGGCGGTGTTCTGCAAGGGCTGCGAACGCCCTGTCCCGTCGCACAGAGGTGTCCTGGCGCTCTACTGCTCGATCGAGTGCCAGGTCGACAGCAATAACCAGGCGCAGGCGGAACATCGTAAACTTCGACGCGCCGAGGCCAAACAGGGACGGGAGTGCGCCGTCTGCGGCGCGGCACTCGAAGCCGGTGCCCACGCTCTGCGCAAGTACTGCGGTCACGGTTGCTGGTATCGCGCCAACTACACGCCGGTCCTGAGGGACCAGGCTTGCGGATGGTGCGGCGGTCATCTGTCACATCGTCGAGCCACCGCCAAGTACTGCGGGCAGGAGTGTTATCTGAAAGCCCAGTACAAACGAAGAGTCGGAACGGCCCTGCGGTCACGTCCATGCGTGCAGTGCGGCACGCGGATGCCGCTCAGTACGGCGCACCGGATGTTCTGCTCAGGCCGGTGTTCCCGGCGTGCCTACTTCGAAGCCGATCCGGAAAGGGTGCGCGCTGCGAAGCGACGAGGGAATCATCAGCGGCGGGCGATGCTGGCCGCCGTCCGCCGGCACCTCGTGACTGAACGTGATCTGGCCCGGCTGTGGGGCCGGTACGCGGACGCGTGCGCCTACTGCGGCGAGTCCTCGGCGTCCCTGCACCAGGAGCACGTACTGCCCATTTCCCGGGGCGGGGCGGACGGGATCGGCAACCTGGTGCCCGCCTGTCCGGACTGCAACTTGGCCAAGGGGGACCGGACCGTCATGGAATGGCGGCTCGGAAAGAAGGCACCGCGCTACCGCAAGCCGTCTGCCGCGCGCACTGGCCTGTGATCTCAGGGGTTCCAACCCGTGTGCGACGGATACGCGGTGCCGCCGCCTTACCGACCCCCCAGGCCGCCGCTTGCCGTGCTACCCACCGGATGCATGACCTCGTCCAGCGCAGCCGTAGGACTTTTCGACGGCAGACCGCCGATGCGCAAGAGACCTGCGCGAGCAGCGAAGGCAGATCTCGGTAGATCGCCTGGTCACCCTGCCTCTATCCAATCCGCATGCGTACGGGTGCTGTGCCAAACAGCCCAACACACCGCGCTGGCGTCGGATGCGGGGAGCCTCTGCGCCGTGTCCGTGCATCCGGCGCGGCCGCTTCCGCCTCGGGGGCCCGGGGGCGGTTAGGCTGAATGCGGCGGGCGCCGGGGGCGGGCGCAGCAAGCACACCACGCTGGAGGTAACCATGGGGTTGCGCCCGACGCACCTCGGTTACGCCTACCAGGATCTGCTCACCGCGCTGCGTCTGGTGGACCTGGCGGTGGGACATGCGAGGTCGGTGACCGTAGACACGAAGATGTTCGCCGGGGACCGGTTCGATGACATCACGTGCGAGTGGGGCACCGGCAGCCGCGAGCGACTGCAGATCAAGCACACGGATCACGACCGCGCGTTGTCGGCGGAGAGTTTCATCAAGGACAGCCGGGGCCTGCGCCTGGATCTCCTTTTCTCCTCCATCGACCGTGACCTCACCTCACAACCCGCTACCTCGCACCGTCTCGTGGTCCGCGACACAGAGCCGGACGAACCTGATCTGATGCGCGTGCTGCGGCCAGTCGGTACGGGCTTCGACCCGGGGCCGGCGCTGTATGGCCTGAGCAGCAGGCGGTTTCGGTTCGACGCTGCTGCGCTGCGGGCCCACGATCCGTGGAAGTCCATGCTCGCCGCTGTCAGAGATGACGTGCTCGAGCGTGCCTGCGCCTGCCTGATCGTCGACACGGGCGTTGCGGCGTGCTCGCTCAACATCCGCGAGCCCGGGCCGGCCGAGGCGGCCCTGCTGCACCGCATCACCGAGGAACTCGGTGCCGGACGGCCGCCGAACCGGACCCGTACGGCCGAGGAGGTGGCGCTGGCTCTCATCGAGACGGCCAAGGCGGCCCGCAGCCGGACGGGCACGGTAACGGCCGAGGACCTGCTTCCCCGCCTTGGCTTGGGGACCGACTTCGGGGCTGTGCGTGAGGGCCACCCCGTCGACCGTGCCACCGAGGTGGCCCGCCCCGCCGTACTCACCAGAGTGATCGCTGCCGTGGAGGACACCGCGCAGCAGGGCGGTGTCGTGGTGGTCACCGGCGCTCCCGGCATCGGCAAGTCGTGGTTGTGCGAGCAGCTCGGCGACGCACTGGCCCCAACCTGGCTGGCGGTACGGCATCACTGCTGGCTCGGCGTTGCGGATGCCGACCGTAGTGAGCGGGTGCTGACCGAGGTGGTGATCGGCAGCCTGTTGCGGCAGCTGGAGAGCGCCGCACCGGAGGCGGTGGCGCAGGTCAGGCCCCGCTACGCGGCCACCAAGGAGACGCTCGTGGCAGCGGTCACGGCTGTGCGCGGCCTGGCCCCGGATCGGCCCGTCGCGTTGGTCGTGGACGGGATCGATCACGTCAGCCGGGTTCTTGGGCACAGCAGTGGCGGCGCGTTCAGTGGGCCGGTGGATCCGGCGGCCTGCTTGGTCGAGGAACTCACCGCGCTCAGCCTGCCGCCCGGCGCCGTTCTGGTCCTGGCCAGTCAGCCCGGCCCTCATCTGGAGGCGGTCGACGCCCGGGCCGCCCGTTTGACCGTTCCTCCTCTCGACCGCGCCGAGCTGGGTGCGTTGGCGGAGCGTCTGGGTGTGCTGTCGGCGCTGGCGCCGTCGGCTGCTCTGGGGGCTGCCACGGATGCTGAGGCCGCTGTCACCTTGATCGAAGAGCGCTCACGAGGCAACGCTCTTTACGCCACGTATCTGTGCCGTCAGGCCGTGGGCCCGGCTCCTGGTCTTGGCGCATCGCTTGCGCCGGGCGCTGTGGGTGATCCCCTTGAGCGGCTGCGCGCGGTTCCGTCATCGGCGCACGACCTGGACGACTACTACGCCTATCTGCTGCAGGCTTTGACGGTCGAGCAGCGTTACGCGGTCAGCACGCTGGCAGTCTGCGACTTCGCTGTCAGCGCGGACGAGCTCGGGGAGATTTTCCCGATGCCGGCGATGATGATCGGTGCCGCCCTGACCCGGGTGGCACCGATCATCGCGCAGCAGCCGGGGATCGGCGGGCTGAAGATCCACCACGAGAGCTTCAGCCGTTTCGTGCGCCGGGCCGAGGGTGACTCCCGGTGGGTGGACCAGGTCCGGACCCAGGCCGCCCAGTGGCTTTCCCAGCGCGGGTTTTTCACGGACGCGCGTGCCTTCCGGCACCTGCCCGAACTCTTGTCCGCTCTGGGCCGGGACGAGGACCTGGCCCTGCTGATCGGGCCCGACTTCCTCTCCCGTGCAATTGCCGGACTGCAGCCGCCGCAGGCCATCGTCCACACCCTGGCCGTCGTCGCCCGGCGGGCGGCGGCGTGCCGTGATTGGCCGACGCTGGTGCGCTGCATCGAACTGAGCCGGGCGCGGTCGACCTATGAGGAAGAAGGCCTGCCAGGTTCCCTGGTGCCGTATGCGGATGTGCTGGTGGCGCTGTCGGGAGCCGACCATGTGGCGGCGGGCCTGCTGTATGAGGGTGTGCCAACGCTGTCTGCGCGGTGGGGCCTGCAGTTGTGTGCAGCGGTCGACCGGGCCGGGTTCGCCGCCCCGTGGGAGGCGTATCTGGCGGCCTGGGACAAGGATCGCGGTGGTAAGTCTGGCCACGACGGTTCCGCGGGCGATGAGGCGGGGTTCCTGGCGGAGTTGCGTGGGCGGATCAGGCTGCCTGGCCATGGTGCCGACAAGCGCGAGTCGTCGGAAGGCCACCCGTTCACGCTTGCTCAGCGGGTGGCCCGGTTCCTTGATCAGGAGGCGTTGGGCTCCCCCGAACCGGCGCTCGGTGTGCTGCTGGACTGCCTCGGCGCCGAGCCGCTGCTGGAGAGCGCGGCGCTCATCGAGCGTCCCGAACGGCGTGCGGCTCTTTTGCTGCATCTCGCCGACGCCCGAGACAGTGCGGGCAGCATGCTGCCGTCGGCGCGCACGCTGGCCGCCGCGGCCTGGGCCACAGCTGCGTGCGGCCCGCGGCGTCTGCTGGACCACGGCGTGCCGGCGGAGGATCTGGCAGAGGAGGTCTTCCGCGGGGACGTCACCACGGTGCTTCAGGAAGCCACCCACGCGGTGCTGAGCGGCCGTTACGGCGACCTGTCGGGGCCGGTCAGCAGGCGGCTGGAGCTGCTGGCGGTGGCCCAGGCAGCTGATCCACAGGCGCCTGCCCGGCTGCTGCCCCTCCTGGACGGCGAGGGTTTCTACCGTGCCTGGCTGCGGTTCGCCGTCACCACGCTCGGTCTGGGCCGCGACGTCGATGCGGGCCGCATCCCCTCCGAGCGCGCGTCCACTGCCGCACGTGTGGCGCTTGAGCAACTGGCCCGGCACGCGGCCGCGTTCACGGGCCGGCCCAATGCCAGCGAGCTCGGGGACATCCACCGGCTCGTGCGGCAGGTTCTGCACGAGGCGGTCGCCCTGCTGCGCGGCAACGACGTCGCCCTGGGCATCACGTCTCTGCAGACCGTCAGCCGAGGCACCACCACGTCCCTGATGGGCATGGCCGGGTCTGGTCCACTGATCACCACGGAGCTGCTGTCCCTGCTGGCCCACAGCGTGGGCCAGGCCGGGGCCGGCGTCATTAACGAGCTGATGCGCACGCTGCGCACGGCGCAGGCCGGCAGCCGTTCGATGTATGCGGAGGATGCCGACTTCGAACTCGAGATGGCCCGCGTGAGTCTCGCCTGCGGCGACCCGGGCGAGGCGCAGCGCTGCTGGGAACGTGCCGCCCGTTACATGGGCGCTTACGGCGGCCACAAGGACATCACCATTGAGGAACTGCTGGATCCGCTCCCCCAGCTGGTGCAGGCCGACCCGGTCCAGGCACGGGTGCGGCTGGCGCGTACGCAGCCGCTCGTGTATCTCGTGGCGGAGTGCACCGACGGACGGGGCACGGCGGGAACACCACAGGAGTGGTGGCGTCTTCTCGCAGACCTGGATCCGCGAGCCGCCGCGCAGCTGGCCGCCCAGGTGCTGCTGACCGAGCCGGGACTGCCCGATGCCCGGGTGGACGCGGCCCACCAACAGCTGCTGGCCATGCAGGCCAACTCAGCCGACCCCGTCGTCCTGGCAGCGCTCCGTATCGCCGCTGGCCCCCGCGGCCGCAGGCTCGACGCCGACATCGCCCTGCTCGGCAGACTCGCCGATCTGCCCGGCGACGACGCGGCACACGCGGTAGGTCTCCTGCCGGTGCTCGCCAACGCGATCACCTCCACCTATGACGCCCAGACACTGATCCACGCATCGCACCTGGCCGGGGACACGCCGACCCCTGCCCTGCGTGCGGCGGCACAGCGTCTGGGCGGTGAGGGCGGCCCGCCCTGGACGCCCAGGCCCGTGCCCAGCAAATCCTCCCGCAACTGGTCCGGCCCCAAAGGGCGTTACCCCACCAGCGCCTTTCTGCACGCCCAGCAGCGCCCCGTGCTGCCGCAAGGCGCGGCCGGTGTCCTCGCCGCGGTCCGTGACTGCAGCAGCAAGGCGTACGACGACCCGCAGGGGCCCCGGTGGTCGGCCGATGCGCTGGCCAACGCGGTCGGATGGCGGCTTGTGGAGATCACCGAACGCCAAGGGCGCGACGCGGCCGCCCAGTTGTTGCACCGGATCGCCCAGGAGATGAACGCCTCTGGCCCCGTTGATGTCCTCGCCGATGTGGCTGCCGGGCTTTATCTGCGCCGTGGCATCGCCCCCGACGTCTTCGGCCCGCTCGCCGCGACGGCCGGCATGCTCGCCTACACCAAGATCCGAGGCGGCGGCGGATGGCGCTCTTTCGCCGGCAACGACCGCCTGGAGCTATGGCAGCAGGCGCACACCGCGGATGCCGCTGTCGCAAGGCAAGACCTCGCAAACCATGTGGCCCACGCGGTCGCCAACCCGTCCTACGGACGCACCGTCGGCGTCAGCCAGGCCCTGGTCTCGGCGTTCGCCATTCAGCCCCTGGACGTCTCCCGGCCCCCGGCTGCCGACGCGCTCGCCTGCTGGGACGCCGCGTATGACGTCATCGCCCACCGTCTGCCCGGCGATGCCCGCCTCAGCGACGGCGCCTACCAGCCAGTGCCGGAGCCGACCACACAGCACGACATCGACACCGCATTGTGCCGCCTTGCCGTGGCCACCATCGCCCTACCCGAACGCGGCGACAAGCGCCGCGCCCTGCTCGCGGCGACGGTCCTGCTGGCCGCCCGCCCCCGCCAGGCACAGACCGCGCTGGCGCACGTCTTGTCCTTCGACCTCGGCGCCGGGCCTTTGACCTGGCTCCTGACCGTCCTGCACGGCCATCTGCCGGACGGGCCCCTGGATGCCGCTCTGCATGAGCAGCTCGTGGCCCTGTGCACCAGCGACATGCTGTCCGTGCGGGTGGAAGCCTCCGCCGTCCTCACCCTCGCCGGACATCAGCCGCCCTCCCCGCCGGCAACCGCGGCCCATCCGACACTTGCCCACGCCATCGCCGCCGATCTCAGCAGCGAGGACAGCGCATGAAGGACCCCCGGCGCTATGCGACCCACCTCGTCGACCACTACCTGGGCGCCCGCATCGACGCCGCCGGCCACGCTCCCGGGCTGCGTGAGGCCGTCATCGACCTTGTGGCGTCAGCCGTCCCCGGCCATCTTGAGCCGCTAATGCGCACCCAGCTGGACCTGCTGACCCATCCCAGCAGTAACCGGCTCCCCGACGCCTATCTCGCTGATCGGGCCACCGTCGAAGACGCCCTGCAGAAGGCCGCGGCAGGCCTGCGTACCGCGCTCGCCCAAGCCGGACACCTGGTCAACGCCCAGGCCTTCGAACGCGGCGCGGCCGCACGCCTGCGCGATGACTTCCGCCCGGCCCTGCGCGGCGAACTCGCCCGCGTCCCCCGGCCCCTGACACGCCCCGGAGCGCTGGGCTGGTCACTCGATCCCGCGCCCTGGTTCAGCGACAGCCACCAGGAGCAACAGCCCTGGCCGCCGCTCGGTCTCGCTTCGGTCGCGGGCCTGCGATCCCTACCGGAAGCCGCCCGGGCCTTTGCCCGGGTGGACGACGGGCCACACGCGGGCTGGGTACAGATCGGACTGATCGAGCGGCAACGCACCCCCGCACGCCGCTACCCAGACCAGCCTGCCCGCCAAGTACTGATCATCTTCGGTGTCGAAGCTGCCGACGACGATCCACCACCCGGTACGCTGCCCGTCTCCCAGGCTCCCTGGCAGCTGTGGACCCGCCCGTTGCAGCGCCTGGCACCTGCCCTCACCCGGGCGGGAGCGGCAGCCGAGCACATCAGCACCACGGACCAGGCCCTCGTGGCCCTCACCGACGCCAGCGCCACGCCCATGGTCGACGCGCCCCCGCGCCGCAGCGGCCCTGGCCTGCCCCCGTACGTCCTTGCACCCGCCGCCAGCGTCGTGGCGGCACTCGGACTCCAACCCACAGGCGGCATCTGCGGGTTCAGCCTCAGCGACGCAGCAGGGGAAGCACTCATCTGCCGACAGTGGCGAGGCCACCTCGTCCACGACGGAAGCTTTGAACCGCTCCTGCCTGTGGTAGCGGGAGCGGACCTGCTCATCCGCCCAGACCTGTTCACCCGCCTGCACGCCACCATCGGCCCCTCCCGCTGCCAGGCAGGTATCAACGTCAGCCACATGACAGCAGCCCAGGACGACGACATCCCCGACGACGAGGACTGAGAACACCCCCACGACGCTCGCGTCCCCGCCCCACGGCTCCCCTCTAAAGCGTCCGCCGCGGACTCATCCCAGCACGACGACGCCTACGACACGCCGGAGTGGGTGGAGGAGGCGCCTGCCGTGCTTAAGAGGTGAGCCATGGGCGCAGGACTACAGTCCGGTCGCACATACGGGCCCGGGCAGAGGGGTGGATCGCTACGCTGGTCGCAGGTGCGGCGCCCCCCCGTGGCGCCGCACCGACCCGCCTTCAGGGGCTCGCCCGTATCGCTGCGGCAGGCGGACATGAGGCGTCTAGCCGCTGCTGGCCTGGTTTTCCTCGCCCTCCCGGCGGACAGGCCCGGCCAGTGCTTCGGCCCCCTGCACGAGCCGGTCCGTGGGAGCGAAGTCCCCCAGCTCGACCGCGAGCGCGGCGCGCACGAACGCGGCGAGCGTGATGCTTCCGTTGCGCACCTCGAAGACGCGGAACACCCCGTCCGCGTACGCGGCGCGGTGTCGGCACCCGGCCTGCACACAGTAGCCCTCGGCGGCCAGAGCGAGCCGCTTGTAGGCGGCGTTCTTCGCGTCGGTGACCTGGGCAGGACAGCCCAGGTGGTCCAACGTGATCCGGATGTGGGCGCGCATCTCGGCCGGGCGGATGATGAGTCGTCCGCCGCCGGGCGTGAGGTAGCGGCCCGGTGTCACCGGGGAGTAGGGATGGATCAGCGGCAGATCCTTGTCCACCACGTGCTGGGCGGGCAGTCCGTCGTAGTCGAGGTAGGGGCCTGCGATGCCGTTGTGCTCGATTGCCATGCGGTCCTCGTTTCGGTCGCGGGGCGGGCGCCGGGCCGCCCCGTCATGCGCTGGTGGCGGGCACGTTCCGCAGCAGTGCGGCGGTCATCGCGAGCAGCGTCTCCGCCTCGGCCCGGTCGTACTTGAAGGTCTTGGTGACCGCATCGTTGTGCAGGGCTCCGCAGGTCTGGCTGTACAGGGCGTCCTGGATCCGCCACCACCGCTCGGTCTGGTTGCACTGGCTGCTTTGCTTCCTCGGCCCGGGGTTGTCCCAGGTGACGTTCTCCCGGACCCACTACAGCGCCCGCCTGACCTCCAGGATCGACGCCCGGATCTCGCCCACGGTCAGTAGCCGCTGCGCCTCCCGCAGCGTCCGTCCGACCTCGTCCCGCTCCGGATCGCCAAGCGGGTACGGCACGGCCATCTCGAACGCGGCGGACGGCCCCAGCTGCGCGAGCTGCTGTTCCCACCGGCTCTTGGCAATGGTGATGTGCGCCGTGTCCTGGGCGCTCCCCGGATACCCGGGCGCCTGCGGCAGGGTCGCGTTGAGGTCGATCTCGAACCGGACGTCGCCGGTGCGGCCCTTCTCGATCGCGTGGACCTGCAACGACGTCAGCGGGAACGACAGGTTCACGCGATGGACGGTCACCTTCGGGGTGTACGCCAGGTTCGCCGTGGTCCGGGCCAGCCGGGAGCGCTGCCCCGTCGCCTCGAACCGAACAGGTCCGCCTCCAGGGCGAGGATCTTCCCGGCCTCAGTGAAGGGCGACACCCCGACGGCGAGCTGGGCGGACAGCTCGTGGGCTCCCGGCGCGCGGTGCAGCCACGTCTGGTCGCTGCTGACCGCCACGGTGAACCAGACGTCGTCGAAGCGGAGTTCCTGCATAGCTCCCCCAAGGGCGTGTCGATCACCCGATTCTGCCGGGCGAGGCGCCGCATCACCGCCGTTTTCCCCCCGGCCACGGGCCCCAGCCCTCATGCCCAAGGAACCCAGCGGCCGTCGACCAGGGCTCGGCGCAGTCAACTACCAAAACAAGGAAGAACGTCGCGCCTCCCGCCCAGGGAGCCGCCCGATATGATCACAGCACATCCGACCCACTGCCCTGCATATAGCCCTCTCAATGAGGTTGCAGGCTTGTCTCAATCCTTGCAGCCACGCAGGTCAGAGCACTACTTGGCCGGTTAGACCCCATCTTGATCGTATTCTCACTCCTTGCAGCACCGCAGGTCAGAGATCTACTAGAAGACCATAAGACTGCAATACAACTGAGACGACATA
>NZ_JBFAAP010000072.1:0-33533 GCF_040639815.1 Streptomyces sp. NPDC023723
ACCGGCTGGGGCACGCTCCGCACCAGCTCTCCGGCGGGGAGCGGCAGCGGGTGGCGATCGCCCGCGCGGTGGCCGGGGAGCCCGCGCTGCTGCTGGCCGACGAGCCGACCGGGGCGCTGGACACGGCGTCCGGGGCGGGGGTGATGGCGCTGCTGCGGGAGCTGAACGCGGCCGGCACCACCGTGGTCGTCATCACCCACGACCAGGAGATCGCCGCGTCGCTGCCCCGCCGGGTGCGGATGCGGGACGGGCTGGTGGTCGAGGACGCCAGGGACGGCGTGGCCGCGGCCGGAGCGGTGCGGTGAGCGCGCTGCTCGCGCCGGAGCGCGCGACGGCTCCGGGACCGGCCCGGCTGGGCCCCTCCGACCTGGTCCGGGTCGGTGCGGTCGGGCTGCGGACCCGTCCGCTGCGGGCGTTCCTGTCGGCGCTCGGCATCGCCATCGGCATCGCGGCGATGGTGGCCGTGGTGGGCATCTCGGCGTCCTCGCGGGCCGGTCTGGACCGGGCGCTGGCCGCGCTGGGCACCAACCTGCTCACTGTCACCCCCGGCTCCACCCTGGCCGGCGAGAGCGCCCAACTGCCGCTCACCGCCGAGGAGATGGTGGCCCGGGTGCCGGGGGTGGAGTCGGTGTCGGCGGTGGGCCGGGTGTCCGACGCCAAGGTGTACCGCAACGACCGCATCCCCGAAGTGGAGACCAACGGCATCGTGACGTACGCGGCGCGCACCTCGCTGCGGTCCGCGATCGGCGCCGAACTCGCCGACGGTACCTGGCTGAACGCGGCCACCGCCCGCTACCCGGCCGTGGTCCTCGGCGCGGCGGCGGCCGACCGGCTGGGCGTCGCGCACGCCGGTCCGCGCACCCAGGTCCTGGTGGCCGGCGACTGGTTCACCGTCGTCGGCATCCTGCGGCCCGCCCCGCTCGCACCGGAACTGGACGCGGGCGCGCTGGTCGGCTGGCGGGCGGCGGCGGCCGGGCTCGGTTTCGACGGGCACGCGACGACCGTGTACACGCGGTCGGCGGAGGCGGAACTGGAGTCGGTGCGCGCGGTGCTGAGCGCCACGGCCAACCCGCAGGCGCCGAGCGAGGCGGAGGTGTCCCGGCCCTCGGACGCGCTGGCCGCCAAGCAGGCGGCGGGCGAGGCGTTCACCGGGCTGCTGCTGGGGCTGGGCGCGGTGGCGCTGCTGGTCGGCGGGGTCGGGGTGGCCAACACGATGGTGATCTCGGTACTGGAGCGCCGGGCCGAGATCGGGCTGCGCCGCTCGCTGGGGGCGACGCGGGGGCAGATCCGGGGGCAGTTCCTCGCCGAGTCGCTGCTGTTGTCGGCGCTCGGCGGGGCGGGGGGTGCGCTGCTGGGGCTGACGGTCACCACGGGGTACGCCCTGTACCAGGGGTGGCCCGCGGTGACGCCGCCGTGGGCACTGGCGGGCGGGGTCGGGGCGACGCTGCTCATCGGGGCGCTGGCCGGGTTGTACCCGGCGGTACGGGCCTCGCGACTGTCGCCGACGGAGGCGTTGGCGACGCCGTGACGGGTGGCCCGTGCGCCGAGCGGCTCGGGGGAGCGGTCGGCGCACGGGCCGTGCGGGGTGGTCCGGTTGTTGGTCGGATCCGGGCCGGTGGGGGTTTTCGCGCAGTTCCCCGCGCCCTTATGGGGCGCTTCTGGCGCCGGCGAGTTCCTGTCCCGCTTCCATCGGGTGGGTGACGTCCTGGGCGTCGCGGTTCTTGCCGAGGTGGTTGAAGACCAGGTTGAGCAGGACCGCGGCGACGCAGCCCGTCGAGATGCCCGAGTCCAGGATGATGCGGGCGGTCTCCGGGAACGCGTGGTAGAACTCCGGCGCGGTGATCGGGACGATGCCGACGGCCAGCGAGACGGCCACGATCAGGACGTTGTTGTCCTTGTCCAGCGCGGCCCGCACCAGGGTCTGCACGCCGCTGGCCGCGACCGAGCCGAACAGGACGACGCCCGCGCCGCCGAGCACCGGACGCGGGACGACCGCGATCAGCGAGGCGGCGACCGGGCACAGGCCCATCAGGACCAGGAAGCCGCCGCCCGCCGCGACGACGAACCGGCTGCGCACCCGGGTCATCGCCACCAGGCCGATGTTCTGCGCGAAGGCGCTGCACATGAAGCCGTTGAAGACCGGGCTGAGCGCCGAGCCGAGGGTGTCGGCGCGCAGGCCGGCCGCGATGGTCTTCTCGTCGGCCGGGCGGTCCACGATCTCGCCGAGGGCGAGCATGTCGGCCGTGGACTCGGTCATCGACACCACCATCACCACGCACATCGACACGATCGCCGCCAACTGGAACTGCGGCGCGCCGAAGTGGAACGGGGTGGGGAAGCCGACCAGGTCCGCGTCGGCCACCGGACCGAAGTCGGTGACACCGAGCGGGACGGCCAGGAGGGTGCCGGCCACCAGGCCCAGCAGTACGGCGATCTGCTTGACGAAGCCGCGGGTGAAGCGGCGCAGGAGGAGGACGATGGCCAAGGTGGCGGCGGCCAGGCCCAGGTTGGTGGGTGAGCCGTAGTCGTCCGCCGTGCTGTCGGGGCCCTGCGCCCAGCCGAAGGCGACCGGCAGCAGGGATATGCCGATGAGAGTGATAACCGTGCCGGTGACGACCGGCGGGAAGAAGCGGACCGCCTTGCAGAAGACCGGCGCGGCCAGGAAGCCGAGGAGTCCGGCGACGATGACCGCGCCGAATATCAGCGGCAGCGCGTCGGACTTGTCGTCGGTGGCGGCGACCACGGCGGTCATCGGGGCGACCCCGGCGAAGGTGACGCCGTTGACGAAGGGCAGCCGGGCGCCGATCTTCCAGACGCCGAGGGTCTGCAACAGGGTGGCGAGACCGGCGGTGAACAGGCAGGCGCCGGTCAGGAAGGTCAGTTCGGTGCCGGACAGACCGACGGCGGCGCCGACGATCAGGGGCGGGGCGACGACCCCCGCGTACATGGCGGCCACGTGCTGGAGGCCGGTCGTCGCCATCCTCGCGGGCGGGAGTTTCTCGTCTACTGGGTGCTGGTCAACAGGGTGGTCGGCCACGGCGGCTCGCCTCCGGTCGGTTGCACGTCGACTCTGACGTGGGTGTCAAGGAGGTGGTGCGGAGGTGCGGGCGGTCGTGCGGGACCGTCGACGGTGGGGAGGGGTGCCGGATCCGGGCCGCGCGCGTCCCCGTGCGCGCCCCGGATCCGGCCGCCGTGCCGCCCTTGCGGGTGCACGGCCACCGGCCGGGAGCCGTCCCTCCCGGCCGGAGTCTGGGTCGTCGCGAAGGCGGTCAGCCGTGTGCCGCGATACGGGCCAGGCGGCGGGCCTCGGCCCGGGTGGAGCGGGCGACGGCGTCCTCGTCGACGGTGAGCAGCCGCCCGTCCTCGACGATCTGCCGGCCGCCCACGAACGAGGCGGTGACCGGGGCGGCGGCGCCGAACACCAGGGCGGCCACCGGGTCGGCGATGGAGGCGTGGGCGAGGGTGTCCATCCGCCACAGCACCAGGTCGGCCAGCTTGCCGGGCTCCAGCGAGCCGGTCTCGGCGGCCCGGCCGAGCACCCGGGCGCCGCCGAAGGTGCCCAGCCGCAGGGCCTGCCGGGCGTTCAGGGCCTGCTCGCGGTGGGCGCCGAGCCGGTTGACGAGGAGGGCGTTGCGCAGTTCGGTGTGGAGTTCGCCGGACTCGTTGGAGGCGGTGCCGTCGACGCCGAGGCCGACCGGGACGCCGGCCGCGAGCAGGTCGGGGACGCGGGCGATACCGGCCGCGAGGCGGGCGTTGGAGGACGGGCAGTGGGCGACGCCGGTGCCGGTGCGGGCGAAGGCGGCGATGTCGGAGTCGTTCATGTGCACGCAGTGCGCCATCCACACGTCCGCGCCGAGCCAGCCGGTGGACTCGAAGTAGTCGGTGGGGCCCATGCCGAACAGCTCGTGGCAGAACTTCTCCTCCTCCACCGTCTCCGAGCCGTGGGTGTGCAGCCGGACCCCGAGCCGGCGGGCCAGCTCGGCGCCCTGGCGCATCAGTTCGGTGGAGACGGAGAAGGGCGAGCAGGGCGCGACGGCCACCTGGGTCATCGACTCGAAGGCCGGGTCGTGGTGCTGCCGTACCGTTTCCTCGGTGGCGGCCAGCGCGTCGTCCAGGGACTCGACGGCGAAGTCCGGCGGCAGGCCGCCGTCCGACTCGCCGCGGTCCATGGAACCGCGGGCCAGGGTGAAGCGGACGCCCGTCTCGCGGGCGGCGCGGATGATCGCGCCGGACAGGTCGCCGGTGCCGCGCGGGAAGACGTAGTGGTGGTCCATGGCGGTGGTGACACCGCCGCGGGCCATCATGACGAGGGACCCCTGGGCCGCCGCGTACACCATCGGCTCGTCGATCCGCGCCCAGGTCGGGTACAGCGCGGTCAGCCAGTCGAAGAGGTTGTGGTCGGTGGCCAGGCCCCGGGTGATCCACTGGTAGAAGTGGTGGTGGGTGTTGACCAGGCCGGGGGTCACGAGGTGGCCGGCCGCGTCGATCCGGCGGACGACGTTCGCCAGGTCCGCGGGTGCCTGCCCGGCGCCGAGCGACTCGATACGGTCGTCCGCGACGACGACATACCCGGTGGCGTACTCGGTGTCCTGGGCGTCTACGGTCGCGATCGCGCCGTTCTCTATCACGATGCGCTGGGTTGCTGCCATGATGCGTCCTTTTCTTCTCGCGAGCCGGGCACGGCAGGACCCTAGGAGGATTTGAGTGCCGGAGCGGTGGTACCGATCCGGGTGCCGAGATGGTGGAAGAACAGGTTCAGCCCGACGGCGACGAGCGCGCCGGCGCTGATGCCGGAGCCGAGCACGGTCTGCGCCCAGGCCGGGAACCCGGCGTAGAAGGTCGGCGCGGCCAGCGGGATGATGCCCGCGCCGAGCGCCACGGCCACCAGGATGATGTTGGAGCTGTCGTCCAGGCCGGCCTCGGAGAGGGTGCGGATGCCGCTGACGGCGATCGAGCCGAAGAGCACGATGCCCGCGCCGCCGAGGACCGGCATCGGGACCAGGGAGACCACCGCGCCGAGCACCGGGAAGGCGCCGAGCACCAGCAGGGTGGCGCCGGCCACGGCGACGACGTAGCGGCTGCGTACCCGGGTGAGCGAGACGACGCCGACGTTCTGCGCGAACGCGGAGGTGGGGAAGCCGCCGAAGACCGGGCCGACCAGGGTGGCGAGACCGTCGGTGCGCAGGCCCCGGGTGATGACCTTGGCGTCGGCGCGGCGGTCGCAGATCTCGCCGAGGGCCAGCATGCTCGCGCTGGACTCGGTCATCAGCACCAGCATCACGATGCACAGGGAGAGGATCGCGGCCGGCTGGAAGACCGGGGCGCCGAACGCGAACGGCGTGGGCAGCGCGGCGACCGGCGCCGAGCCGAGCGCGGAGAAGTCGGCCATGCCGAACGGGATGGCGGCGAGCGTACCCACCAACAGGCCGACCAGCAGGGCGACTTGCTTGAGGAAGCCTTTGCCGAAACGTTGCGTCAGGAGGATGACGGCGAGGGTGAAGGCGGCGAGCGCCAGGTTGCCCATCGACCCGAAGTCGGCCGCGTTCTCGTCGCCGCCCTGCGCCCAGCCCACCGGGACCGGCATCAGTGTGACGCCGATGAGGGTGATGACCACGCCGGTGACCAGGGGCGGGAAGTAGCGCAGCAGCCGGCCGAAGAACGGGCCGACGGCGAGGCAGAAGACGCCGGCGACCATCACCGCGCCGTAGATGGCGGGCAGTTGGCCGCCTTTGCCGTTGGTCTCGGCGATGGCGAGGATCGGGGCGATGCCGGCCGAGGAGGCGGCGTTCACGAACGGCAGCCGGTTGCCGACGAAGTGCCGGACACCGAGGGTCTGGAGCAGGGTCGCGACGCCCGCGATCAGCAGGGACGCGGCGATCAGCCGGGTCCGGGCCGCGAGGTCGAGACCGCAGGCCTGGCCGATGATGAGCGGCGGAGTGACGACACCCGCGTACATCGCGGCGATGTGCTGGAGCGCGGCGGGGACGAGCCGCGAGGGGCGGAGCTTCTCGTCCACCGGGTGCACGCGGATGCTGTGCGCCGGCGGGGTGGAACAGGGGGCTTTGGCCGGCCCCTTTGCTGGCTGTGCCATGGTGTTCCCTCCGGTGTGGCGCGCCCCCGGCCCGGCTCACGGGCGGCGGGGGCGCGCGTCCCGCGTCAGAGGTTGGTCATGTCGACCGGGATGCGTGCCTCGCGGCCGTCGCGCAGCACCGTGGCCTCGATCAGGCCGTAGGGACGGTCGGCGGCGAAGTACACCTCGTTGTCGTTCTTCAGGCCGAACGGCTCCAGGTCGACGAGGAAGTGGTGGCTGTTGGGGAGCGAGAAGCGGACCTCGTCCACCTCGCCGCGGTGGTTGATGATGCGCGAGCCCATCTGGTACAGGGTCTGCTGCAGCGAGAGCGAGTACGTCTCGGCGAAGGCCTGGAGCATGTGCTTCCTCACCTGCTCGTAGGACTTCTCCCAGTTGGGCATCTTCTGCTCGTCGTCGGTCCAGTTGAACCGCCAGCGGGCGGAGACCGAGGTGGCCAGGATGCGGTCGTAGGCTTCCTGGAGCGTCGTGTACTTGTCCTTGACGTAGCCCCAGAACTCGGAGTTGGTGGAGTTCATCACGGTCAGGTCCTTCAGACCGGAGATGACCTCCCACTTCTCGCCGTCGTAGGTGATCTGGGCGACCCGGGTCTCCTGGCCCTTGCGGACGAAGGAGTGCTTGACCTCGTCGGCGCCGATGAACTTCGAGTTGGCGTCGGAGGTGGCGATCCGCTCCCAGGCGTACTCCTCGACGCGGATCCGGGCGCGGTGGATCGGCTCCTGCGAGGTGACGAAGTGCCGGGCGAGGTGGATGCCGAACTGCTCGGCGGACTCGATGCCGTGCTCCTTGGCGAACGCGAACACCGTGTTCTTGGTGGTGTCGGTCGGCAGCACGTTGGCGTTGGAGCCGGAGTAGTGCACCTCGTCCATGTCGCCGGAGAGCGCGACGGAGACGTTGAGGTCCTTGATGTGGTGGGTGGCGCCGTCCCGCGTGATCTTCACGACTCGGTTCTCGGCCTTGCCGTACTGGTTCTGTCCCAGGATGGTCGGCATGAGCTAGCTCCCTCGGTAAACGGAGTAGCCGAACGGGTTGAGCAGCAGCGGTACGTGGTAGTGCTCGCCGGGGTGCACGGCGAAGGTGATCGCCACCTCGGGGAAGAACACGGCACCGCTGTCCCGAGTCGCGGGGGCGTCCTGCTGCACATCGGCTTGCTTCTTCGATGTTCCTTCGAAGTACGCCTCGACGGCGAAGTCGAGCCGTACGTGGGTGGTGCCCTCCGGCAGTGCCGGGAGGTCCTTGCAGCGCCCGTCGGGGTCGGTGGCCGAGCCGCCGAGCGGCCGCCAGTCGGCGTCCCGGCCGGCCCGGGCGGCGAGTTGGACGGCGACGCCCTCGGCGGGGCGGCCGGCGCTGGTGTCCAGGATGTGGGTGGACACGGAGGCGGTGGTGCTGGTGCTCATGGTCGGGCGTCCTGTTCGGGGAGTGGGGCTTCGACGAGCCGGGCGAGCCGGATGCGGTTGATCTTTCCCAGCTCGGTGCGGACGATCTCCCGTTCCCGCTCGGGCGAGTTGCCGATCCGCTCCCTGACCGCGTCCCGCATCTGTTCACCGGTGCGGCCGGTGGCGCAGATCAGGAAGACATGGCCGAACTTCTCCTGGTAGGCCAGGTTGAGTTCGAGCATCTCGGCCTTCAGCTCGGCCGGGGCGCCGGCCATGCCGGCCTGCTCGCGGGAGGAGGCCGGGTCACCCGGCTTCGGCCGGCCGATCGGCGGGTGCCCGGCCATCGCCGCCGCCAGGTCCGCCGGGGTCAGTGCGGCCGTGGCGGTGTCGCTCGTGGCGTACAGGTCCTCGGCGGTGGCGTAGGGGCGGGCGGCGGTCAGCCGCTGCCCCCAGGCCGCACTGGCGCACACCTCGTGGAGTGCGGCGCGGGCCGCGGACTGAGCGAGGGTGTTGAATCGGGCCAGACCCGGCGGCGTGGAATGGGACGTCACGGGAGCCTCCGTGGCCTTGTGCTGAACGGGCGTGCCGATAGCTAACGCGCTCGGCGGCACAGCGTCAACAGTTTGTTGAAAATTCGCCCTCGCGCATCACCACGCCGGCCCCCGCGGCTCAGAGGCCCTTCTCCCGGTTGAGGTAGTTGTAGACGGTGAAGCGGCTGACGCCCAGCGCGCTCGCCACGGTCTCCACCCCGTGCCGCACCGAGAAGGCGCCGCGCGCCTCCAGGTTCCGTACCACCTCCTGCTTGGACTTGCGGTCCAGTTCGGCCAGCGGCACCCCCCGCCGGCGCTCCATCGCGGCCAGGATGTGGTCGAGGGAGTCGGCGAGCTGCGGCAGCCGCACGGCGACCACCTCGGCCCCTTCCCAGGAGAGCACCACGTCGTCCCGGCCGGCCTCGTCCGGCGGCACCAGGACCCCGCCGATCGCGTCGACCAGGGGCTTGACCGCCGCGATGAACGGCTCGTCCGCGCCGCCGGTCATCGCTCGCCCTCTGCCACCACGTTGATCTGGAGCGAGACCCGGGTGGCGCCCGCGTCGAGGGTCCGGCGGAGCAGGGTTGTCAGCGCGGTGAGCACCTGGTCGGCGCCGCCCTCGGCGGTGTTGCCGAACGGGCCGACATCGACCGCTTCCAGGTCGGCGGCCTCGACGACCTCCCGGGCGACCACCGCGTGAGCGGGCGCCTCGTCGAGGTCGAAGGGCTCGGTCGTGAACTCGACTCTCAATCGCACTGCGTCCCCTTGTGCCGGTCTGTCCCGCATGTTCTCCCCGTCGTCCGACGGGGAGGGCGCATCTGGGCACAGCCGGCCGTCGGGCGCCGGACGCCCGGTGCGCGGCCGTCGTGGCCCGCTGCCGCGCCCAAGCCGTTCCGGCACGACCTTAACGGACAGCCCTGGCGCGGTCGGCGGAGATGTCCAGGCACGTCGTGGTGTGCGCTGCCGGCCCGCGGCGACCGCCGCCGGGTCTCACAGCGAACGCAGGAGTCCCGTCACCCGGGCGGCGACCGTCTCCGCCGCTCCCCTGCCGTAGCGGGAGTTCATCGCCTCGTAGGTGATCCGGTCGTAACCGCTCTCGTCCGCCATGTACTTGGCGGCGCCGTTGACCATGGTGACCACCCAGGTGTCCGGCCAGGGCGAGGCCGCTCGCACGGCCAGTCCGGTCCGGCAGGTCAGCTCGGCCTGGGTGCCGGCGACGACGGTGTCACCGATGCGTGCCAGTACGACGGGCGCCCGGGTGGTGCCGTCCGGCTCGAAGACGTACGTCGTCGACGGGCGCAGCCAGTGCAGTCCCGCGGGTGCCTTCTGGGCGGGGACCTCCACCTGGTGGTGGGCCACCCGCAGCGGCGCCGTGAGCGGCGCCGTCCCGATCCGCCCGGCGGCCCGCAGCGCGGCGTCGCCGAGCCGTTCGCCGAGCAGTGTCACCAACAGGTGCGCGTCGTCGTGCGCGTCGGTCTGCCGCGGCTCGCCGTGCTCGTCGACCGACGCGCGCACCGCGGTGAGGTACGGGGCCTGGTCGCCGGCCGCGCCGATGAGGAACAGGGCCACGGCGCCGTCACCGTGCCGCTGCTCGATCCGGCGTACGGCGGCCCCCGCCAGGTCGGCGCTCACCTGCCGCTCCCCGGCGCGGGTCCGCGACCCGTTCAGCACCGAGGACTGGACGGCGTAGTTGACCAGTACGGCGATGGCACGCCCGTCGGTGTCGTCGATCCGCAGCACACCGACGCGGTCGTCGGTGGTTCCGGCGTCGTCGGCGCCGAGCCACCAGCCGTGCGCGGTGGCCACGTCCCGCTGGACGTTCACCCGGCAGGTGCCGTGCCCGGACCCGACCCGGGCCGGCCGCATCGTAGCGGCGGCCCGCGTCGCGGCCCGGTTCACCGCGTCGTCGACGGCGGCGGCCAGCAGGCCGTTGCGATGGGCCGCGGGACCCTGGACGCCGCCGGGCGGGAAGACGTGCGGCGCGGAGAAGGTGTGGCTCGCCACGACCAGGCAGGCCAGCGGCGCCACGCCGCACACCCGGTGCAGGACGGCCCGGGTGCGCTCGACCTGGTCGTCGAAGACGGACGTCTGGTCGATCACCACCACGGCCAGCCGGGTCGTCCCGTCGTCCAGGACGAGTACCCGGACGTACAGCGGATCGTGCACGGAGGTGAAGCCGTCCACCGGCAGCAGGCCGGGCGGCAGGCCGACGGCGGCCCGGCCGGCGCCCGCGGTGAGGACCGGCCGGGAGGGCGTCATCGTGCTCCCCCGTCGGGTCCGCAGGCCGCGATCAGGTCGAGGACGCCGTCGACGACGGCGCTCTCGACGTGACCGCGTTGGATGGGGCAGCCGTTGACCGAGTGCACGGGCCGGTCGAAACGGGCTTCGTCGGGCAGATAGCCGATCCGGTCGTTGGCGATGGAGACGAGCAGCGTGCGGGTCAGCGGCGACCTCGCCCGCAGCCGCCGGTACAGCTCGGTGACGACCTCGCCGGACACCCCGGCCAGGGCCACGTCGCCGATCCGCAGGAGGGACAGCCGCAGCGGCACGGTGTCCACGGTTTCCTGCCGCATCGTCTCCATCACGTCCCGGCCGGCTTTCACCGGACAGGCGACGGCGCGCTGACCGGCGCCCAGCCGCACCGCACCGCGGAGATCACGGGTCGCGCGCGCCACCCGTACCGCCTCGGCCCCGACCAGCAGCCCCTGGGCCTCCATCGCCGCGTAGGCGCGTGCCTTCTGCCGCTCGTCGGGCGCGACGCCGAAGGGCACGCCCAGGTCGATCCGCGGCGCCTGGTCGCCCAGGGCGCCGGGGGTCCACAGGGCGACCACCTCGCCGCCCCGCCCGTCCTGGAGTACGTCCTCGATGTGGCGGCACGCGGCACCGGCGAGGTCGCCGCTGATCTCCGACGTGCCGAACACCACGGTGGAGTGGACGGCGTAGTTCACCACGAGGGCGATCGGTACTCCGTCCAGGTCCTCGAACTTGAGCACCTCGACGCTCTTCTCCGACGGCCCGTCCGGGTCCTGGCCGATCACCCACCGCCCGTCGACGTACTGCTCGCGGTTGACGTTGACGTCGGCGCGGCCGGTGCCCGCACCGAACCGGGCGGGACGCGCGGCGGCCCGGGCCCGGCCGAGCGCGTCGACGACGCGGTCGTAGACCGACTCGGTGTACGCCCGGGACTCCGGCCCGCCCGCGTGGGCCAGCGCGCCGGGTGACACGTCCGCGATCCGGGGCGCGTTGTGGGTGTGCGTCGCGGTGACCACGACGTGGTCCGCCGGGATGCCCAGCTCGCGCTCGATCCGCTCGCGCAGCGGGGTGATGTCGCCGGCCTCGATCAGGTCCAGGGAGATCAGCGCGGCCTCGGTGTCCCCGTCGTCGAGGTGCAGCACCCGGACGAAGATCGGGTCGTGCACCGCGCGGAAGTCACCGGGCATGGGGTGCAGCCCGGTCAGGTCGGCGGGGGTGATGTCCGCCTTGGCGGCGCCCACCCGCAGTGCGCGGGCCGGGGACGGGGCGGGAGAGGCGCCGGGGCGCGGTCGGTTCTCCGGGGACACGTGGTTCTCCTTGCGGGTGGGGGGTGAAAGTAGCAGCGTGGCCTGTGTGCCGGGGCCGGCCGATGGGTCAGCCGGCGCCGGTCAGGGAGGTGTCGGCGGGAACGGCGCCGGCGCCGGGAGCGTCCCCGGGGGGCGCGTCCCGCAGGCCGTTGCGGGGCAGGCGCGGCAGCCAGAGCAGGCCGATGACCGTGGCCACCGCGCCGAGGGATATGAGGACGCCCATGAACATGGTCGGGGTCTCCTCCACCAGGGTGGGGGTGAACAGGCCGAACACCGCCATGACGTACCGGGCGGCGCCGAAGGTGAGCCCTTGCGCGGTGCTGCGGATCTCGGTCGGGAAGATCTCCTGGCTCCACACCTTGTAGAGCCCCTCCCCCGCCCAGGTGCCCGCGACGGTGTTGGCGACGAACAGCACCACCAGGGAGAGCAGCGAGAAGTCGCCGAGTACGGCCGCCAGCGGGCCGGCCACCAGGGAGACGAGACCGATCACGAGCAGCACCCGGCGCACCGGGGAGTCGGCGAGCCGCTGGAACAGCAGGGCGACCGCGAGGCCGACGACCATGGTCGCCCAGCCGATCATGCTGAAGACCTGGACCGTGGAGTGTCCGAGGTTCACCACCAGGAAGGCACCGAACTGGCCGACGGTGTTGGGCATGATGCCGCTGATGACGAAGTACAGGCCGGTGGCCACCAGTCCGAGGCCGTACGGCTTGCGGAAGACGGCCCGCAGGTCACGGCGGCGCCCGGGAGTGGTCCGGCTGCGCTGCCAGTCGGCCGACTCGGCCACCCCGCGGCGCAGCACCCAGACGGCCACCGCCACCACCAGGAGGTGGCCGAACAGGATCCGTACGCTCAGCATGCCGAGGTCGCCGGCGAAGTACCCGAGTATCTGGACGACCGCGACACCCGCCAGCCACAGGGTCTGCGCGTAGGCGACCGTGCTGCTCTGGCGTCCGGCGGCGGCCTCCTCCGCCATCAGCGCCAGCGACGTGGGCACGTCGGCGCCCATCGCGAGGCCGGTCACGATCACCCCCGCGAACAGCGTCGCCTGGTTGGGGGCGCACAGCACCGTCACCACACCGGCGGCGTAGACCACCAGGTCGACCGCGTAGACCTTGCGGCGGCCCAAGACGTCGCCGAGCCGTCCGCCGATGACCGCGCCGGTGGCGAACATGAACATCAGCACGGCGTTGAGCGCGCCGACCGACCAGGAACTCATCGAGAACTGCTGTTGCAGGATGACCGACGCCATGCCGACGGTGACGATGGTCGCGCCGTCCAGGTAGGACGCCATGCCACCGAGGGTGGCGGTGTACCAGGGACGGGTCCGGGATGCGGTGGTGGACACGGCGGTGTGCCTCTTTTCGGTTGGTTCCGGGGGTGCCGGGGCCCCGCCGGGGCATGGCGGGGCCCCGGGGCGGGGTGGGTGGGAGCAGGCCCCCTCGGAGGGGGAGCCGTCAGGACGTTCGGACCGGCGGCCGCGGGCCCGTCAGGGGCTCGGGCTGCGGCGCGCAGCCGCGCGGAAACCGCTCACGTCCGGGAAGGCCGGGCCGGCCCCGGCCGGCAGGTCGACCTGGAAGGTGTTCAGGACCAGGGCGAGGGTCGCGAAGGTGCCCAGCGCCACGACCAGGTCGACGAGCGCCCGCTCGCCGAGTTCGGCCAGCGCGGCGGCGTAGGTCTCGTCGTCGACGAAGTGCCGCGTCAGCGCCTGGTCGGCGAACCGGTAGAGCACCTCTTCGTCCCGGCGGTCGAAGCCGGGTTCCTCGCCGCGGGCCAGCCGGGCCAGCGGCTCCGCGCCCAGACCGGCCGCCCGGCCCTTGTCGACGTGGGCGAGCCACGAGTGCTGGGCGTCGAGCCGTCGGGCGGTGACGAGCAGCGCGAGTTCCCGCAGCCGGGGCGGCAGCGCCGAGTCCCGCATGCAGGACGTGCTGAGCGCCTCCAGCCGGTCGCCCAGTTCCGGGCTGTACAGCAGCACCTCGAAGGGACCGCGCACGCCACCGCGGTCTCGCACCAGTCGCTCGCGCAGACGCGTCCGCGCCGGATCCGCGCCTTCAAGCGGCGTCAGTCGCACCATGCCTCCCAAGTGATCTGCCGGGCCGGGGAAAGGGAAGTGGCCCGTGGGAAACATCGCTGAGACCGGACGGCGGTGTCTACGAGTCGGACGCAACGGACAGTGAACGCATACATCCCTTTTCCCGGAACGCGGACAGCGGCGTCCCGCGTGCCGCACACACCCGTTGCGCGAGCCGGATGCGCCGGCCGGCGCCTCTCGCACCCCTCATACCCCGAGCCGGTCCGCCATCCGTTCCTGGGACATCGCGTGGTGCCAGGCGGTCTCGCGCACCTGGACATGTCTCAGGACGTCCGCGGGTTCGGTGATCAGCTCGACCGCCCGCTTCTCGCCGTCGTCACCGATGTGCAACCGGGCCACCGTCCGCGCGTCGAGGATCCAGAAGTCGTCCCGCGGCAGCCCCAGATCGTCGGCCCGGCCCCGGGTGAGGAACCGGATGTCCTCGCCGCAGGCGGCGTTGAAGGGGGTGTTCTGCAGCAGCAGGTACAGCTGGCCCTCGGTGCACGGCTCGTCGACGACGCGGACCCGTTCGACGCGTTTGCCCAGCGCGGTGTGGCGCCGCCGGTCGCGGCACCACGCGCTGTCCAGGTCCCAGTGCACGTGCCGGCCGGTGGCGAAGGCCCGGTACTGGGACTGCCGTTCGTGCCACGCGTAGCGCCGCCGGCTCTCCAGCCGCCAGGCACTGTGCTCGAAGGCGGCGAACACCTCGGGGAACTCGGCGGGGGCGATCATCCGCGGCCCGGCCGCGGGCGGTCCGGACGGCGGGCGGCCGGCGACCGCGCGGCGGCCGTTCGCCGTCCCGCCCGGGGACGGCGGGCCCGGGGCGGTGCCGGCGGGGTGGCGCTCGGCCAGGCCGCGCAGCAGACGGGCGTACTCCTCGCGCTCCGGCTGCCGCGGCTCCGACTTGCCGGCCTCCCAGTCGCTGACCGTGGCACGCCGGACCCGCAGCACGGCGGCCACCCGGTCCTGGGTGAGCCCGTGGGCCTCGCGCAGCCGCCTGCGTTCGGCCGGCGGGGGCAGCGGGGACGACGCGGCGATCAACGCGTCGACCGTGTCGGACAGCTCGGCCATGACTCCTCCAGCGACTCGCCTCACGGGCCGGTCCGTACGGCGCCGCGTACGTACTGCGTACCTTTACCGTACGGAGCTTTGGACGGGCCATGAGCGGCTGCGGACCGGCGACCGCCGAAGCGTCCGGACGTCACGGCGCCGGCCCCGGACGGTGAGGTGTCCGGGGCCGGCGCGGTGACTGCGGCATGTCGGTGCCGCGGTGTGGGGGCGGGGCGCGGTGGTCAGCCGCGCAGCACGGAGACCGTGCCGTCCGTCCGGTTGGCGACCAGGGTGGTGCCGGCACCGGAGTCGGTGCTCACGCCCAGCGGGAAGGTGCCGACCGTGACGGTCGCGGTGACCTTGTCGCTGTGGCCGTCGATGACGGAGACGGTTCCGTCGCCGCTGTTGCCGACGTACACGCGGCCCGTCTCGGTGTTGACGTCGACGCCGAGCGGCTTGGCGCCCACGGTGACGGTCTTGGTGACCTTGGCGGCCGAGGTGTTGACGACGGCGACCGTGCCGTCGCCGTAGTTGTCGACGTACAGCTTGTGGCGCTGCGCGTCCAGCGCGAGGTTCTGCGCGTTGGTCCCGGTGGTGACGGTGTTCACCACCTCGTTGGTGCGCGTGTCGAACTCCGTCACCGTGCCGGCGGCGGTGCTGGAGACCCAGTAGCTGTGGTTCTTGGTGTCCACGGCGACCTGGACCGGGGTGGAGTCGGCGGCGACGGAGGCGGTGGCCACCTGCGCGCCGGTCTCGCCGTCCAGCACCAGTACCGCGTCGTCGGACGGCGCGACGGCGTAGACCTGGTGGGTCTCGGGGTTGACCTCGATGCCGTGGACCTTGGTGCCGTAGTCGACGGTCGTGATCACTTTGTTCGTGGCGCCGTCGAGGATCGTGACGGAGGTCGTGCCCGTCAGGTAGACGCGGTCGGTCGTGGAGTCCACGGCCACACCGAAGGCGGACGCGTCCAGCGCGACGGTCGTCTTGAGCGCACCGGTGCGGGAGTCGAGCACGGACAGGCTCTTGGCCGAGCTGTTGGCCACGTACGTGGTGTGGGTGCGGGTGTTGGTGTCCGCCTCGTAGGGGGTGCCGCCGACCGTGGTGGTGGCCGCCACCTCGGTGGCTCCGGCCTTCGGGGCGTCGGCCGCCAGGGCGGCGGGGGCGGCCGCGGCCGTGAGGGCGACGGCGGCGCAGGCCGCGGTGAGGGCGAGACGGCCGCGGACGGGCCGCCGGGTGACGGGCGCCAGGGATGCGTGGGGCATGGTGCTCCTTGCACGGAGTGCGAGTGCTTACTTAGGTGAGGCTAACCTAAGTAACTGTGAAACGATCACCGGGCTCCCACCGAGCGGACCACCGGGCCGCGCGAAACGGTCCGAGGCCGCACGCGAAACGGTTTGAGGCCGCGCGCCAAAACGCCCCGACCCCAGGCCAGAACTGCTCTGGCCTGGGGTCGGACGTCTCGGAAGCAGGTGTCACAGGGACTGGCGGAAGAGCCAGTCCCGGATGCCCGGGATGCTGTACGCGTACTGCCAGGTGCCCATGTGTTCGGACCCGGCGCCGCCGCCGGTCCCGGCCACGGTCCCCGTAAGGAAGGTGGTGTACTGCACCGGCGCCTTCTGGGCCGTGATGGCGCGAACGGCGGCGGCGTACTCGGCCTGGGTGAACTGGGCGTCCCAGCCGGTGGCGGTGGCGATCTGGGTGCCTTCCGCCTTGATGACCTGCATGATGGCGTTCTCACCGGGGAAGGCCTTGGTGTCGCCCTCGGAGACGTGCACCCACATCTTCTTGCCGGCGAGCGGAGCGGCCTGTTCGGCGGGCCACTGACCCGCCACGACGTACAGGGCGGCGAAGACGTCGGTGTACTTGATCCCGAACCCGAGCGACATCATGGCGCCCATCGACTGGCCGGTGGTGTAACGGCGCCCGGGGTCGATGCTGTACTTCTCGGTCAGGTGCTCGACCAGGTTGATGGTGGCGTCGAACAGCGTGGTGGGCTGATAGTCGTCCTCCACCACGACGTCGGCGTACTGCGGCGCCAGGACGAAGCACTCGCGCTTCGCCTGGTCCTCGGCGGACGCCCAGGTCACAGCCCCCAGACCCTGCACCAACGGCCCGCGCACCGGAGCCCCGACCACGCTCGCGTCGTGCATGAACAGCACCAGCGGATAGCTCCTGCGCGGGTTGTAGTCCTTCGGCACGAACAGGTTGTAGGGCAGGCTCTCGCCGGTCTCCGGGTCGTCGAAGGTGAACTGACGGAAGTCGTCCACCACGGGGTTGACCACCGCGTCGGTGCTCAGCGCGGCCCCGTCCGGCTCGTAACGGCCGCCGGCGGCGGTGTACACCGTCTCGCTCTGGGTGACGGTGGCGGACGGCGTGAGGATGGTCGGGCCACTCGACGCGGCGGCCGTGGCGGAGGCGGAGGCGGTGGGTGACGCGGTGGGTGACGCGGAACCGGACGGGGTGCCGGTGGGGGCGCCGCCGCCCCCGCCGCCACCGCCCGTCACCCACAGGGCCGCGCCGGTGTCGTCGGGAGACAGTTCGACGATCACGAAACGGCCGTCCCGGCCCCGGTCCGCGCGGGCCGCGGCGCGGTTCGCGTACACGCCGGTGACGGTCCGGCCGCTGACGGTGAACGCGGTGGCGGTGAGGTGCCGGTCACTGATCGCCCGGTCGTACTCCAGCGCCACCGCCACGAACTTCTGGCCGTCCCCGTAGACCTCGGTGATCGCCGTGACTCCTCGGACCCGGCCCGGACCGCGGTCGGCGGTGCCCTGCTCGGGGGCCGCGGACGCCTGGAAGGCGGCTCCGCCGGCTACCGCGAGCCCGGTTCCGATGGATCCCGTGATGAATGCACGCCTGCTGCCCAAGACCGAACTCCTTGCGGTGATGTTTTCCTGACCATGCGCACGCTTTTCGAGTCGGACGTCATACCGCGCCCTTTCCATTGGTCGCGGCCCACCGAAAGCAATGAATTGACTGTGAGAAGCCGCCGACGACTTCTCTGTGCGTTGCCTGGGTCCTGTCTGTGATGGGTCGTCCGACCCGTGCGGGCCGTCCGAGCCCAGAACATTCCGCCTGGTGGCACCGCACGTCAACATGCCGGATGTGAAATATGAGCTTGCGGCGCACGCATTGCTGCTTTGCCGTGCCCACTGTGATGCTTTGCCGCGTTACGGCGCCGCTGCCGTCATCGCGACCGTGCGTCCGGCAGCGAAAAACGAAGTGCGACCGGACTCATTTATCTTGTGGAGGATCATCATGCCCGAGCGAGTCGCGAGTGACGTCGAGGAGAACGGTGCTGCCGCGGACGTGAGCCGACGGACCTTTGTGGCGGCCGGCGCGCTGGTCGCGGCGGCGGCCACGGTGGCGGGCGGGGCGGGGGCGGCCGAGGCGGCCACGCCGTCGAAGACCGGCCTGCGGGTGGGCGCGGGCAAGGCGAAGTTCACCCCGGACGCCTCGGTCCTGCCGCTGGACAACTTCACCTCCGTCCACGACGACCTCCACGTCCGCGTCCTGCTGGTGGAGTCCGGCTCCCGGAGCTTCGCGCTGGCCGTGCTGGACCTGACCTCGATCAGCGCCGAGGCCGTCGCCCTGATGCGCACGGCCGTCACCGACGCCACCGGGATCGCGTCCGAGGACATCATGGTCACGGTGACGCACTGCTTCTCCGCCCCGCACGTCGCCGCGAGCACCGCCTCGGCCGGCGCCGCCGCCTATGTGCGGGGCATCGCCGCCGCCACCCGGACCGCGGTCGCCGCCGCGGTCGAGAACCTGCGGGACGCCCAGGTCGGTTACGGCTCCGGCTCCGCCGACGTCAACGTCAACCGCAACGTGCTGACCGCCGACGGCTACTGGCTGGGCGTCAACGAACAGGGCCAGTCGGACGACGGCGTGTACGTGGCCCGGTTCAACGACCTCGACGGCGACCCGATCGCCGTCCTCACCAACTACAACGTGCAGTCCTGCGTCATGCAGGACGCGAAGATGGCCGACGGCAACCTGCCGATCACCGCCGACCTCGCCGGCGCCGCCACCGCGCACGTCGAGGAGCAGTATCCGGGAGCGGTCGGCTTCTGGCTGGTCGGTGCCTGCGGCGACCAGTTCCCGGCCTACCGCGCGAAGCGCTACACCATCGACAAGGACAAGGGGTGGACCTACGGGGTCGACCTCCAGGACGCCGGGTTCGCCCTGCTGACCGCGCAGGGCGAGCGCCTCGGCAACGAGATCGTCCGGGTCGCCCAGGCGATCACCCGCTACGAGAGCGGCCGGAACGTGTCCGTGCGGCTGCTCACCGACTCCGTCAGCGCCACCCAGATGACCACCGACCACCCCACCGGCCCGGTCAGGAGCGCCACCTACACCCCCACCACCAGCGTCGACATCCCCCTGTGGGTCTTCCAGGTCGGCAAGGGCGTCTTCGCGGGCGTGGCACCGGAGCTGTCCACCAGTACGGCCACCGCCATCCGTACGGCGTCCCCGTTCTCCAGCACGTTCGTCATGTCGATGTTCGAGGGCGGCGCGAAGAACATGCCCGACCGCTGGAACTACGACCACTACACCTACGAGGCCCGGGACGGTTTCTACCTGAAGGGCACCGCCGAGAAGGTCGCCGCCCGCATCGAACGCCTGGTCAAGTCCCTGGGCTGAGCCGGATCACCGCCTCGGCCCGCCCTGCCGGGCCGAGGCGCACACATCCCTCCCGCCGGTCGGGTTCCCGCCGCTGACACCCTCGTCGGCCTTCCACCTCATGGCCCCGCGCCGCCGCTCACCCCCGCGGCACGCGGGGCCCGCTGCGTCCTGCGCCCCTTGACAAGCTCAGAGATCCTTCGGCACCCTTCCAGTAAGCAGAATAATGTTTCCGCAATACGGAAGGTGGCGCGGCATACCCATGGGCTTCACGGACCAGCGCTTCACCGTCAACCTGTCGATCCTCTTCACCGAACTGCCACTCCTCCAGCGCCCGGCGGCAGCCGCCGCGGCCGGCTTCGGCGCGGTCGAGCTGTGGTGGCCGTGGCCCGACGCGCCGGTGCCCGAGCGCTCGGAACTGGACGCGCTGCGGCGGGCGATCGAGGACGCCGGGGTCCGGCTCACCGGTCTGAACTTCTACGCGGGACAGCTCCCGGGCCCCGACCGCGGCGCCCTGTCGGTCCCCGGCGCGGAGTCGGAGAAGTTCCGCGCCAACATCGACGTGGCCGCCGGTTTCGCCCACTCCCTGGGCTGTACGGCGCTCAACGCGCTGTACGGCAACCGCGTCGAGGGCGTGGACCCGGCCGCGCAGGACGCGCTGGCGCTGGAGAACCTGGTCCTGGCGGCCCACGCGGCCGACCGGATCGGCGCGGTGCTGCTGATCGAGGCGCTGAACAAGGCCGAGTCGCCGCTGTGCCCGCTGGTGTCGGCGCCGGCCGCCGTCGAGGTCGCCGACCGGGTCGACGCGGCGACCGGACTGGGCAACGCCCGGTTCCTGATGGACCTGTACCACCTGTCCATGAACGGCGAGGACCTGCCGGCGGTGATCGAGCGGTACGCGGCCCGGACCGGCCACGTGCAGATCGCCGACAATCCCGGCCGCGGCGCCCCCGGCACCGGCTCGCTCCCGCTCGAAGACCTGCTCGACCAGATCGCGAAGGCGGGTTACGACGGCTGGGTCGGCCTGGAGTACAAGTCCGGCGACCGGACCGGCGCCGAGTCCTTCGGCTGGCTGCCCCGCTGACCCCCACACCCGAAAGGCACCCCTCATGAGCAACGCACTTCCCAAGGTCGCCTGGATCGGCCTGGGCATCATGGGCTCCCCGATGTCCGAGAACCTGATCAAGGCGGGCTACCAGGTCACCGGTTTCACCCTGGAGCGGGAGAAGCTGGACCGGCTGTCCGCCGCCGGCGGCACCGCGGCCGGCTCGATCGCCGAGGCGGTGCGCGACGCCGACGTGATCGTCACGATGGTGCCCGCCTCCCCGCAGGTGGAGGCCATCGCCTACGGTCCCGACGGCATCCTGGACAACGCCCGCTCCGGCGCCCTGCTGATCGACATGTCCTCGATCACCCCGGGGACCTCGGTCGCGCTGGCGAAGGCCGCGCGGGACAAGGGCGTCCGGGTGCTGGACGCGCCCGTCTCCGGCGGTGAGGCGGGGGCCGTGGAGGCCGTGCTGTCCATCATGGTCGGCGGCGAGCGGGCCGACTTCGACGCGGCCGTGCCGCTCTTCGAAGCGCTCGGCAAGACCATCGTGCTGTGCGGTCCGCACGGCTCGGGCCAGACGGTGAAGGCCGCCAACCAGCTGATCGTCGCCGTGAACATCCAGGCGTGCGCGGAGGCCGTGGTCTTCCTGGAGAAGTCCGGCGTCGACCTGAGCGCCGCGCTGGACGTCCTGAACGGCGGCCTGGCCGGCTCCACCGTGCTGACCCGCAAGAAGGACAACTTCCTGAACCGGGACTTCCAGCCGGGCTTCCGCATCGACCTGCACCACAAGGACATGGGCATCGTCACCGACGCCGCCCGCAGCGTCGGCGCGGCGCTGCCGGTCGGCGCCGTGGTGGCCCAACTGGTCGCGTCCCTGCGCGCCCAGGGCGACGGCGGCCTGGACCACTCGGCGCTGCTGCGGGCGGTGGAGCGCCTGTCCGGCGCCCAGGTCTGACGCGCCCCCTCGATCTCCGGGCGGCGTCGTGCGTCGACACCTGTCCCGTCGCGCCCAAGCGCGCGGCGCCGCCCGGAACCCACTTCAACAGACTGTTGACGTACCGAACACCACGCTTCTAGTCTCCACGAAGCGGAAACATTTTTCCGATGGCTGTTACCGATGGCTGTCCCGATGACTGTCACCGATGGCTGTTTCCGCTGATCACCCGCACGGAAGGTCCACGATGTCGCAGCGCGTGCTCACCACCGAGTCCGGTGCCCCGGTCGCCGACAACCAGAACTCCGCCTCCGCCGGCGTCGGCGGCCCGCTCCTGATCCAGGACCAGCACCTGCTGGAGAAGCTCGCGCGGTTCAACCGCGAGCGGGTCCCGGAGCGAGTGGTGCACGCCCGCGGCTCCGGCGCCTACGGCCACTTCGAGGTCACCGACGACGTCACCGGCTTCACGCACGCCGACTTCCTGGACACCGTGGGCAAGCGCACCGAGGTGTTCGTGCGCTTCTCCACCGTGGCCGACTCGCTGGGCGGCGCGGACGCGGTGCGCGACCCGCGCGGCTTCGCGGTGAAGTTCTACACCCGCGAGGGCAACTACGACCTGGTCGGCAACAACACCCCGGTCTTCTTCGTCAAGGACCCGGTGAAGTTCCCCGACTTCATCCACTCCCAGAAACGCGACCCCTTCACCGGACGCCAGGAGCCGGACAACGTCTGGGACTTCTGGGGCCACTCCCCCGAGGCCACCCACCAGGTGACCTGGCTGATGGGCGACCGGGGCATCCCGGCCTCCTACCGCCACATGGACGGCTTCGGCTCGCACACCTACCAGTGGACGAACAGCAAGGGCGAGGCGTACTACGTCAAGTACCACTTCAAGACCAACCAGGGCATCCGCTGCCTGTCCGCCGAGCAGGCGGCCGAGACCGCCGGCCAGGACCCGGCCTCGCACCAGACCGACCTGCTCCAGGCCATCGAGCGCGGCGTGCACCCGTCCTGGACCCTGCACGTGCAGCTGATGCCGGCCGCCGAGGCGGCCGGGTACCGCTTCAACCCGTTCGACCTGACCAAGGTGTGGCCGCACCAGGACTACCCGCTGCGCCGGGTGGGCCGGCTGGTCCTGGACCGCAACCCCGACGACATCTTCGCCGAGGTCGAGCAGGCCGCTTTCGCCCCGAACAACTTCGTGCCCGGCATCGGCCCCTCCCCCGACAAGATGCTCCAGGGCCGCCTGTTCGCCTACGCCGACGCGCAGCGCTACCGCCTGGGCGTCAACCACACGCACCTCGCCGTCAACGCGCCCCGCGCCGCGCGGGCCGACAACTACGGGCGGGACGGCCTGATGGCGGCGGCCGGCCGGTCCCGGTACGCCAAGAACTACGAGCCGAACTCCTACGACGGCCCCGTGGAAACCGGCCGCCCGCTGTTCGCGCCACTGCCTGTCTCCGGCCACACCGGCACCCACGAGGCGCCCGCGCACACCAAGGACGACGACTTCTTCCAGGCGGGCGAGCTGTACCGGCTGATGACCGAGGACGAGCGGAAGCGGCTGGTCGCCAACATCGCCGGCGGCCTGTCCCAGGTCAGCCGCGAGGACGTGGTCGAGCGCAACCTCGCCCACTTCCACGCCGCCGACCCCGAGTACGGCAGGCGCGTGGCCGAGGCGGTGCACGCCCTGCGCGAGGACTGACCCACCGGCTCGCGTACGGCACCGGCGGGGAGGCCGGAGCCGTACGCGCGGACCGGGACCGCGGCGCGCGCGAGCCAGTGCGGTGGTGAACGGCCCGGCGCCTCTCCTACGACCTGAGGGGAGGGGCCGCGGGCCGGTCGCGCCGCCGCGGCCCCGGCAACCTCAAATTCTCCTCCGGAACGAGCACCGGCATGCTTGGACCACCCCCGTGAGCGGGCACACCCCCGCACACGGGGGTATCGCTGTGGACACTGACATGGCGTTCGGGCTGGCGCCGTACGAGATCGCGCTGCTGGCCGGCGGGGAGCGGGCCGCGGTCACGGTGGCCGTGGTGGAACTGCACCTGCGGGGCACCGTCGAGACCGGCCCGCCGGGGACCTTGTGCACGACGGGACCGGAGCCGGACGGGCTGGCGCCGTTCGTCGGCGCCGTCCTGGACGTCCTGCGCGAGCCGCTCACCGTGCGCGAGCTGGTCCGCGACGCGGACATGCGGCTCGCGGTGGCCCTGGCCCGGCTGCCGCTCGCCGACGCCGGCCTGCTGCGCTACCCGCGCCTCGGCCCGAACCGGACCGCCCGCCGCCGGGTCGCGTTCCTGCGGGAGCGGTACCCGTTGCCGACGACACCGCACGGACTGACGGACACCGGCACCCTGCTCGCCGTCGCCCTGCACGGCGAGCAGGCGCTGCGCCTGCTGCTGCCGCGCTTCGCCGTGCGCGCCGGGCTGGTGGCCGGCGCCTGACATGCCGCGAGGGCGGCCCGTCCCGGGGGAACGGACCGCCCTCTTCACGGTACCGAGGGGGGCTCAGACCTCCAGGGGCTTGATGGCGGTCGGCGCGTGGCCGGGTTCGGTGGCCAGTTCCTCGAACTCCACCACGGCGGAGATGTCGTTCGTCCCCGACATGGAGATGTTGGTGACGCGTTCCAGGATCGCCTCCACGACGACCGGCACCCGGAACTCGGCGGCGAGCTTCTTGGCCTGCTCGAAGGCGGCGCCCAGCTCGCCCGGACCGGTCACCCGGATCGCCTTGCAGCCGAGCCCCTCGGCGACCTTGACGTGGTCGACGCCGTAGCCGCCCAGTTCGGGCGAGTTGATGTTCTCGAACTCCAGGTTGACCTGGAAGTCGATGTGGAAGGCGCGCTGCGCCTGCCGGATCAGCCCCAGGTAGGCGTTGTTGACCAGCACGTGCACATACGGGATCTTGTGCTGCGCGCCGACCGCCAGCTCCTCCAGCATGAACTGGAAGTCGTAGTCCCCGGACAGGGCGACGACCCGCGCCTCGGGGTCGGCCTTGGCGACGCCGAGCGCGGCGGGCACGGTCCAGCCCAGCGGGCCGGCCTGGCCGCAGTTGATCCAGTGCCGGGGCCGGTGGACGTGCAGCAGCTGCGCGCCGGCGATCTGCGACAGCCCGATGGTGGAGACGTACCGCGTCTCGGGCCCGAACGCCTTGTTCATCTCCTCGTACACGCGCTGCGGCTTGATGGGGATGTCGTCGAAGTGCGTTCGGCGCTGGAGGGTGGCCTTCTTCCGCTGTGCGGCGGCGGCCCAGGCGGACCGGTCGGGCAGCGCGCCGGCGCCCTTCAGCTCCTTCGCGACCTCGACGAACAGCTTCAGGGCCGCCCTGGCGTCGGAGGCGATGCCGTAGTCGGGGGCGAAGATCCTGCCGATCTGCGTCGGCTCCACGTCGACGTGCACGAAGGTCCGTCCGGCGGTGTAGACGTCGAGCTTGCCGGTGTGGCGGTTGGCCCAGCGGTTGCCGATGCCGAGGACGAAGTCGGACTCCAGGAAGGTGGCGTTGCCGTAACGGTGGGAGGTCTGGAGTCCCACCATGCCGGCGTTCAGCGGGTGGTCGTCGGGGAGGGCTCCCCAGCCCATCAGGGTCGGCACCACGGGGACGCCGGTCAGCTCGGCGAACTCGGCCAGCTCGGCGGCGGCGTCGGCGTTGATGACCCCGCCGCCGGCCACGATCAGCGGCCGCTCGGCCGCGCCCAGCATGCCGAGCGCCTTCTCGATCTGGGCGCGGGTGGCGGCCGGCTTGTAGACGGGCAGCGGCTCGTAGGTGTCGGGGTCGAACTCGATCTCGGTGAGCTGCACGTCGATCGGCAGGTCGATGAGGACGGGTCCGGGCCGCCCGGAGCGCATGAGGTGGAACGCCTGCTGGAAGACGCCGGGCACCTGCGCGGCCTCCAGCACGGTGACGGCCATCTTGGTGACCGGCGCGGCGATGGCGGCGATGTCGACGGCCTGGAAGTCCTCCTTGTGGATCACGGCGGTCGGGGCCTGGCCGGTGACGCAGAGGATGGGGATCGAGTCGCCGCTGGCCGAGTACAGCCCGGTGATCATGTCGGTGCCGGCGGGGCCGGACGTCCCGACGCACAGCCCGATGTTGCCGGGCCGGGTCCTGGTGTACCCCTCCGCCATGTGCGAGGCGCCCTCGACGTGCCGGGCCAGGGTGTGGGTGAGGCCGCCGGACGCCTTGAGCGCGGCGTAGAAGGGGTTGATCGCCGCGCCGGGCACCCCGAACGCGTCGGTGACGCCCTCGCGCTTGAGGATCTCAACTGCCGCGCGGGCAGCGGTCATACGAGCCATCGCGTACTCCTGCCGGTCGGAACCACGCCCGTCGCGCCCACGGTGAGCGTTGCCCAGTTTTCCGTATAACGGAATAACACTTTTACATTCTGGAAGTAAGGTAGGTGGGTGGCCGGGGGACGTCAAGGGAGGACGATGAGGGGATGACCGAGAGCCTCACGGTGCGCTGCCCGGTCTGCCGGCGCGCGCACCGCTACACGGCACCGGCGTACCCGTGCGCCTGCGGCACGCCCGTCGCTCCTGCGCTCGACCCCGACGGCACGGTGACGGAGGTCCGCCGTCGCGTCTGGGAGGAGGAGTGGATCGGGGTGCGCTGCGGGGCCTGCGGCGGGCGGGGGCAGCGGCCCCGGCCGGAGTTGGGCTGCCCGTGCGGGACGGTACTGAGCCTGCCGGTGCGCGACCCCTTCGACCTGGTCGCGGTGGTGGCCCGGCACTTGCACGGGCTGGGCCACCGGGACCTGCACCATGCCCGGCGCGGCCTGACCGGAGGCGTGGGGCTGGCCGGGCGCGGGCTGCTCGCGCAGGTCGACCCGTCGGGATCGCCCGCGACCGTACGGGACGTGGAGTGCCTGTGGCTGACGGCGACGGTCCGCTCCGCGCGCGGCGTGCACTTCTCGCGCACCGGGTACGCCGCCGAGGTGCGCGCCCGCGCCGACCAGCTGGGGGTACCGCTGTTCGTCCTCGGCCCGGGGGCAGTTCCCCGCCCGGCGAACGGCGCGGCGGCGGCGCTGGGCGCGTGACGAGGTGAGTGCGCGCGCGGACCGGACCGAGTACGCCTACTCAGGCGGGGCCGGTCCCCGGCGGCGAGAGTGGGGGCACACCGAGCGACTGGAGACCACGATGAACCCGCCCCGCAGCACCGCCCTCGTCAGCGCCCTCGCGAGCGGGGCCGCGCTCCTGGCCCTCACCGGGTGTGCGGGCTTCGAGTACCGGGAGGCGGTCTGCGGCGGCGGCGAGTACCCGGTTCTCTCGGTGGGCGGCACCGGTTCCGCCTGCGTGCCGGACTCTGCGGAGCCGCCCTCGGGGTACGCGCGCTACCCGGCGGGCAAGGTGCCGCAGCAGGTCGACGACAAGTGGGACGTGTACTGGGACACCCACACGCTGGACGAGAACGGCAAGGTCGTCGACGTCGGCTGACCGGCCGGCCGGCTGGAGGGGTCAGCGGAAGTCCTCCTCCCGGTACTCCGCGTCGGAGCCGGCGGCGGTCGCCTCGCGCAGTTCGATGCGGCGGATCTTGCCGGACACCGTTTTCGGCAGGTCGCCGAACTCCAGGCGGCGCAGGCGTTTGTAGGGGGCCAGGGTGTGGCGGGAGTGGTCGAAGAGGACCTTCGCGGTGTCCGGGCCGGGTTCCCAGCCGGCGGCGAGCACGATGTACGCCTTCGGTACGGCCAGGCGGAGGTCGTCGGGAGCGGGGACGACCGCGGCCTCCGCGACCGCCTCGTGTTCGAGCAGCGCGCTCTCCAGCTCGAACGGGCTGATCTTGTAGTCGGATGCCTTGAAGACGTCGTCGGACCTGCCGATGTAGGTCAGGTAGCCGTCGGCGTCGCGGGAGCCGATGTCGCCGGTGCGGTAGTAGCCGTCCGCCATCGCCTCCGCCGTGCGGTCCGGGTCGCCGTGGTAGCCGGTCATCAGGCCGACCGGGCGGGCGGCGAGGTCGAGCGCGATCTCGCCCTCGGTGGCGCCGGGGGCGCCGGTGACCGGGTCGAGGAGTTCGACGCGGTAGCCGGGGCTGGGGCGACCCATCGAACCCGATTTCAGGATCTGACCGGGGCTGTTGGAGACCTGGACGGCCGTCTCGGTCTGGCCGAAGCCGTCGCGGACGGTAACTCCCCAGGCCCGGCGGACCTGTTCGATCACCTCCGGGTTGAGCGGCTCGCCCGCCGCGACGATCTCCCGGGGCGGGGTGGGGAGCTGGGTCAGGTCGGCCTGGATGAGCATGCGCCAGACGGTCGGCGGGGCGCAGAACGTGGTGACGCCGGCCTGGGTCATCTCGCGCAGCAGCCGCTCCGCGTCGAAGCGGGTGTAGTTGTGGATGAAGACCGTCGCCTCCGCGTTCCAGGGCGCGAAGAGGTTGGACCAGGCGTGCTTGGCCCAGCCCGGCGAGGAGATGTTCAGGTGCACGTCGCCGGGTTTCAGACCGATCCAGTACATGGTCGCCAGGTGCCCGACGGGGTAGGAGGTGTGGGTGTGCTCGACCAGCTTGGGGCGGGCGGTCGTGCCCGAGGTGAAGTACAGCATCAGGGAGGCGTCGGCGGGGGTCGGGCCGTCCGGGGCGAACACCTCCGACGCGGCCTCCGTCTCCTCGTACGGCTGCCAGCCGTCCGCCGCGCCGCCGACCGCGATACGGGTGTAGGGGCCGGGGACGTCCGCGAACTTGCCGGTGTCCTCGGCGCGGACGATCACGTGCGCCACCCGGCCGCGCCGCACCCGGTCGCGCAGGTCGGCGGGGCCGAGCAGCGGGGTGGCCGGGATGACGACCGCCCGCAGCTTCATCGCGGCCAGGGCCGTCTCCCACAGTTCCACCTGGTTGCCCAGCATCACCAGGACGCGGTCGCCCGCTCCGACGCCCCGCTCCCGCAGCCAGTTCGCGGCCCTGTTCGAACTGGCCGACATCGCGGCGAAGGAGCGGCGGCACTCCGTCCCGTCCTCCTCGACGATGTGCAGCGCCGTGCGGTCGTTGCCGTCGGCGATGACGTCGAACCAGTCCAGCGCCCAGTTGAAGTGCTCGGGGCGGGGCCACTCGAAGCCCGCGCAGGCGGCCGTGTAGTCCTCGCGGTGCGCGAGCAGGAAGTCGCGGGCCGTGCGGAAGCTCTGCGTCGCCGTCGTCATCGTGTCGTCCTCCTAGGTGCCGGACCATGGCCGGGCGGCTCGCAGCCATCTTCCGGTCATCGCCCCTGGTGGCACCAGCCCCAAAGGAGGGACGCCGGTTACTGGTCCTGCGCCGGGCGGGCGGGTTCTCGCCCCGCCGGCCCCGACTGCCGCGGTCTCCTGATGCGCGGCGCGGCCTTGTCGGCCAGGAACTTCCGCACGTACGGGGCCGCCGTGCGGATGCCGTAGGCGGAGGCCGCGACGAGCACGGCGCCCACCGCCAGGACGAGGGCACCGTTCCCGCCGCGTTCCGCGTCGTCGTCGGGTTCGGCGACCGGCTCGTCGGCGGGCCCGGCCGCCCGCTGCTTCGCCGCCGCGAGAGCCAGCCGGATCTCCCGCTTGCGGTCCTCGGTGATGTCCAGCTCGTCGGTGATGCCGTCGTCCCAGGTCCTGGTGGACCAGGCCCGGTTGTACTGGGCGTAGCCGCCGGTGCCACGGCTGTGGTGCTGCTCGTCCGCGTACCGCCGCCCCCGGGCCGCGCACGGCGCTCGTGTACCGCACCACCCTACGGCGCATGGGCCGGGGCCGGACGGGAACCCGTCGGCACCGTGCACGAGCGACGGAAGATCCTGGTGACGGGCTGGTTCAGCTTCCTGCACGGGGAGGCGACCGCCGGGGACGTGCTGGCGCTGCGCCGGGTGGCGGCGGTGCTGCGGGCGGCGGGGCTCGGGTACGACGTGGTGTGGAGCCCGGGGTTCCGGGCGGACGGCACGCACTTCGAGGACGTCGATCCGGCCGCGTACACGCACGTCGTCTTCGTGTGCGGGCCCGCGCACGGGCCGGGGATCGAGGAACTGCACCGGCGGTTCGCGCACTGTGTGCGGATCGCTGTCGGGGTCTCGGTGGTCGACCCCCGCTCCCCCGCCGTCACCGGATTCCACCGGGTGCTCGTACGGGACGCGCCCGGCGCCGAGCCGACCCTGGACCTCGCGGCCCGCGCCCCCGCCCCCGCCTCGGCCGGGCCGCCGGTCGTGGGAGTGGTGCTGACCCACGGGCAGCGCGAGTACGCGGACCGGCGGCGGCACACCGAGGTCGCCGAGACGCTGACGGACTGGCTGGGCGGCAGGGACTGCGCCCGCCTGGAGCTGGAGACCCGGCTCGACGCCCACGACTGGCGGCTGTGCGGTACGGCCGGCCAGTTGGAGGCCGTGCTGTCCCGGCTGGACCTGGTGGTCACCGACCGGCTGCACGGGCTGGTGCTGGCCCTGCGGGCCGGGGTTCCGGCGCTGGCGGTGGACCCGGTCGCGGGCGGCGCGAAGGTGACCGCGCAGGCCCGGGCCTGCGGCTGGCCCGCGCTGGTGGACGCCGACGAGGTGGGGACCGCCGTACTGGAGCGGTGGTGGCGGTGGTGTCTCGCGGACGGGCGCGGCGCGGCCCGGCGGGTCGCCGCCGCCTTCCGGGCGGACACCGCCGCGGACACGGCGGACGGACTCGTCGCGGCGCTCGGGGCGCGGCCCGCCGGTTAGCCCCCGGGCGGCGCGGGCACTCGGGGGTGCGTCGGTCCGCCCCGTGAGGAGACACCGCAGGAGGCCCCATGAGCGTCAGCCGACTCCCCGAACACGAGCAGCGCATCCTCGACGACATGGAACGCGCCCTGCGCCGCGACCGCCGGCTCGACCGGCGGCTGCGCACCTTCCGGCCGGACCGGCGCCCCGATCCGGCGCGGCTGCTGACGTACCGCCCGCGCGCCCTGACCGTCCTGCTGCTGCTCGCCGGCTCCGTCACCCTGATGGTGACCGGCATCGTCACCTCCGAGCCCGGCGTGATCTGGGCGTTCGCCGCCGTCTGGCCGGTGACACTGTTCGCGGTGTTCCGGCTGATGTGCCGCTGGGCGGACGGCTGAGGGTCAGCCGGTGTAGCTGCGGGCCGTCGAGGCGCGCTGCGCGGGTTCCAGGGTGCGCAGCCGGGCCTCCACGTCCGGCGGCAGCACCCGGCGTTCGCGCAGCACCCACGGCAGCGCGGCGGCCGCCTCGGCGAAGGCGCGCAGCGAGGCGGTGTCGCGCGGGACCGTGCGGGCCAGGTGCAGGGTGCGGCGCAGGGCGTAGCCGGCGGGGCGGCGCAGCCAGGTGAACCACAGGGTGTTGCGGATGCCGTGGGCGCGGCGGAGCGTCGCGTCCCGTACCGCCGAGGGGTGGTGGTGGATCGCCAGGTGGTCGGCGTACGTCAGCCACCAGCCGGCCGCGGCGAGGTCGGCGGCGAGCAGTTCCTCCTCGCCGCCCAGCCACAGCCGGGGGTGGAAGCCGCCCGCGGCGCGGAACGCGTCGGTGCGCAGCACGGTCGCGGCGGCCAGGAAGGAGCCGAGCGCCGGGCCGGGCAGCCAGTGGGGGCCGGGGACCGGTGAGTCGCGCAGTTCCTTGACGATGGGGTCCTCGGTGCCGTCCGGTTCGACGACGATGCGGGCGGTGACGGTGCCCAGGGCGGGGTGCGCGTCGAGCAGGTCGGCGGCCCCGGACAGCGAGCCGGGCGCCCACCAGGAGTCGTCGTCGCAGAAGGCGACGTAGGGCGTGCGGACCTGGCGGACGGCGAGGTTGCGGCCGACGGCGCCCAGGTTGCGGCCCGGGCGCAGCAGCCGTACCTCCGGGTGGTGGCGGGCGACGGCTGACGCGGTGCCGTCGGTGGAGGCGTTGTCGGTGACGACGACCGGGGGCCGCTCGGGCAGGGCGGCCAGATGGGCCAGGGTGCGCAGGAGTTCGGGGCGGCGGTTGTGGGTGATGACGACGACGGTGGTGCGGGGGTCAGTCATGAGCCGGCTTCCGTTCCGTCCAGGCGGCGGGCGGCCCGTTCCACGTGCGGGGGCAGCGCCCGGCGGTCGCGCAGCGCGGCGGGCAGCCGGGTGAGGACCTCGCGCAGCGCCCGCCGGGCGTGCGGGTCGCGGCGGGCGTCGGCGGCCAGCGCGCGGGTGCGGGCCAGGGCGTGCGGGAGCGGGCGGCGCAGCCAGGCGGTGAGGAGTTCGTTGCGGCGCACCACAGCGGGGCGGTCGGCGCGCGGGCCGGGGTCGGGGTGGTGGTGGGCGGTGACCTCGGGGCAGTGGGTGACGCCCCAGCCGCGGGCGGCCAGGTCGTAGGCGAGGAGGGTCTCCTCGGCGCCGAAGAAGAGCAGCGGATGGTAGCCGCCGGCGTCCAGGTACGCGTCGCGGCGGACCACGGAGGCGCAGGCGAGGAAGCCGAGCACCTGGGTGCCGGGCAGGTCGGCGGCACCGCCGAGGGGGGAGTCGGCGAGGACGCCGTTGAGCGGGTCGGCGAACTCGGCGGGACCGACGAGGGTGCGGGCGGCGAGCAGGCCGAGCCGGGGGTGTGCGTCGAAGAGCCGGGCGGCGGTGGCCAGCGCGCCGGGGGCCCACCAGGAGTCGTCGTCGCTGAAGGCCACGTACGGGGTGTCCAGGGCGCGGACGCCGTGGGTGCGGGCCAGGGCGCCGCGGTTGAAGGGCAGGGACAGCACCCGTATCCGGGGGAAGTCGCGGGCCAGCATGGCGCGGGTGTCGTCGGTGGAGGCGTTGTCGGCGACCAGGATTTCGGGCCGTTCGGGCAGGTCGAGGAGGTGGCGCAGGGTGGTGGCCAGGCGCGCCGAGCGGTTGCGGGTGGCGATGACGATGCCGACCGGGGCGTGCGGGGCGCGGTCGGTGCGGGTGGGTCCGGTGGTGGTGAGGGCGTGGTTCATGGGGCCTCGCTCAGGGCGTCGACGGCGTGCAGTACTTCGCCGGCGGTGATGCGCAGCAGCGCGGGGTCGGGGGTGTCGCCGTGCGGGTCGCCGGCGCCGTCCGGACCGGGGTGCCACAGGACCCGGTGGCGGGGGTGCGGGGGCGGGCCCCAGCGGCTGGGCGGGACCGGGCCGAAGAGGGTGACGGAGGGGGCGGCGTGGGCGACGGCGAGGTGTGCGACGCCGGTGTCGCCGCTGATCACGGCGTGCGCGCCGGCGACGAGGGCGGCCAGCCGGTGGTACGGCAGGCCGCCGCCGAAGACATCGGTGTCGGGCAGCCGGGCGTCCTTGGCCAGCCGGGCCACCAGGTCGTTCTCGTCCGGCCCGCCGGTAACCACGACCCGGTGGCCGCGGGCCCGCAGCGCCGCGGCGACGGCCGCGTACCGGTCCACGGGCCAGCACCGGGAGGGGGCGCCGGCGCCGGGGTGCAGGACCACCGCGCCGGGCGCCGGGGACGGCCCCGGCGGGCGGGGCAGCAGCAGGTCGGTGGGGTCGGCGTCGATGCCGTACGCCGTCAGCAGGCGGCACCAGCGGTCGCGTTCGTGTTCCTCGGCGTACCAGGGCGGACCGTCGGCCGCCGCGAAGCCGAGGAGCACCCGGGGGTGCAGGGCGGCCAACGGGCGGAGGCTGGCCGGGCCGTTGCCGTGCAGGTCGACGGCGAGGCCGGGGGGCGGGCCGGTCCAGTCGAGGACGGCGGGCACCGCCCGGCCGGGTGCGGCGGCGGGCAGCAGCCGGTCGACGGCGCCGGTGGCGGCGGCGACCGGCGCGAGCTCGGCGGGGGCCGCCAGTATCAGTTCACGGTCCGGGTGCGCCCGCCGCAGCGCCCGCAGCGCGGGCACCCCGGCGAGCAGATCACCGAGGCCGAGGGCGCGCAGGACCAGGAGGCGGGGCGGCCGGGCGGCGACCGTCATCGAACGCCCTCCGCCGCCCGCGCCATCAGGGCCGTCGACGAACGGCCGTCGAGGTAGGGCAGCAGGACGGCCTGGCCGCCCCACTCCTCGAGCAGCGCGGCCTCGGGGAGGTCGGCGCCGGCGTAGTCGCCGCCCTTGACCCAGACGTCCGGGCGCAGGTCGGCCAGCAGCCGCTCGGGGGTGTCCTCGTCGAAGACGGCGACCGCGTCCACGCAGGCCAGGGCGCGCAGTACGCGGATGCGGTCGGCGACCGGGTTGACCGGCCGGCCCTCGCCCTTGCGGCGGCGTACCGAGGCGTCGGAGTTGACGCACACCACCAGGCAGTCGCCGAGCCGGCGGGCGGCCTGGAGCAGGCCGACGTGGCCGGCGTGCAGCAGGTCGAAGCAGCCGCCCGCCGCGACGACCGTGCCGTGCTGGGCACGGATCCGGGCGGCCAGGGCGTGCGGGTCGTCGGCGTCGGACCGGGGCGCCGGCCGGGGCCGG
>NZ_JBFAAP010000073.1:0-32681 GCF_040639815.1 Streptomyces sp. NPDC023723
GCCAGCCGCGCCCCGTGCCCGGCCCGGAACGCCGCGTGGCTCTCCCGCGCGGTCGCCGCCAGCGGCCCGTCGGGCCGGGGCCGACGGATCAGTGCGGCCAGCTCACCGGGGGTCGCGGCGCTGAACAGCACCAGTTCGGCGCCGGCCGCCGCGAGGAGCCGGGCCGGCCGGCCGCCGCCGGCGGGGACGTACTCCTCCAGCGTGACGTGGAAGTTGGTGCCGCCGAACCCGAAACTGGACACACCGGCGCGGCGCGGCCGGTCACCGGCGCTGATCCAGGGCCGGGTGGCGGTGTTCAGGTAGAACGGCGAGTCCGCTACGCCGAGTTCGGGGTTCGGGCGTGTCACCTTGATGGTCGGCGGCAGCACCCGGTGGTGCAGGGCCAGCACCGACTTCAGCATCCCGGTGGCGCCCGCGGCGGACTTGGTGTGCCCGAACTGCGACTTGGCCGATCCCAGCGCGCACCACTGCCGCTCCGCGCGGCCGCTGTCCTGGAACACCTCGCGCAGCGCCGCGAACTCGGCGGCGTCCCCGGCCCTGGTGCCGGTGCCGTGCGCCTCGACCAGTTCCACGCTGTCCGGGCCGTACCCGGCCGCGGCGTAGGCGCGGCGCAGCGCCCTTTCCTGACCCGCCGCGAGCGGCGCGTACACGGCGGTGCTCCGGCCGTCGGCGGACGCGCCCAGGCCGCGGACCACCGCGTAGATCCGGTCCCCGTCGCGTTCGGCGTCGGCCAGGCGTTTCAGGGCGAACATGACCACGGCCTCGCCGAGCATGGTGCCGTCGGCGTCGGCGGCGAAGGGCCGGCAGTCCTCGGTCGGGGAGAGCGCCGGTGTCTTGGAGAAGCAGACGTACATGGTGATGTCGTTCAGCACGTCCACCCCTCCGCAGACCACCAGGTCGCAGGAGCCGAGGGCGAGTTCGCCGAGCCCCGTGGAGAGCGCGGCCAGCGAGGACGCGCAGGCGGCGTCGGTGACGTGGTTGACGCCGTGCAGGTCGTACCGGTGGGAGACCCGGCCGGCCACCACGTTGCCCAGCAGGCCGGGGAAGGTGGCCTCGGTCCAGGTGGGGAAGTTCGCGCTGATCCGGTCGCAGATCTCCTCGGTCCGGTCCGGGGCGAGGCCCGCGGCGAGGAGTTCCCGGCGCCACACCGGCCGGGTGAGCCGGGCGGAGACCTCGAAGCCCAGCGCCAGACCGCTGCTGCCCAGCACCACACCGACGCGTTCGCGCTGTGCGGCGGTCAGCTCCGCCAGGCCGCAGTCGGCGAGCAGGTCACCGGCGGCCATCATGGCCAGCAGCTGCGCGGTGTCGGTGGCCGGCAGGTCGTTGGGCGGCACGCCGTACGCCATCGGGTCGAACGCGAGGTCGGGCAGGAACGCGCCCCGGCGGACGTACGTCTTGTCCGGGGCGGACAGATCCGGGTCGTAGTGGTCCGCCGGCGACCAGCGCCGCGGCGGGACGTCGGACATCAGGTCCCGGCCGGCCAGGACGTTGCGCCAGAACCCGGCGACGTCACGAGCGCCGGGGGTGTACGCGGCGAGGCCGACCACCGCGACCGGGACCTGGACACGTTCTGCGCTGACACGATCTGCACTCATCTGCGCGGCACACTCCACAGCCGGTCAGGCCAGTTCGCGGGGACGGAAGGACAGGGCGGCGTCGGGTACCGGGACGCCGCAGGTGCGCAGCTGGTGCGCGCGGGTCGCCACGGCCGCGCCCTCCAGCAGGTTCAGCGCGATCTGGGTGACGGTGCACCGGGCCGGGTCGGCCAGCAGGCTGCCCCGGGCCCAGTCGTTGAACGCGCCGAGCGAGGGACCGGCCCACAGCTGGTAGTCGGTGCGGCGCTCCGGGCGGCCCTCGATCGCCCACCGGCTGGAGTTGCCCACGTACCACCGGAACACCAGGGCCATCCGGTGCCTTGGGTCGCGCGCGGCCCGGTCCAGCTGTCCGGGGTCGCGCAGCCGCCAGAACCGTTCGGTGTCCGCCCACACCTCGTCCAGGCCGGCGCCGAACACCTCGCGTTCCAGCCGCCGGCGGGTGTCGGCGGGCACCTCCTCCAGTGAGCGGTGGCGCCGGTAGGTGTCGTACAGCCGCCCGGCGCGCGCCGCGAACAGGGTGTTCCTGGTCAGCACCTGCACCCGTACCCCCTGTTCGAACATGTCCGCGGCCGGGGCCATCGCCACGTCGGTGACACCGGCGGCGGCCAGCAGTTCCCGCGCGGCCGCGGACACCCCGGACTCCACGGCCAGCTGATTGACCGACCCGGTCACCACGTAGGCCGCGCCGAGGGCGAACGCGCCGGCCACCGCGCCGGGGGTGCCCAGTCCGCCGGCGGCACCGACCCGGACCGGCCGGGTGTACCCGTACCTGGCCGTCAGCGCGTCGCGCAGCGCGAGCAGTTCGGGCAGGACCACCGTGAGCGGCCGGTTGTCGGTGTGACCGCCGCTGTCCGCCTCGACGGTGACGTCCTCGGCGACCGGGACCCGGCGGGCCAGCCGGCCCTGCTCGGCGGTGAGCCCGCCGTCCCGTACCAGGGAGTCCACCAGCGCCTCGGGAGCGGGTGACATGAACCGCTCCGCGACCTCGCGCCGGGACACCTTGGCGAACACCTGGGTGTCGCGGACCACCCGTCCCGCGCCGTCCAGCCGCAGTCCGGCGGCCGCGCAGCGCACCACGGCGGGTGTCAGCTCCATGAACGCGGAGGCGGAGATCCGGCGCACCCGGTGGCGCAGCAGCAGGTCGGCGACCTGCCACTCCAGCCGGGGCTCGGCGGGGGAGTGGATCAGGTTGACGCCCCAGTTGGGCGCGGTGCCCAGGGCCGCGGTCAGCTCCACCACCGCCCGCTCCACCCGGTCGACGCCCAGTCCGGCCGCGCCGAAGAAGCCCAGCAGCCGGGCCCTGGCCAGCGCCACCACCATCCGGCTGGTCGCGATTCCGTTCGCCATCTCCCCGGCCACGTACGGGAACCGGGTGCCGTGCGCCTCGGCGAAGCCCCGGTCGCCGAGCCACTCCGGGTAGAGCGGCGGGACCAGTCCGACCAGCGGGTGGCCCGGGCCGGGGCCGAGGGACCCGCCGACGGCCAGTCCGTAGCCGGCCCGGTCGCCGTGCCCGTCGCGTACGACGTGCACCGGCTGCCGGACGCGGGCCGCCACGGCGGCGATGCCGGACGGGTCGAACGCGGCCGCTTCGGTGCCGGGCCGCCAGCACACCGGGGGCGTGTCCGCGGCGGTGCCGGGCGCCCCGGACTGAACCGTGGTCACCGGTGGGTTCCTTCCGGTCGGGGGCCGGGGCCGCACGCGTGGGCGGCGAGCGGGGCCCGTCGGGTCATCGGGGGACCGCCTCCGTCCGTGGCCGGAGTCCCGCCATCAGGTACTCGACGCCGATGTCCCGCGGCACGTCCGGCGGTCCGAGCGCGGCCCGTACCCGGGAGTCGTCGTAGCGGCGGCGCTGGCGCAGGTAGCGGAACACGCCGCCGACCCAGTCGGTGAGCGACTCGTGCGGTGTGGGGTCGGTCAGTTCCGGCACGATCGCCACCGGCACCCCGGCGAGCCGCTCCACCAGGGCGCGCAGTACGTCGACGGGGGTGTCCAGCCCGTGCACGACGTGGTACGTCTGCACTCCCTCGCCCTGCGGCAGTTCGGCGAGCCGGGCCATCACGGCGGCGGCCCGCTCCACCGGCATCAGGTTGAGCTGGCCGTCCGGCCGGCCCGCGAGCCGGAACCGGCTCTGGCCGGGCAGGAGCAGTTCCGGTCCCCGGCCGGTCCCGAAGTGCTCCCGCCCGATCCTGGTCAGCGCTCGCTCGATGTTCAGCAGCGGGTGTTCCGGCAGGTCCGGGTGGGGCGCCAGGCCGGTGGTCAGGACGCTGGGCCGGAAGACCACCGCCGGCCGGCCGGTGGCGCGCGTCCAGGTGTGCACCAGTTGTTCCGCCTCGTACTTCGACCGCTCGTAGCTGCCCTCGAACCCGTAGGCGTCGGTCAGTTCGTCCTCGTACACCGTCCCGGTGCGGCGCGCTCCGGCCACGAACGCGGTGGAGACGTGGAACACGGCGGGCAGCCGGCGTCCCGCTCCGGCCAGGCCGAGCACCTGCCGGGTGCCTTCGACGTTCACCCGGCGCAGTACGGCCGGGTCGCCGTCGAGGGTGGTGTTCCCGGCGCAGTGCCAGACGACGTCCAGGGAGTCCGCCAGTTCCCGGTGTGCGCTGCCGGTCAGCCCGAGGTTCTCCTCGGTGAGCCGGACCGGCACCACGTGCACCCGGGTGGCGAGGCCGGCGGTGGTGGGATGGGCGGCGAACCGGTCCAGGCCCCTGGTGACGCGGTCCAGCACCCGGTCCGGCGCACCGCGCGCGAGTACCGTGACCGACCGGTGGCGGCGCAGCAGTTCGTCCAGGAGCCGGAGTCCGAGGAAACCCGTGGCCCCGGTCAGCGCCACCCGCACCGTACCTCCCTGTTACCGTCCCCGACGAAGTCCGACAAGGCGATCACCTTCTCCCGCGGTGCCCGCACGTGAGGGGGAACGCGGGAGATGTCACTGAACCTGCTGACGGCCACCGCACGCGCTGACGGACATGCGTGCGGCGTCGGACCCGTCGCAGACCCATGCCTTGACCCGCTGTCTTCCGACCCCTGCCCGAGTGCCTCAGGCGTCGGCGAGGAGGGGGTCGTAGGGAGTGCCCGAGCGGCGTCCTGACATGAAGGAGAGGAAGTCGCCCACGAAGGCGCTGCGGCCGTAGGTGCCGTCGGCCGTGCCGAGGTCGCGGTGGAAGGCGGTGCGGAACAGCGTCCGGTACTCGTCCGCGTCGATGCTCGCGTCGCCGTCCCGGTCGGTGGCGTCGAAGAGGACCTCGGCGACGCGGATGAGCGCGGGGCCGGCGAGGGCGGGGACGGCGGCGGCGTACTCGTCGGCGCTGACCCGGCCGTCACCGTCCGTGTCGAGAGCGGCCTGCAGTTCGCGCCACCAGGCGGCGAAGGCGTCGTAGAGCCGGGTCTCCTCGGGTTCGTCCAGGTCGAGGCGGGTGGCCAGTTCGCGTGCCATGGCGGCGAGGTCGGGCCAGTCGAGGTGGCCGTCACCGGTCTGATCCAGCACCTCCCGGAAGAACTCCGCGGCCGAACGCCGGCCGGCTCCCGGGTCCCGGGAAGGCACCGGGGCGGGGTCACCGGCCGGCGGCGGTGTGAGGAGACGGAGCAGAGCCGCCGCACGCTTCATCCGGGACCGCACGGCCGTCATGACCGGGACGCGGAGGTCGTCGCTGCCGGGTGAGAGGGAGAGGGTTTCGATGACGGTCTCGGCGTTGATCCAGCCCTGCGGCAGGAAGCGGGCCAGTCCGGCGGTGAGGTAGGCGCCCTGCATCAGGGCCGAGGCACCGGGCAGCTCCGGCAGGCCGGCCCGGCGCCGGTACGCCTCCGGAAGGGAGGCGACGGTGATCACGCCGAGGAGCGGCCCGACGACTGCCCGTCCCGCCGCCCACAGGGTGGGCGCGCCCTTGAGCAGCGCCGGGGCGGGCAGATGGTCGAAGAGCCGGTAGAGGATGATGCGGGCCGCCTCGGTGTCCTCCAGCTCGTTCTCGACGACGCCGTCGAAGTACCGCCAGAAGTCCTTCAGTTCCTCCGGGAGCTCGGCCGCGTCCCCGTCGAGCGCGGCGAGATACGCACGATACTCGGCGTACATCTGCTCCATCGTGTCCTGGCCGAGCGGCTGGCCGCTCAGCCGGCACATCGTGACGGCGCTTTCGAAGAGCGTGGCGACCACCCAGGCGCGGGTCGCCCGGTCCATCGCGTCGTAGGCGCGGCCGCGGGAGTCGGCACCGCTCATCCGGGCGTGCAGCCGGTTGAGCCGCGCGGCCTCCCGTTCACGCACCGCCAGGTCGGGGTCGAACATGCGCCGCATGCTGACGAACGTGTTGCGCAGCCGGCGCCAGGGATGGGCGACGAAGGTGGAGTTGTCGATGAGCGCGGCGCCGACCTGCGGGTGGGCGGCTTCCAGCACCGTGGCGCGGATCAGGGCCAGGGCCCAGCGCGGGTCGTCGAAAAGGATACTGAAATGCGAGGCCGGCCCGAACAGGGGCGCCTCGTCGGCCGTTTCAGTGGTGGCGGACGTCATGATGGGTCTCCGTCGGTCGTGGGTGGCACGCCGCCGAAGCGGCGGTCGCGGCGCCGGTAGGTGTGCAGGCAGGCGAGGAAGTCGGGGGCGCGGAAGTCCGGCCAGAGCACCTCGGGGAAGACCCATTCGGCGTAGGCGACGTGCCAGAGCATGAAATTGGAGATGCGCTGCTCGCCGGAGGTGCGGATGACCAGATCCACGTCGGGGGTGTCGGGAAACGGCAGGTGCTCCGCGAAGAGCTGCTCGGTCACCTCCTCGGCACTCGTCCCGCCGCGGATCAGCGACCTCGCGGCCTCGACGATGTCCCGGCGCCCGCCGTGGTCGAAGGCGACGGTCAGCGTCATCCCCCGGTTGCCGGCGGTCAGCGTCGTCAGGTCGTCGAAGTCCTGGGCCAGTTGGCGGGGAATGCGCGGATCGGCGACGCCGAGGAAGCGGCAGCGGATGCCGCGGGCCAGCAGCGCCGGCGCGTGCTTGCGCACGACCCGGCGCACCAGACGCATCAGATACTCGACCTCGGGCTCGGGACGGTTCCAGTTCTCGGTGCTGAAGGCGTACAGGCTGAGCCACCGCACGCCGCAGGCGCGGGCTGCCTCGATGACATCGATGACGGTGGTCTCGGCAGCCCGGTGCCCGGCCGTGCGGGGGAGTGAACGCCGCTGTGCCCAACGGCCGTTGCCGTCCATCACGCAGGCCACGTGCCGCGGCACCGCACGCAGCGGCCCGCTGTCCCGCCCCACGGCGCGCTCGGCCGCCCACTGCTCGGTCACACTCACCCCGCTTCACCGCCCCCGCCCCGTTCGCCCGGTGGCGCTGGAGCCTTCGCTGGCAGAAGTGTGGCAGGGCGAAAGCGGACCGGACCGACCAAATGACCATCTGTCACCCTTGACTCGTACGTTCGTATCACCAGTGCGCGTGAGTGCAGTGCGGGTGGGGCATCAGGCCGGCGGCGCCCCGGGACTGGCGGTTTCCGGCCTCACCGTCCGGGGCCGCGAGCCTCACAATGGCGGGCACAGGCCGTAGGAGGTCACGGTGAACCCTGCACGTTCCGTCAGTTTCCTCAGAGCCGCCCCGCGGGCGGCCCTCGTCCTCGCCCTGCTGCTCGGCTGGTCCGCCGCTCTCGGTCCGGACGCCCGGGCGGGGGAGCGGGGGGAGGCCCGAGCCAGCGCCGTGGTGCGCGGCGGCGACCCGCTCTACAGTGCGGCCACCCGCTGCACCGTGGGCTTCAACGCCCGGTCCGGCGCCACGCTGTACGCCCTGGTGTCCGGCCGGTGCGCCCAGGGCGCCGGCGGCACCTGGTACGCCGACTCCGCCCTGACCGCGGCCGTCGGTGTCACCGCCGGGGTGAGCTACCCGGGCAACGACTACGCGGCCATCCGGTACACCAGCACGACGTCCTCCTACCCGGGCGAGGTCTCGCTGGGCGGGACCGGTACCCGCGACATCACCACCGCGGCCAATCCCGTCGTCGGACAGCAGGTCTGCCATGTCGGACGGACCACGGGATACCGCTGCGGCACCGTCCAGGCGGTCAATGTGACCGTCAACTACGGCGACGGCAGTGTGTACGGCCTGTTCCGGTCGAACGTCTGCTCAGAAGCCGGGGACGTCGGCGGCCCGGCGTTCTCCGGCGGCACGGCCCTCGGCATCATCGTCGGCAGCAGCGGGAACTGCGCCTCGGGGGGCTTCACCTACTACCAGCCGGTGGTCGAGTGGCTCTCCGCGTACGGCCTTAGCGTCTACTGACCGCCACCGCACCGGCTTCCTCGCGGGTCGGCCCTCTCGTCGGACGCCTACACCGAGGCCAATGCCGCCGCCACCCGCTGCACCGCCTCCGCCGGTGTCGAGGCGTGCGGTGACAGGCGCAACGAGTCCGCCCGTACCGTCGGCGTCACACCCTGCCTGTGCAGCGCCCTGGCCACCGCCGTCGGTTCGTGCCCCGGCACGGCGAACGAAAGGATGCCGGCCCGCCGTGCCGGAGTGGCCGGGGACAGCACCCTGCCCCCGAACTTCTCGACGGTCTCGGTGAGTTCGGCGATCCGCGCGGCGATCGTGCTCTCGATCGCCGCGACTCCGTACCGCTCCACCAGTTCCAGCGCGGCTGCGAAGGACGCGGCCGTGACCGGACTGAGGTTGGTGATGGACCAGCGGCGCGCGTCCGGGGCGGGCGGGTGCTCGACGCCGTCGAAGACACCGGCGTCCTGGACGCCCGTCCACCCGGTGAGTACGGGTTGCAGCACCTCCAGCGCCCGGTCGGACAGCGTCGCGAACCCGGTCGACCAGCCCGCCCGCAGCCACTTCTGCCCGCCCGCGATCACCACATCGGCCGCCTGCCAGGGCATTTCGGCCGCCCCGAAAGCCTGGATGGCGTCCACCACCAGGAGCCGGTCGGGGCCGATGACCTCCCGCAGCGCGGCCAGATCCACTTTGAAACCGGTGCGGAAGTCCACCGCGCTCACCGACAGCGCGACGACCTCGGCCGTCAGTGCTTCCCGCACCAGCTCGGGCGTGACCCCGCCGCCGGGTGCCGGCTCCAGCCAGCGCGGCGCGGCCCGCCCCAGTTCCGCCGCGCGCCGCCACGGGTACTGGTTCGACGGGAAGTCGTCGCGCGGCGCCAGTACGGTTCCGTTCGGCAGCCCGAGCGCCGCGTGGAACAGACCGGTGGAGGCGTTGGGCAGCAGAACGGTGTGCGCCGCGTCCGCGCCCGCCAGCCGTGCCGCCGCGTCCCGCGCCGATCGCTCCGCCCGCATGAGCTCGTCCACGGTCGAGTGGGTCGCCCGCGCCGAGGCTGCCACGGCCCGCGCGGTGGCGTCCACGGCGTCCCGCGACGGCGGACCGAAGCGGGCGAAGTCCAGGTATCCGGCTGGGGCGTCGAAATGCGCGGCGTACGGCGTGAGCACAAGGCGTCCTTCGGGTCGTGCGGTGCGGTGCGAGCGTATCGCCAGGCACACCGCACGCTCCTGGGCGGGCTCCGGTGCGGGACCGTCCCAGTCGGCAGCGGCAGCAGCGGCCGGAGGGCTTGTCAGCGCACCGGCCTCGCCGCCGCCGGGCCGTCAGCCGAGCTGCTCGGCCAGTCCGACGATGATGCCCTCGGGACCGCGGACGTAGCAGAGCCGGTAGCTGTCCTCGTACTGCGCCAGCTCACCGACGAGTTCGGCGCCGTGCGTGCGCAGGCGGGCGACGGTGTCCTTGATGTCGTCGACGGCGAACATGACGCGGTGCGTGCCCAGGATGTTGTGCGGCTGGTCGCGCGGTCCGCTGCTGATCGCCGCGGGGCTGCGGTACTTCGCCAGCTCGAGTCGGCTGTGACCGTCCGGGGTCCGGAGCATCGCGATGTCACAGTGGACGCCGTCGAGTCCGGTGCACTGGTCGGCGACGAGACCCTCGACCTCCGTCCGGCCCTCCAGTTCCATGCCGAGTTCCACGAAGAACGCGATGGCGGCCTCCAAGTCCTCGACCACGATGCCGACGTTGTCCATCCGCTGAATCGCCATGCTGTTTCTCCTTCTGCTTCACACCCCGGAGGGGCTGGTACCCCCGGGACGTAGCCGATGGCGCCTTCTCGACATCCTCCGCCACGAACGTGGGCGAGCGGAGCCCGCACCGCTCGGCGGCGAGCCACGTACAGGATCGCGATCTCAGAACTCGTTGGCCTTTCTCATAGATAACCTTATGATCCGAGATCATCATCTCTCAGCTTCTCAACAGGAAGGCTCCCCGTGATCACGCTCCCCGGGCGCCACTCCCGTGTCTTCGCCGCCGCCACCGCGGCGGCGGGGCTACTGCTCGTGTCCGCCTGCACCTCCACCGACGACGGGGGCGCCTCGAAAACCACGGCCGGCGGAGTGGAACTGGTCAAGGCCGGTCAGCTCACCACCTGCACACACCTGCCGTACCCGCCGTTCCAGTCGGAGATCGACGGCAAGGTGCAGGGCTTCGACGTGGCACTGATCGACCTGGTCGCCGATGCCCTCAAGGTGAAGCAGGAGATCCTCGACACGCCGTTCGAGAACTTCAAGACCGGCGCCTTCCTCAACTCCGGTGCGTGCGACCTGGCCGCGGCCGGCATGACCATAACCGCGGAGCGCGAGAAGAACCTCGACTTCTCGGTCCCCTACTTCGACGCGACGCAGGCCGTGCTGGTCGACAAGAAGGCCGGTGTGACGTCGCTGGCCGACATCAAGGCCAAGAAGGTCAAGCTGGGCGCCCAGGCCCAGACCACCGGCGAGGAGTACGTCAAGAAGGAGGGCTTCGACCCGGTCTCCTTCGAGTCCTCCGACGCCGTCCTCAACGGCCTGCGCACCGGCCAGGTCAAGGCCGTGGTCATCGACTACCCGGTGGTGCAGGGCTGGCTGAAGGACCAGGCCACCGCCGACGCCTTCACGATGGTCGACAACCTGGACACCGGTGAGCAGTACGGCATCGCCGTGAAGAAGGGCAACACCGCGCTCACCGAGGCCATCGACAAGGCGATCACCGACGCCAAGGCCGACGGCACGTACAAGAAGATCTACGAGCAGTGGATCGGTCCGTACGAGGCGCCGTCCGCCTCCCCGTCCGCCTCATGAGCGACGCCGGCACCGGCACCGGCTCCGTGCCACGCCGTAAGGGGCTGAGCCGGCGGCAGAAGCGGAGCCTGTCGCGCGGTGTGCAGTACGCGGTGTTCGTCGCCGCCGTGGTGGGCTTCGCGCTGTCCGCGGACTGGGGCCGGCTGCGCGACCAGTTCGCCCAGGCCGACATCGCCGGGGAGATGTTCCCCGAGGTCATCACCCTGGCCCTGAAGAACACCGTCCTGTACACCGTGTCCGGCTTCGCGGTCGGCCTCGCGCTCGGCATGGTCGTCGCGCTGATGCGTCTGTCGTCGGTCGGCCCCTACCGATGGCTGGCCGGCGTCTACATCGAGATCTTCCGCGGGCTGCCCGCCCTGCTGATCTTCATCTTCATCGGGGTCGCCATTCCCCTGGCCTTCCCCGGAACGGAGATCATCGGCGGCACCTACGGCAAGGTCGCCCTGGCACTCGGCCTGGTCGCGGCGGCGTACATGGCCGAGACGATCCGGGCGGGTATCCAGGCCGTTCCCAAAGGGCAGATGGAGGCCGCGCGCTCACTCGGCTTCACACCCGCCCGTGCCATGGTCTCGGTCATCATTCCGCAGGCCTTCCGGATCATCCTGCCGCCGCTCACCAACGAACTGGTGCTGCTGTTCAAGGACTCCTCCCTGGTGCTGTTCCTCGGTGTCACGCTGGAAGAACGCGAACTGTCCAAGTACGGCCGCGACCTCGCCAGTACGACCGCCAACTCCACGCCGATCCTCGTCGCCGGCCTGTGCTACCTGCTGGTGACGATCCCGCTCGGCTTCGTGGTACGCCGCATGGAGGCGAAAGCCCAGGAGGCCGTGAAATGAGCCGACCGGAGATCCGCGTACAGGGCCTGCACAAGGCGTTCGGCGACAACGAGGTGCTGCGCGGCATCGACCTGGAGATCGGCCAGGGCGAGGTGGTGTGTGTCATCGGCCCGTCCGGCTCGGGCAAGTCCACGTTGCTGCGCTGCGTGAACCTGCTGGAGGAACCCACCCGGGGGCAGGTGTTCGTCGGCGGCACCGAACTCACCGACCCGGACGTCGACATCGATGCCGCACGCCGCCGTATCGGCATGGTCTTCCAGCAGTTCAACCTCTTCCCGCACCTCACGGTGACCGAGAACCTCACGCTCCCTCAGCGACGGGTGCTGCGCCGGGACAAGGCGGCGGCCGGCCGGGTCGCCGCCGAGAACCTGGCACGGGTCGGCCTGGCGGAGAAGGCGAGTGCCTACCCGGCGTCGCTCTCCGGCGGCCAGCAGCAGCGCGTCGCCATCGCCCGCGCGCTGTCCATGGGCCCCTCGGTGATGCTGTTCGACGAGCCGACCTCGGCACTCGACCCGGAACTGGTCGGTGACGTCCTCGCGGTGATGCGGTCGCTCGCCCGCGAGGGCATGACCATGATGGTGGTGACCCACGAGATGTCCTTCGCCCGCGAGGTCGCCGACCGGGTGGTCTTCATGGACGGCGGCGTCGTCGTCGAGGACGGCACCCCCGCCCAGGTCATCGGCGCCCCGCGCCACGAACGCACCCGGCACTTCCTCTCCCGCCTCCTCGACCCCGCGCTGGCGGAGGTCGAGGACGGCGCTCCCGGACCGGACCCCGACCCGGACCGCCCGGGCAGGTGACGAGGCGACACCCGCACGTGTCCCCGGGCCCGCGCGGCTGAGGCAGGGCCGTCCCACCCGGTACGAGCAGCGGGTCGCCCAGGCACTGGTCCGGGCTCCGCTGCCGATCCGCGTCGGCTCCGGCTCCCGCGCGCCGGCGGGTCACGGTCACGCGGTCACGCGGTCGCGGCCCCAGGCGGGCGTGGCGGGCGCGGTGCGCCGGCTCAGGCCGGTGCCCGCTGGTCCGCCGCGTCGCCCTCGTCCGGTTCCGGTCGTACGGCGGTCGTCGCGCGGTGGCCGCCGCCGGGGGCCGCCGGTCCGGCCGTCACCACCAGGATCTCGTCCTGGGCCGCCCACACCCGCCGGTCCGTGCCACCGGGGCACAGCCGCAGTCCGTCGGCGGGGCGCGGGGCATCAGCGGCACAGGCGCGGTAGCCGATCGCGCACTCGCCGTGCCGCAGCGCCGCCGCCATGACGGTCGCGAACGACGCCTCACGGCCGGGCAGCACGTACCGTTCCGCCGGGTGCAGCGCGAGCGCCCCGCCCCGGGTGTCGAAGAGTTCCTCGAACACAGCGGTCAGGCCGGGGCGGTGGGCGATCTGGGCCAGGAGCAGAGCGGTCAGCTCGCCCCGCACGACGACGTCGGTGACCGGGCCCAGGGGCACCACCGCCCGGCTGCGGATGTCGCACAACTCGGCCACCACCGCGGGCGCGCGGCCGGTGGCCTCCGCCACGGAGCGCAGCATCAGCAGAGTCAGCAGGGTGCGGTCGTCCGGGCGGACCGGGCCGCCGTCGTGGTCGGCGCCGAGCACGATCACACTGTCGTAGTCGGCCAGGTCCACGCCGGTGAGGGAGTCCGGACGGTCGAGATCGCCGACGCGGTGCTCGACGTGCAGGCCCGCGGCGCCCCGGGAACGCGGGACGCGGATCTCGGCGGTGCCGGTCTCCGGGCCGGCGACGACGTCGAGGCGCGAGCCCGGCCGGACCGTGCGGCGCAGGGTCTCCACGAGGAGGGGTGCTCGCCGGTTCCAGCCCAGCAGCAGCATCCGCGACGGACGCTTCGGGCAGGCCCGGGCGGGCACCATGGCCGAGACGTCCACAGGGGCTCGGCAGGCGTCGAGCGGCGCGGACCGGCTGTCGTGAGCCACCGCCACCAGCCGGTCACCGGGCCGTACGAGCGTGCCGGGCGCCGGGGTGAGCACGGCCCGGCCGTCCGTCCGCAGCAGACCGACCGCGCATGTCTCCGGCCGGCGCAGCGCCAGCTCGTCGAAGGGGAGCCCGGCCGCCTCCGGGATGTCGAACAGGTGCAACTCGGCGCCGGAGAAGTCCAGCAGGTCGCGCAGCGCGGCCGAGAGCCCCGGCTGCCGCGCCGCCTGCACCAGCAGCTGCGTGGTGACGCGGTCGGTCTCCAGCACGGTGCCCCGGGGCCCCGCGGCCAGCTCGGCGGCGTACCGGTAGCGCTCCTCGCGGACGGCGGCGACCACCGGCGGACCGGTCCGGGCGCCGAGCAACGCGCGCAGCGCGAGGAGCACGCGGACGACGGCCAGGTCGCCGTCCGGCCCCTCGTCGGGCAGGACCACCACGGTGCCCGCCGCCTGCGGAGCGACCAGCGCCAGCGCTTCGGGATCGGTCGGCGCCCCGGTGCGGCACACCAGCCGCACACCGTCGGTGAGCCCGAGGGCGCCCCGCAGCGCCCGCTCCATGTCGGTCGAGTCCAGGTCGGCCAGTACGGTGACCACGCCGCGCCCGCCGACACCGCCGGCGATCAGCTCCCCGACCACCGTGAAGACGTGCTCGGACCAGCCCAGTACCACCGCGTGACCGCGCTCCAGCACCGTGGAGCGACCGCGTCTCAGCTCCGTCAGCCGGTCCCCGAGACCGGTGGTGACGACACCGACGACCGTCGACACACACAGCAGGGCGATCAGCCCGAGCAGCACGGACAGCAGCATCCGCACCGGCGCGCCCGTCACCCCGCCCAGCCGCATGGTCTCCGCGCTGGTGCGCCACACGGCGAGGAGACGGTCGGACAGCGAGCGCGGTGCGTCGGGATCGGTCCACACCAACAGGGCACTGACCGGGACGACGACTGCCAGGCAGCCCAGGGCGAGCCAGCCGAGCAGGGCCCCCGTGCTGCGCGCCAGCGTCCGGTCGAACACATAGCGTGCCCGATCACGTAAGGAAGCCTGGTCCTGCAACCGCCACACCTCCACCCTCGTCCCCTGAAACGGCCCCGATTACCAAAGCCTGCTGGGTGAAGCGCCGATGACGTGCCGGGCCATCGCCACATTCACCCTTATGGGGAGACCTTGGGGAGACCTCGAGAGGCAGCACAGGTGTCTTGTACGGGACTGGCCTGGCCCGGACCGGAGGAGTGGGCCGCGCGTTCTGACCCGGCGGCCTGCCCGTTTGTCAGGAGTCATTGCTCCGTGTCGACACCGGAGCGCATGGTGAAGATCTGGTCCAGGCCGACGATGGCGAGGATGCGCCGGGTGTCGGTGGGGACGTCGGCCAGGACCACGTCGGCGCCGGCGGCCTGGGCGAGCTGGCGGGCGGCGAGGAGGGCCGTGATGCCGGTGGAGTCGCAGAAGGCGAGGCCGGACAGATCGATGACCAGGGTCTGGCCGCGGCCGAGGGCGAGTTTCTCGACCTGTGCGCGCAGGGCCCCCGCCTGCTCGTAGTCGAGTTCCCCGGCCACGTGCAGTACGGGACCGGCGGCAAGGTGGTGGTGGGTGATGTTCAGCGGGCTCATCGTGGTTGGTCTGTCACCGGGGCGGTGGTCGGGGGCGTGGCGGGCACGCCGAGGGCGAGCAGGGCGGTGTCGTCGTCCAGTCCGTCGCCGAAACTCTCCAGCAGCCCGGTCAGGGCGGTGATCAACTGCTGCGGCGTGGCGGGAGCGTGGTCGGCGGCGAAGGCGCGCAGGGCGTCGTCGCCGAAGAGGTGTTCGCGGCTGGGCCCGGTGCGGGCCTCGGTGAGACCGTCGGTGTACAGCAGGAGTGTTTCGCCCGGCCCGAGGGTGGTCCGTGCGGTGCTGAACGGGGCATCGCGCAGCGGGCCTACGAGGAGCCCTCCGGGGGTGGGGAGGTACTCGGCGTGGCCGTCGGCCCGTATGACCAGCGACGGCGGGTGGCCGCCGGAGGCCAGGCGCACCGTGGTCCGGCCGTGGTCGTCGGCGGGCTCGACGACGCCGCATATCACCGTGCAGAAACGGGGGTCGCCGTCGGCGGCGTACCGCTCGTGCAGGACGGCGTTCAGCGTGGTCAGCGCCGCCACCGGGTCGGGATCGTGAAGGGCCGCGGCGTGCAGGGTGTAGCGGGTCAGTGAGGTGAGGGCGGCGGCCTGGGGGCCCTTGCCGCACACGTCGCCCAGGAAGAACGCCCACCGGCCCCGCCCCAGGGAGAACAGGTCGTAGAAGTCGCCGCCGAGACGGTCGGGGGAGGCGGTGTGGTAGTAGACGGCCGCCTCGAGTCCGGGTACGGAGGGCAGCGAGGCGGGCACGAGGGACTGCTGCAGTACGGCGAGGGCGTCCGCCAGCCGTTTCCGGTCGGCCTCGGCCTGCCGCCGGGCCTGCTCCGCCTCGGCGCGGGCCTGCTCGGCTTCGTTGCGTCGGCGCAGGAGCTCCTGTTCGTAGGCGCGCCGGTCGGAGGCGTCGAAGACGGTGGTGCGGATCAGCAGCGGCTCGCCCGCACCGCCGCGCTTGACCACCGAGGAGACCAGCACCGGCAGCCTGCGGCCCTCGGCGCCCTTCAGCTCCAGGGCGATGCCGCGCAGTTCCCCCTGCATGCGCAGCAGTGGCGCGTAGTGCGTCTCGTGGTACAGCTTCCCGCCGACGGTGAGGAGGTCGGGGAAGCGGAGTCTGCCCACCACCTTCTCGCGCGGCAGGCCGAGCCAGTCCAGCAGCGTGGTGTTGATCTTGGCGATCGTGCCGTCCATCAACGTCGACAGGTAACCGCAGGGAGCGGCCTCGTACAGTTCCTCGGCGCTGTCCTCCAGCAGGGCCGTGAACGCGGCGTCGGTAGCCGCCTCGTCCTGGGTCTCCGCGGGTTCGGGTTCCCCGTCGGCTCGGCACATCAACGCAAGGACTCCAGGAAGTCGAGGATGGCCTCGTTGGTGGCTTCCGGGGCGCTCAGCTGCGGGCAGTGCCCGGTGGCGTCCAGGGTGACCAGGCGGGAGGACGGAATGGCGGCGTGCACGTACGCGCCGACCTCGCGGGGCGCGATCACGTCCTGCGCGCATTCCAGGACCAGGGTGGGCACGGTGACGCTCTTCAGGTCCTCGCGGCTGTCGGACAGGAACGTCGTACGGGCGAAGACCGCCGCGATGTCCGGGTCGGTGGCGCAGAAGCTGTTGGTGAGCTCCTGTCCCAGCTCGGGCCGGTCCGGATTGCCCATGATCACCGGAGCCATCGCGCCGGACCATCCCAGGTAGTTCGACTCCAGCGAACTCAGCAGTTCGTCGATGTCCTCCGCCGCGAAGCCGCCCCGGTAGCCGTCGTCGTCGATGTAGCGGGGCGAGGGAGCCACCATCACCAGGGCCCCGATCCGCCGCGGCGCCATCCGCGCGGCCAGGACCCCCACCATGGCGCTGACCGAGTGCCCGACGAAAACCGCCCCGCGCAGATCCAGCTCCTCGCAGATCTCCACCACGTCCTGGGCGTAGCCGCCGAGGGAGGAGTAGCGCTCCTGGCTGAAGGCCGACAGGTCCGAGCCGCCGGAGCCGACGTAGTCGAACAGCACCACCCGGTACCGCTCGGCCAGGGCCGGCACCGCCAGCCGCCACATGTTCTGATCGCAGCCGAAACCGTGCGCCAGCACCACCACCGGCCCTTCGGCCGGGCCGGTGACGGTCACGTTGTTTCTCCTGTGAACATCCATACCGGCCATCCTCTCACCTGCCGCCGGCCGTCGAGAGCGCCGGCCTCGGGGCCCGCCCGCGCGCCCAGCGGATGGGCGGGCCTCGAACCGGGGAGGGAGAAGACGGCACAGCCACCAAGGGCACAGCCACCAGGGGAGGGGAGCACGTGATGGGTACGGTGCTGTGGGCGGCGCCGGCCGCGGTTGTCCTCGCGGTCGTCGTCACGGGGCTCGTGCGCGCCGGGCGGCGCGAGGCGCGGGCGGAGAAGCAGCGGCTCGCCGCGGAGGCGCAGTTGCGGGCCCGGCGCTCCCTGGCGGCGGTGTGGGCGATGGACGACCGCGCCTTCGAGGAGTACGTCGCGGGCCTGTGCCGCCGCGACGGCTGTACCGGGGTGAGGCGGGTGGGCGGCTCGGGCGACCTCGGCGCCGACGTGATCGGCCACCTGCCCGACGGCAGGAGGATCGTCGTGCAGTGCAAGCGGTACGCCAAGCACCGCGCGGTCGGCAGCCGCGACATCCAGACCTTCAACGGCACCGCCCGCGCCGAACACGGCGCCGACGTCCCCGTGTTCGTGGCGTCCTGCGTCTTCACCCGTCCGGCCCGGGACTTCGCCGCACGCCACGGCCTGTGCCTCATCGATGTCGACCTGCTCGGCTTCTGGAACAGCGGCACCCCGCTCAGCTCCCTGGTGGAACTCGACATCGGCCGCTCCGGCACCCACCGCAGACTCCGCCCCGACCAGGAGTGACGAGGACACCACCGGCTCACCGGGACACCACCGGCCCACATTGACACGCGCGAAAAGATCGTACATATTTCTGGCCATGTCGCCCCTGCACGTCTCGCCGCGCGCCGCCATCGAGCTGGCGCTCATCGGTGTGACCTCGCTGTGCGTGTCCGACGTTCACTGTTGCTGACGCTGCCCCCCTCGGGCGTTCGCGTCGCGTTTCTCCTTCTGTGTCCGTGACCTGAGTCGCGGCTTTCCGACGACCTGACGCCCGCGCAGACGTCTGCCCCCATGCGTCTCACTCCTCGTCGTTTCGTCTCATCATCCGAGAGGTCGTCCTTCCGATGCGTCATCCGTCCCTGTTCGGCGCCCGCGCGGCGTACGTTTCGCTGGCCCTGGTCGTGGCAGCGGGCGCCGCCGCCTGCGGTCCGAAGGACAACGATGCCGGCGGTTCCGGCGGTTCCGGCGGCGACTCCACGCCGCACAAGGGCGGCACCCTCACCGTCCTGAACTCCGAACCGCAGTCCGACTTCGACCCGGCCCGCCTGTACACCTCCGGCGGCGGCAACGTGCCCTCCCTGGTCTTCCGTACGCTCACCACCCGCAACCGCGAGAACGGCGCGGCCGGCGCCGAGGTCGTCCCCGACCTGGCCACCGACACCGGGCGGCCCAGCAAGAACGCGACGGTGTGGACGTACACCCTGAAGGCCGGGCTGAAGTACGAGGACGGCACCCCCATCACCGCCGCCGACATCAAGTACGGCATCGAGCGGTCCTTCGCCCCCGAACTGAGCGGCGGGGCGCCCTACTTGAGGGACTGGCTGACCGGCGCGGCCGACTACCAGGGGCCGTACAAGGACAAGAAGGGCCTGTCGGCGATCGAGACGCCCGACGACCGGACCATCGTCTTCCATCTGAACAAGCCCGAGGGCGAGTTCCCCTACCTGGCCACGCAGACGCAGTTCGCGCCGGTCCCCGAGGCCAAGGACACCGGCACCGAGTACGAGCAGCACCCGGTCTCCTCCGGCCCCTACCAGGTCGTCAAGAACGAGAACGACGGCGAACACCTCGTCCTGGAACGCAACCCGCACTGGTCCGCCGACACCGACGCCGAGCGCAAGGCGTACCCGGACACCATCGAGGTGAAGTCGGGACTGGATGCGTCGGTCATCAACCAGCGGCTGTCGGCCTCCCAGGGGGCGGACGCGGCCGCCGTCACCACGGACACCAACCTGGGACCGGCCGAACTCGCCAAGGTCACCGGCGACAAGGAACTGGCCGCGCGCGTCGGCACCGGGCACTTCGGCTACACCAACTACATCGCCTTCAACCCGAAGGTGAAGCCGTTCGACAACGCCAAGGTGCGCCAGGCCATCGCGTACGCCGTCGACCGGTCGTCCGTGATCAACGCGGCCGGCGGCAGCGCGCTGGCCGAACCCGCCACCACCTTCCTGCCCGCCCAGAAGTCCTTCGGCCACACCCCGTACGACCCCTTCCCGGCGGGCGACACCGGCAACGCCGCCAAGGCGAAGGCGCTGCTGAAGGAGGCGGGCTACCCCGACGGGCTGACCGTCACCCTCACCCACGACAACGCGCAGAACTTCCGCACCAGCCCGGAGATCGCCACCGCCATCCAGGACGCCCTGAAGAAGGCCGGCATCACCGTCGAACTGAAGGGCCTGGAGGACAACACCTACTCCGACACGGTCCAGAACGTGAAGACGGAACCGGGCTTCTTCCTCGCCGCCTGGGGCGCCGACTGGCCCTCCGGCGGACCCTTCCTCGCCCCGATCTTCGACGGCCGGCAGATCGTCGAGGACGGCGCCAACTACAACTCCGCCCAGCTCGACGACGCCTCGGTCAACAACGAGATCGACGCCATCAACAAGCTGACCGACCTGGACGCCGCCGCCGCGCGGTGGGGCGCGCTGGACAAGAAGATCGGCGCCCGGGCGCTGACCGTGCCGCTGTTCCACCCCGTCTACAAGCGGCTGGTCGGCAAGGACATCAGGAACGTCGTGATCAGCGACTGGACCGGTGTCCTGGACATCTCCCAGGTCGCGGTGAAGTGACCCCGTGAGCACCGCACTTGTTCCCACCGAGGTCCCGGAGGCACTCTCCCCCGGGGCCGCGGGGGCCCGCCGGTTCTGGCGGCGGCTGCGCGCGCAGCGGGCCGCCACCGTCGCGGCGGGCACCGTCGCCCTCCTCGTCCTGGTCGCGCTCGCCGCGCCGCTGCTCACCGCGCTGGAGGGCCAGGACCCCACCACCTACCACCCCGCGCTGGTCGACTCCGCGCGCGGCGGAGTGCCCATCGGCCCGTTCGGCGGCGTCGGTGCCGACCACTGGCTGGGCGTGGAACCGCAGACCGGCCGGGACCTGTTCGCCCGGCTGGTGTACGGCGCCCGCGTCTCGCTGGGCGTCGCCCTGGCCGCGACCGCCGTCCAGGTCGTCCTGGGCGTCGTCGTCGGCGTCACGGCCGCGCTCGGCAACCGCTGGGTCGACCAACTGCTGAGCCGGATCACGGACATCATCGTCGCCATGCCGCTGATCATCATGGCGCTGGCGCTGCTGGCCGTCGTGCCCGGCGGCTTCCCCCGCCCGGTCCTGGTCTCCCTCATCATCGGGTTCGTCGCCTGGGGCACCATCGGCAAGATCGCCCGCGCCGCCACCCTCTCCCTGAAAAGCCTCGACCACGTGGCCGCCGCCCGGCTCAGCGGCTGGAACACCTTCCACGTCGCCCGCCGCGAACTGCTGCCCGGCCTGGCCGCGCCCGTCATCACCTACGCGGCCCTCATGGTGCCCAGCAACATCGCCGTGGAGGCCGCGCTGTCCTTCCTCGGCGTCGGCGTGAAACCCCCGACGCCGTCCTGGGGGCAGATGCTGAGCGACGCCAACGTCTGGTACCAGGCGGCCCCGCAGTACCTGCTGCTGCCGGCCGGCGCCCTGTTCGTCACCGTGCTCGCGCTCACCGTGCTCGGCGACGGCGTGCGCACCGCCCTGGACCCGCGCTCGGCCTCCCGGCTGCGCGTCGGCACCGCCAAGGAGCCCAGGTCATGAACGGTGCCCTCGGCTTCGTACTGCGCCGCGTCGCCGGCGCGGTGATCACCCTGCTGGCCGTCTCGGTGATCGTCTACGTCGTCTTCTACGTCACCCCCGGCAACGTCGCCCAGATCAGCTGCGGCCCGCGCTGCTCCCCGGAACAGGTGCACCAGGTCGCCCAGCAGCTCCGCCTCGACGACCCGCTGTACCTGCGCTACTGGCACTTCCTGACCGGCGTGCTGGCCGGCCAGGACTACTCGACCGGCACATCCGTCGCCCACTGCCCGGCCCCCTGCCTCGGCCTCTCCTACCGGAGCGACCAGCAGGTCACCGACATCATCCTCACCAAACTGCCGATCAGCCTCTCCTTGGTGTTCGGCGCGATGGTGCTCTGGCTGCTGCTGGGCGTCGGCACCGGCGTGCTGTCCGCCTGGCGGCGCGGCCGGTTCACCGAACGCGCCCTGACCGGCCTCACCCTGGCCGGCATGGCCACCCCGGTCTTCGTCCTCGGCCTGGTCCTGATGATCGTCGTCTGCGGACAGCTGGAACTGCTGCCCTTCCCCGAGTACGTCGCCTTCTCCGACGACCCCGAGCAGTGGGCCTGGAACCTGCTGCTGCCCTGGCTCACCCTCGCCCTGACCGAGGCCGCCTACTTCGCGCGGATGACCCGGGCCGCCGTGTTGGAGACCCTCGCCGAGGACCACATCCGCACCTTCCGGGCCTACGGCGTCGGCGAACGCGCCATCGTCGGCCGGCACGCGCTGCGCGGCGCGCTGGCCCCGGTCATCGCCCTGAACGCCAACGACTTCGGCAGCGCGGTCGGCGGGGCCGCCCTCACCGAGACCCTGTTCGGCCTGCCCGGCATCGGCCAGGAACTCGTCCACGCCGTCACCGTGGTCGACCTGCCCGTCGTCACCGGCATGGTCCTGGTCATCGCGTTCTTCGTGGTTCTCGCCAACGCCGTCGCGGACGTGCTGTACGCGGCGGCCGACCGACGGGTGGTACTGACATGAGCCTGGTCAACGTCACCGACCTGACCGTCGACTTCGACGGCCTGCGGGCCGTGGACGGGCTGTCCTTCGGGCTGGCGGCGGGGGAGGCCCTCGCGCTGGTCGGGGAGTCCGGCTCCGGCAAGTCCACCGTCGCCGCGGCCCTGCTCGGGCTGCACCGCGGCACCGGCGCCCGGGTCGGCGGCGCCATCGAGGTCGCCGGCACCGACGTACAGACCGCCTCCGACGACGCCCTGCGGCGGCTGCGCGGGGCGAAGGCCGCGATGGTCTTCCAGGACCCGCTGTCCTCCCTGGACCCGTACTACGCCGTCGGCGACCAGATCGCCGAGGTGCACCGCCTGCACACCCGGGTCTCCCGGCGGGCCGCCCGCGCCCGTGCCGTGGAGGCCCTGGACCGGGTCGGCATCCCGGACGCCGCACGCCGCTCCCGCTCCCGCCCGCACGAGTTCAGCGGCGGCATGCGCCAGCGCGCGCTGATCGCCATGGCGCTGGCCTGCGAGCCCGCCCTGCTGATCGCCGACGAACCCACCACCGCCCTCGACGTCACCGTGCAGGCCCAGATCCTCGACCTGCTGCACACCCTGCGCACGGAGACCGGCATGGGCCTGCTGCTCGTCACCCACGACGTGGGCGTGGCCGCCGAGAGCGTGGACCGGGTGCTTGTCATGCGGCACGGGCGCCTGGTCGAACAGGGGCCGGTCACCGACGTACTGAAGACCCCCGCACAGCCCTACACCCGTGAGCTGCTCGCCGCCGTCCCCCGCCTCGACGCGGTCCGCCCGCCCACCGCGACCGCCACCGACACGGTCCTGGCGGCGACCGGACTGCGGCGCACCTTCGGACGCGGCAGACGAGCCGTCACGGCCGTGGACGACGTGTCCCTGACCGTCCGCCGGGGCGAGACCCTCGGCATCGTCGGCGAGAGCGGCAGCGGCAAGACGACACTCGGCCGGATGCTGGTCGGCCTGCTGCGGCCCACAGCGGGCCAGGTCCGCTTCGACGGGCATCCGCACACCGGCGTCGACCCGGCCGTCCAGATGGTCTTCCAGGACCCCGTCTCCTCCCTCAACCCCCGCCGGGGCATCGGTGAGTCGATCGCCGACCCGCTGCGCGCGCGAGGCGAGCGCGACGAGCGGCGCATCAGGGCGCGCGTCACGGAACTGCTGGAACGCGTCGGCCTGGAAGCGGCCCACCACGACCGCTATCCGCACGAGTTCAGCGGCGGCCAGCGGCAACGCGTGGGCATCGCCCGGGCCCTGGCGGCCGACCCGAGGGTCATCGTCTGCGACGAGCCGGTCTCCGCCCTCGACGTCACCACCCAGGCACAGGTCGTCGCCCTGCTCGGCGAACTCCAGCGCGAACTCGGGATCGCGCTCGTCTTCATCGCCCACGACCTCGCCGTGGTCCGCCGGGTCAGCGACCGCGTCGCGGTGATGCGGCACGGCCGGATCGTCGAGACCGGACCCGCGGACGAGGTCTACGACCGTCCCCGGGACCCGTACACCAGGCAGCTGCTGGCCGCCGTACCCGCCCTCGACCCGGCGGTGGCCGCCCGGCGCCGGGCGCGGCGGGCGGAACTGACCTCGGCGTGACGGACCGGTGCGGGGCTCGGGCTCGGGCTCGGCCCAGTGACCGGCCCGATCGGCCGGTTACCTGCCGCTGCCCAGCAGCGCACGCACCAGGGCCCGCGCCGCCCCGGCCTTCGGCGGACCGGCCGCCCCACGCAGGAGCGCCGGCCCGCGTTCGCGCGCTGCGTCCGCCGTGAGCAGCTCGATCTCGATCAGGGCCCGCACCAGCCGCCGGCTGCCGGCCGGGACCAGCCCCGTCAGCCGCCTGCTCGCCAGGAGCGCGGCACGGGCCAGACCGAGCTGATCGTCCAGCAACTCCGGCAGGCCGGCGGGGGAACGCCCCGCAACCAGGTCGTCCGTCGGGACGGAGAACTTCTCCAGTGCGCTCGCCGCGATGCCCAGGCGCCCGTCCCGCAGGTCCTCGGCGAGATCGTTGACGAAGTCGAGCCGCTGACTGCCGTCGATGAACATCCGGCACGCCGCCCGGTAGCGCCCGTCGTCGTCGCCGTCCGGTCCCAGCAACTCGGCCACCAGCATGAACGCCGGAAGGGAGTAGGCGTCCACGTACGACTGGTAGTCGTCCTCCGTCGCGAAGCCGGCGAACTCCAGCTCGGCCCTCGCGGTGGCCAGGTACTCCTCCACCGCCCGTCCGAGCCGGGGGCGGGCGGCGACGGTGGACACCAGCGCGCGCACCAGCGCGTCGTCACTCGTACCGGCCGCCAGCCCGGCGCGCACCCGCCGCTCCCAGTCGGCCCACGCCGCCTCACGGTGCGGTCGCGGACCGGTGTCCAGGAGGTTGTCGCCGTGGTGCATCACGGCCGTCATCGCGACCACGTGCGGCAGCACCGGTCGCGGCAGCAGCAGGCGGACGGCCAGGTAGGAGGCGGGCCGGAACCGTGCCACCAGCCGCCGCTGCTCCTCGTAGTCCCGGCGCGCCCCGGGGTCGGTGACGCCGGCTGCGGTCAGGCTTCTGCTCCACTTGCTCACGCGTCGATCGTAGGCGCCCGCCCCGCCGCCCCGTCGCGGCCCGGGTGCGTCATTCGATCACCTCCAGGGCGCCGGTCCCGGTGTCGTAGCTGCGCAGGGTCGTGAGCCAGACCGGCGCCGGCGGTGCCGGCAGCAGAGCGGCGACCCGGCGCCCGGCGAAGGCACCCGCCCGCCGGGTACGGCCGAGGGTGATGTGCGGGCTCCAGCGCGCGGGTGCGTGCAGCGGGTTGAGCGTTCCGGGCGGGCTGTCCGAGACCACCGCGTCCCACACCCGCTCGTGCAGGCCGGCCAGGGCGGCGTCCAGTTCGAGCGCCCAGGCCAGCACCGAGGTCGGCCGCTCGAAGCGGACCACGCCGGTGAACCGCACCGGCAGCGGCAGGGTGGCCGCCACCCCGGCGAGCTCCCAGCGGATCGCCGCGGTGAGCTCCGGGCAGGCGGCCAGGGTGAGGTGCGGGCTGTTGGTCGGTGAGCGGTGGCGTGCCTGGCTGGGCAGTCCCGCCTCCGCGAGCCGCCGCCAGGCGTCCCGGACGACGAGATCGGCCGCCCCGTCCAGCAACAGCTCGATCGTGCGCATCGCAGCAGCCTACCGGCGGCGGTCCGGGCCGGCCTCGCACCCGAGGCCGTGAGCCCGATGCCACGCAACCGGAGCACTCGGCGCTGCGGCGCTGCGGCGCTCAAGGATCCAGAGGCCGGCACGGCAGCCGATCCCTCCGCGACACCGAACCTCGCCTCCGGCGCGCCCCGCACCCGCGGTCACGCCCGGAGCGGACGGACTCGACGTAGCTGCCCGACGGGACCTGCCGCACGCCGTCACCCGCCGTCGTCCCCACCTCGACACCAGCGCCGTCGAAGGAGGACAACGGCGTCCGGGCACCCGGACAAGAAACCCGGACAGAGCTGCGACCAGGGCGGACACCGGCGGGCAGTCCGGGACAGCCTCCCGCCCTTGAACCAGCCGGAGCCGCATCAGCAAGCTCACCGAGCACTGCCGCAACGGCAGTGATTCCCGTCCACCGGTCTGCCGAGAGGCAGAAGGAGCGAAGCGATGAAGCCTGGGTTCGGTCAACCTTCTGATCTGCGTGATGGTTCGCAGCGACGTGTCCTGCGTTCGGCCGCAATGGCGCTGGGCGCGGCGCTGAGTCTCGTCGCCGCCCCGCTCCTCACCTCGGGAACCGCTTCCGCGGTCGCCTGGGAGCAGGACTACGCGACCCCCTACGCGGGGGACAACCCGGGCTGCGACTACCTGAGCCCCGGTCCGCAGGACAGCCTCGCCTGTTTCGTGAAGTACGGCGACGTCCTTGGGGTGACCTACAGCGACTGGTTCGGAGATCCCATGCGTACCTCCGTCCAGTGGACCAACCGCCTGAAGAACGCGTCCGGACAGTGGGTCACCTACCGGCAGGGCGAGTGCTTCAACGACAACGGTTTCTCGTCCTACTGGTCCGTCTGCAACAAGGACTTCTACGAGAGCAGCAGTCTCAACGCGCTGGGCGGCAGAGGAAGCCAGCTCCAGATCAAGGCGTGCAGGCTGGGCGTCTGTGCCAGCCCCAGCGCGTGGATCGACAACAACGGATAGACCAAGGGGCGGAGTGCCGTCACCCGCAGCCGCGAAGGCGGCGGCACTCCGGCGTCCTGAGCCCGCATGAGGGGAGCCGGGCTCCGGTCCGGGCTGAGCAGAGAAGGCCACCGGCGACAGGAAGTTCACCATGTGCAGGAACGCCGGGCCCAGGACCGGGTCGACCGCAGTGGCGGCACGGTACTGCGCCAGATACTGGCCGGCCCAGAACCCACGGCTCGGCCAGCGGGACGGCCGCCACCCTGAGGAACAGCACATCGCTGAACGCCGGGCAGAAGCACGCGGAGTGCGGCTGTAACGGAGTTTGAGGAGGGGTTGTCGTACGGTCCGCTGCCGGCATCGACGGTTTTTGGTTGCCGTTGTAGTTGGAGTCCTTGATGAGCACCGGCAGGTGGACGTCGGCATGCCGGTGCACTTGATGTGGACGATGCGTCGGCTGGTGGGCCGTAGGCACGGACAATGGCTCGTCAAGAGAGCCCACCGGCACAGGAGAGGGCCCGAAAGCGTCCTGTGCGGGACGGCGGCCGTTGTCACAATGAGTGGCCTGCCGTTGCCCCTACACACCCCGGAGCTGTTCATGCGCAGACCCGCTGCTCTGCTGTCCGTCACCGTAGCCGTCGGCGTCTCGTTGATCGCGCCCGCCCCCGCCGCCACGGCCGACACCGCGACCACCGAGGTCGTGTGCCAGGACCTCACGGCGTTCCCTGAGTACATCCGGCACCTCTTCCTCAGCCCGGACACCCCCACCGTCGTCGAGAACTTCGACGAACACCCGGAGAACCTCAGCTGCTACGAATGGTCGGGCTCGGCCCCGGCCACGATCACGTACACCGTCAGCTACGTCATGAACGGAATTGACCACCCCGACGGTTACACCGGCGTCCTCACCATGGGACACGGCTTCGGCTTGCAAACCCCCATGCCGGGTTACTACTACCGGGCCAGCTTCACGCTCCAGCCCTGACGGGCCTTTTCATTCCCCGGGGCCGAGCAGCGTCTTCCTCCCGAGCAGCGGCTTGCGCACAGGGCCGGTGAATGAATCAACCGATCAACAGCCAGTACAGGCGAGGGCATGTCCTGCCTGGCCGACACCGGCCATCCACGGCTCCTTCACCGGGAAGGCCATTGAGTCCCTGTTCGAGCCCGTTCCCCGAGTCATCGCAAGGCCCGCACCGAGCTCGTCCAGGCCGACGGCGACCCATGCAAGGCGTACTACAAGACCGGCCTGCCCGTCACGTTGCGCCTGCTGTGGCCCGAACGCGCCGGACAGCGCTCCCCGTTCTGGTGTCCGGTCCGGCGCATGAGCAGGGTCACCGAATTGTCCGTCCGCCACTGGCCGGTGGCCTAGCGGACCGTCCAGCAAGGCCACACCCCTGTCGCGCTGCGCAACGTCGACGCCGCCGTCCTCCGGACACCCGGCCGCATCCCACCCACCGCCTCCCGCATCGGCACCGCCTTCGGTGAAGTGAAGGCCAGGTCCGTCCGGCCGAGGCCGGTGAGGCCGCGTCCACGACCTCGCGGCCCTGGGGCAGGTCGGTGACGTCGAGGTGGCCGAGCCGGAACCGCTCCCCGTACGCGGCCCGCAGGTGATCGGCCGAGCCCGGACGGGCGGCGCGGAGACCCGAAGGCGGGTGAACTTCTCGACCGGAGCCGACATCTCTTCAGCGACTACGTACTGCGCCGACGCGAGTGAGAAGCCGGGGCGGACAGCTGATCACTGCTTCACTGGCCCGCGACGGCAGCATCTCCGCATGGGCATGGCGCGGGCATGAGCCGAGCCGAGCCGAGGCATGGCCTGCGTGCTTCTCGGTCCTCGGCCGCCTGCGGAGTGGTCGCAGTTCGCCTCCTTTACGCAACCCCTTGCCCAGGCGGGTGGCGAAGGCGCGGTCGCGGGCGAGCGTCGATAGTCAGGAAGCGACCAGATCATCCCTTGCCGTTGTTGCGTCGGATCGAGGCTTGTACTGTCACTTCATCATTCCGCGGCGGAACCTCTGGGGGAGGCCGGGCGGTTGATGAGGGGGGAGGGGCGTATGACACAGGGGTGGAAGATCACAGTCCTCGTGCTGGGTGCGGCCGGGATCGTTTCGACGCCGTTGGTCTGGTTGCTGAACGGTCCGGACGGGGGAGAGGCGGTAGGAGCCTCGATTCAGGCCGCGGTCGGTGCCGCAGCCCTGGTGTGGGCCCTGTTCCAGCCCCCGGAGGGCCGGACGGAAGACCAAGCGGCAGGAACCGGCGAGGCGCGGGCGACCGGCGGGGGAACGGCCGTGTCGGGCATCCGGCGCCGCATGGGGCGAGGCGGCGGATCGGCCCGGGCAGGGAACACGGGAAGCGCGACGGCGGACGGAACCGGCAGCCGGGCCGTGAGCGGCATCGAGTACACCTCCTGACCGGCGGACCGCCGGAACCTGACGCTCTGGGACCAGCCGGAGGAGAACCGCGTGTTCAGAACGGGGAAGCGTCGTCGCAAGGACACCGCAACCGGAACCGGGGCCGAAGCGACGGTCAGCGTCAGTGGCACCGGCGACGCCACGGCGGCCGGGCCAGGTGCCACCGCGATCACCGGATACAGCGGACCAGGAGGGGACGGCACCTCCGGCCCGGTGCACGTGACGGAGACGGGGAGTGCTCACGCGGGCCCGGGCGGCCTGGCCAGCACCGGCCCGATCATCGACTCCCAGATCGTCATCGGCCCCGGACCTCCTTACCGGCTCGAAAAATTCTCCTTCGCGCCGATGGCGGACGCCGAGGCGTCCACCGGCCGATTCGCCGGCCAGCCCAGCCAGTTGCTCGACGCGCGCAGCCAGATCGTCCCGTTCAGCGGCCGGGACGAGGAACTGGCCGCGCTGGCCGAGTGGCGCGACGCCACGACCGCGTCGATGTCCGCCCTGCTGCTCCACGGCCCCGGCGGGGAGGGCAAGACGCGACTCGCGGCGAGGTTCGCGGAGCTGTCCGCCGCGGCCGGGTGGCAGGTGGTCCAGGCATGCCACCGCGACGACCCCGATCGCCCTCAGCGGGAGCCGGTCCGGACCGAGAGCCGGAGGCTGCTGGTCGTCGTCGACTACGCCGACCGCTGGGCACACCCGGAACTGGTCGAACTGCTGCGTGACCCGCTGCTGGTCGATCCGGCCGTGCGGGTGCTGCTGATCGGCCGGACCGTGCAGTGGTGGGCCGCCGTACGCGGAGAGCTCCGGTCGGTCGGCGCCGCGGTCACGGATCTGCCGCTGGGCGCGTTCGCCGCCGGTGTGCAGGACCGTGAACGGGCGTTCGTGACCGCACGTGACCGGTTCGGCGCCGTCCTGGGGGTGAGCGGACCGATCACCGACGTCGTGTCCGGGCTTGAGGAGCCGCCCTACGGGCAGGTACTGACGCTGCACATGGCCGCCCTGGTCACGGCGCTTGCCGCCGGCCGGCCCGGCAGCCCGGTACCGGACAGTGTCGAGGGCATCGCCGCTTACCTGCTGGACCGTGAGCGCATGGGCTGGCGGCGGCTGTACGGGTCGCGGCTGGAGGGCGAGGAGTTCGACACCCCGCCCACGGTGATGGCCCGCGCCGTGTTCACCGCGGTGCTCGGCGGCGCGGCCTCCTACGCCGAGGGCGTCGAACGGCTGGGCCGCCTCGGGCTGGGCACGGCGGACCGGGTCGTGACGGACCACCGTTCCTGCTACCCGCCGCTGGACCGCACCAAGGTGCTCGAGCCGCTCCGTCCGGACCGGCTGGCCGAGGACTTCGTCGCCCTGCTGATGCCCGGCCACGACATCTCCGGCTACGACCCGGACCCGTGGGCCACCACCGTGGCGCGCGTTCTTCTCGGCGCCGACCGCCCTGACGCGCCGGTCCCCGCGTTCGCGGACCGGGCGGTCACGGTGCTCGCCTCGGCCGCCGACCGCTGGCCGCATGTCGGCGCGGAACTCGGCAGTCTGATCCGGGCGCGGCCGGAGATCGCCGTCAAGGCGGGCAGCGCGGCGCTGGTCGCGCTCAGCCACGCCACCCACGTCGACACCGACGCGCTGCTCGACGTCGAGATGCGGCTGCCCGAACAGCGCGAGGTCGGCCTCGACGTCGGCGCGGCGGCGTTGACCGACCGGCTGGTGCGCGAGCGGGTGGACGACACGACCCGTCTGCAGGACGCCGCGTCCTGGTACGCCCGGCTCGGCGTGCGCCTGGCCCGCTCCGGCCGCAAGGAAGCGGCCGTCCGCAGCAACCACAAGGCTCTCGCCGCGCTGCACCGGCTCAACGAACTGGACCCGCGGACGTACGGGACCGATGTGGCGCTGTGTCTGATGGACATCGGCGGCTACCTGTCGGACCTCGGACGGCACAAGGAGGCCGTCGGCTTCACCCGGCGGGCCGCCGAACTGCTGCGCAAGCAGGTTGCGGAAGGGCGGCGTGAGGCCCGCCCTCGGCTGGCCTTGGCGCTGGCCAACTACGGCAACCAGTTGCAGAACACCGGACAACGCGGCAACGCGGTGGAGGCCGCCGAGGAGTCCGTCGCGCGCTACCGCGAGCTGGCGGGAGGCGATCTGGCGGACCCGCCGTGTCTCGCGTTCGCGCTCTGCGGCCTGGGCACCCGGCTGCTGGCGGTCGGCCGGAACGAGGCCGCTTCGCGGGAACTCCACGAAAGCGTGGCCGCCTACCGCGAACTCGTGGCCGCTGCTCCGCAGACGCACCTGCCCGGCCTGGCACGCGCCCTCACCAATCTGGGAACCGCACAACAGCGCCTCGGGCACAGCGATGAGGCAGTGCGGTCCGCCGAGGAGGCCGTGCGGATCCGCCGCGACCTGGTCGCGCTCAACCCGCGGGCGCACACCGCCGACCTCGCCACCTCCTTGCTGAACTACGCGGGCCGACTGGCCGACGTCGACGAGTACGAGGAGGCGGTCACCCGGGCCGAAGAGGCCGTGCGACTGGCCAGGCGGCTGTGGCGGGCCGACCGCGTCGCCCACGAGGCCCTGCTGGCGAACACGCTGGCGAGCCGGGGTGCGGTCCTCGCGCTCGCGCACCGGGACGACGCGGCGGCATCCCTGCGCGAGGCCATCGCGCTCTACGAGCATCTGGCCCTGACCGACGACGGACACCGCACGGCTCTGCACACGGCCAGGCACAACCTCCAGGTCCTCGCTGACAGGGACCGGCCGGACACCGTCTCCGGGACCCGGAGCGAACCCGACACCGAGGCAGTGGACTCCTACAACGAAGGGGTGCGCCTGGCCAGGGCCGGACGCACCGCGATGGCGGAGGAACGCTATCGGCGCGCGGCCGAGGCAGGGCTGCCCCAGGCCATGTTCAACCTCGGGAACATGTGCTGGGCGGACGGGAGGACGGCCGACGCCAAGACCTGGTGGACCAGCGCCGTCGCCGCCGGCCATGTGGAGGGCTGCCTCAACCTGGGCGTACTGCACTGGAAGCAGGGTGACCGGGACATGGCACGCTCCTGGTTCCGCCGGGGCGCCGAGGCCGGCGCGACGAACGCCATGACGTCCCTGGGCGCGGCCCTGTGGAGCGACGGCGATCTGACCGCCGCCGAACACTGGTTCCGCGCCGCGGCCAGGGCAGGCGATCCTGACGGCGACCACCGGCTGGGGCTGCTGCTGGAGGAGCAGGGCCGGCACGACGAGGCCGGAACCTGTCTCGAACGCGCAGCCGAGGCCGGTCACGCCGAGGCCCCCAGGGCCCTGGCGGACCACCGGATGCGGCACGGTCGGCTCACCGACGCCCACCGATGGTGGCGACTCGACCAAGCCCGACAGGCTCCACCGCCTCCGCCCGAGCCCGAGCCCGAATCCGAATCGGCGTCCGGGCCGGGCGGCGTCCATCCCCTGATGGAGGCCGCCATGGACCTGGGCATCCCGGCCCTGTCCCCGCAGCCCGGCGAAGCAGTGGACCTCGCGGCCTCGATCGTCGGCCGGCAGGCGGCCGCCCTGGTCCGCGACGGCCGCCTGGAGGAGGCCGCCGCCCTCTACGGGGAACAGGCCGCGGGCCACCGGCGACTGCTGTCGGCCGCCACGGAAGGACGCCTCCCGCTGAGCACCGCGATGACCTACCGCCTGCTCCAGCAGCACGCGATGACCCTTGCCCGGATGGCACCCCTCGAACAGGCACTGGGCCGCGTGGACGACGCCCTGACACACAGCGAAGAGGCCGCGACGGCTCTGGGCGCGCTGGCCGCCCGCGGCGACCTGTTGCCTCAAGCCTGGGCCCAGTACGTGTTCGCGGCGGTCCGCGCCACCGCGGGAACCGACACCGAGCGAGCGCTGACGGCCGTCGACGAGGCGATCCAGGTGTTCAGCCGACCGGATCAGGCCGCGGACGAACACGTGCTGGAGTTCCTGCCCAGAGCACTCGCCGTGAAGACGGCCCTCCTTCGCCAGACGGCCTCGTGAGAGTGACACACGACACAGCCATCACCCCTCCCGCTGAGGCAGGGGGCCACCAGCCCCCGCTCTGGCATCATCCGCTGCCGGCTCACGGTCATTCTCCGTACGCCAAAGGCGGCAACCGTGCGGGCCACCGACCGGTAGGGCCCTGACCGTACGACGTCCTGGGATCCGATGTCCTAGGTCCAATGCCGTTGCTTTATGGGTCTGCGGGTTGGGGTCGTTGGATGCGGATGGCTCTGACGTCGGTGTGGGTGGGCTGGGGCCAGGTGT
>NZ_JBFAAP010000074.1:0-31312 GCF_040639815.1 Streptomyces sp. NPDC023723
AGGACCACAGGTCCTCCGGCGCCATCCGCTCGACAAGCGCAGCAGTCATCACCCCAGAATGCCGCAAGATCACGCCAAGTGAAATGGCGTCTAAGTGGTCACACAAGAGGAGCATGTTGCAAAGATCACCCGGGAGGGATCACTCACACTCGGTTCAAGATCAACACTGTACGTCGGATCGTTAATTGATCTTGGAGTGCTCTGCCGTCAAGCCGGTCCCCGTAAACAGCTCGCGTAATCAGTTTGCGGGCAAAGCGATGCGGACTAACGCGACTGCCCACTGTCACCTAACGTTCATTTCTTGCTCCGTAGTTGCTTCTGGAGTGCCTCGAACGGCCAGGTGTTCTCCGTTTGTTGGTTCGCTGCCCCGAACAGGCTGCCGCGCCAAGATGGCTTGAGCGTCCACAGCTTGCTGCACGTCAGGGGCCTGAACCGGATTTCCCTTGTGTCACTTGCAGGGCGTGTGCGGCGATCGAGGTAGCGTCTCGCAGCCTTTCTTCCAGGCGTGCGGGGATGTGTCCGTGGCCGAGGCCGGCCGAGAAGACTGCAGTCGACAGCAAGCCGATTACGTCGGTGCTCATCTCCGTACGGCACGTGGGGTGGGCCAGGACGTCCCACGCGACGTATCCGTCTCCGGACGTCGTCGCTTCATGGATGAGGCAGCGTGCCACCTCGGCTTGCTGAGGGGGCGGGGAAAGGTCGAGGACGGCCAGTCCGGCACGGGAGCGGAAGACGGCAAGCTCGGGGGCCGTGTCGAGGCTCAGGTAGTGCTTCATCATCTTCCGGACGGGACCGTTTGGGCATGCGCCAGCTGCGGCGCGACAGAGCACGGTGAGGCAGGCAGCGATGAGGCGCTCCCAGTTCTCCGCCAGGGTGCTCATGTCCAGGAAGTCCAGTGCTTCGGCCGGCTGCCCGCCCAGGCATCGGGCGAGCACTTCGACTTGACGCCCGTCGAGGAGACGCTGGCCCACTCCACGGTGCTGCTCGTTGTGCGCGCGTGCGCGGTTCCACTGGCCTGCTGCGACGAGGGCGCGGTTCCCGTCGCCGAGGAGGATGGTCCACAGCCACTGGCACACCTGTTGGTGGTCGGCTGCCGACTGCGTAAGGTGCCGGAATGATGTGGTGCGGCCGTCAATGACCGTTTCCGTCTTTGATCTCACCGCTCGGTTCAGGGAGTCAAGCAGGCGGTACGCGGTGGGCCCGTCGCTGTCGCGGATGCGGAGACGGGCGAGGTTGACCAGGGGCTCCAGGGCATACCGGGCTTCCTGCGCGCTCAGGGGCTGAGCACGCAGGAAGACCTCGGCGTGACGCCAGCACAGGTCCCGCGCCAAATCCGGCATGCCGCAGTCGCTCGCGATCAGCGCCGCCTTGTTCAAGGCGGCGGTCGCGAGGGTCACCTTGCCATCGCGCGCGGCGGCGGCGAAGTCGGTGATTTCGCGGACCCGATCAACGAGAGGCGGGCAGGCCGGCCGTGGCCGGGCAACGAGCGGGAACCGCTGTGCTATCCGGCTGACGTCCATGTCACTGCCATTCGATGACGATCCGGTTCAGCGCGGTGTCGAACGCGAAACGGCCGGGCTTCGCCGCGAGCGGGGCGGCATCGAGCGGCTGGATCTTGAACCCGACGTCGAGCGGACGGAAGTCCCGGTCCCAGGTGCGGATCTGTTCCGTTACGTCTCCGGCGAGGGCCTCGGCGTCCGGGCCGTGGCCGATGACACCGAACTCGTACAGGGTGGCGCCGTCGGGCGCCTTCTTCTTGCAGGTGCGCCGGGTGAGGTAGGTGAGCGTCGCCCCCTCGAAGACCGCGGTCGAGGACTGATAGGGGGCCGTGACCCAACCCTTTTCGATGGCCTCGGTCTTGGCGGGCATCCTGCTCAGGCCGTTGGGCATGGCACAGGTGAGCCACAACTCCAGGTATTCCGCCGACTCTGGGCCCCGGAAGGTGACGTCCGTCCACACTTCGGTGCGCGGCTGGCGGAAGATGTCGGTCAGGGCTTCCGCGTCGACCTTCTGGTCTCCGTTGGTGACGAGGGTGACGGAGTTGTCGGGGGTCAGGGGAACGAACACGCGTGGGTCGTCGGCGATGCCCCGGCGCAGTGGCATGAAGGTGTTCATCTGGCTGTCGACGCTGCGCCATGCTCCGTCCTGGTTCTCGAAGGCGATCGAGCGGGAGACGCTGCCGCGCAGGCGCAGGGGGGTGAGAAGCCGTCCGCCGGGGGCGAGCTGGTTGAGCCAGGCGTGCGGCACGCCGTGGGCGCCGACGGTGGCTTCGATGCGGTCGTATGGTGCGTTGGGGACGTGGCCCACGGCTCCGTCTCCGAGGATCACTTCCACGTTGTGGATGTTGGCGGCGGTCAGTCCGCCGCGTGCGCCGTCCACGATGTCCTCGTCGACGTCGATGGTGGTGACGTGCCCGGTATCGCCGACGAGGTAGCCGAGGAGGCCGGCGTTGAAGCCGGTGCCGGCCCCCAGCTCCAGGATGTTCTGACCGGGCTGGACGTCGAGCTGTTCCAGCATCGTGGCGACGATGGTGGGCTGGGAGGCGCAGCTGATGGAGGCGCCGGACTCGTCGTACTTCGTGTCCACGGGGGTGTCGCCGTACGCCTTCTCCAGTGGGGCGGCCGGGACGAAGAGGTGGCGGGGTACGGTGCGCATGGCCTCCTGCACGCGGGGCGTGCGCACGCTTCCCTGATCGACCAGGCGGTTGACCAACTGGGAGCGCAGGCGGTCGGCGGCGGGGGCTTCGATGGTGTCGCTGTTCACCCCGGTGACCGTAGTGCTCGTCGCGCTGTCAGTTCGTGTGGACGCGGCGTTGTCGCTCGTTCCCATGACTACCTCTTTCGCCAGTGTTGACAAGGTGTGCTGGTCCTTCGTGGAGAGGCCCAGGCGGTTCCAGTGGAAGATGCCGTGGTGGGTGATCACGGCTCTCAGCCCTCGTTCCAGGAGGCCCTGGCGGTTGAGGTCTGCGAGCTGCTGTCCGAACCACTCGAACGTGGCGATCCACTCGGCCAGCGGCGCGAGGCGACCCTCGGTGACGCTGCGGCTGGTGGTGCTGACGTCGACCGTCATGAGCCGGTGGACCGCGGCCGTGTGCCGGCGCGTGCCGAGGGCCTCGTCGCCGGGGCGTTCGGCCGCGATCCGCGCCCAGACGTCGCCCTGTTCGTACCAGTCGAGTCCGGCTGCACGCATCGTTACGCTGAGCAGGAGAATCGCCAGCTCGCGTCGTCCCAGTCCGGGGCTGGGCGCCGCTTCTTGGCGGGCGACTTCGTCCAGCAGGTGACGGCTGTCGTAGTGGAACAGCGTGTGCGCGATCTTCATGGCGTCCGGACCGCCGAAGGCTGTCTCTTCCGGCTCGTAGATGCCCGGTGTCCAGGAGCTGAGGACACCGGCATCGACCAGTTCGTTCAGGGCAGCATCCAGGACCTTGGCGGAGTCCGGGCCCGCGGGGTGGCACCGCAACCGCCACCAGGGGTGCTTCCGCAGGAAGGACCATTGGGCCAGTTCCGTCTCATGGGCGATCAGTACGGGGAGGAGATGCTCCGCGACGGTGGTCTCCGCACGGCTCCAGTCGGTGAACCGGATGAGGTGTTGTGGCCATTCGTCCGCTGCCATGTGCTCTCTCCTTGGCGGCTAGTTGGTCAGGAAGCAGGTGTCCCACCCGGAGGCGGACGGTGTTCCGAAGTGGAAGGCATGAAGGGCAAGGGCGGTGCCTGATGCGCCTTCGAGAAGCCCGATGTCACCGCCGCCGGAGGGGCGGGTCAGGGAATCCGTCAGCTTGCCGGGCGCGTGGTCGGTGATCGGGGCCAGGAGCCGGGGCAGGCATTCGGTGACGCCGGGAGTGATGGCTTCTGCGGCGACGAGCTGCGTGATGCGCGCCAGGCCCGCGAAGCCGTGGCACAGGGAGACGTCCACGGTCATGCCGAGCTGGGTGGGATCGGTCATCGCGCGCAGGAGCGCGGTCTCGGCCGTGTGCTGGCGTACGGGGTCGCGGAGGGCGAGCGCGGCGAGCTGCTGGGCGCGGGCCAATCCTGCGGTGCCGTAGCACCAGGACGGCCGGGAGGGCCCGCGGCCAAGCGTGCCGGACCGTAGCTGTGCACGGGTGATCCAATAAGGCCACCACGGCCCGGTGGGGCTGTCCTGCTGCCAGCGGTCGAACCAGGCCAGGATGCGGTTGATGGCGTCGAGGTGGCCGTCGACAGTGATGCCGCGCCGGGCCGCGAGGGAGAGCAGGGCGAGGGGGCCGGCTACGCCGTGGGCGACGCCGTTGTTGGCGTGTCCTCCCGGATAGTCAGGGGAGGCCGTGCCGAAGGGGGCAAGGTGGCTCCACCAACCGGGCAGGAGTTCGCCGTGATGCCTGACCGGCTCGGTCAGCCGGACCAGGTACGTCAGCGTGTCCCGGAGGAGGTCGGTGTGAAGGTCGCGGTGCAGCAGGAGTGCACCCAGCCCGCTCAGGCCCCGAATCGCGTCGAATTCGGCCAGTTCGGGCGTCTCACCGCGGTCGATGCGCGCGTGGGCGCCGGAGAGCCGGTTCCGGATCGCCGTCGTGACGTACCGGTCGAGGGTGTCCAGGGCGCGGGCGTAGCGTGCGGGACGGTCCGCGGCGGCGTGCAGGGCGAATGCGAGCGCGGGCGCCCCGTAATAGAGGTGGCTGTCCGGGCCCCCGACAGCGGGTTCGGCCACGGCGCAGGCGAGCCAGTCGTGAGCACGCTGCCACGGGCCCTGGTCAGTGCGGGCCCGTTCGATGTGCAGCAGCGCGACACCGACCGCCCCGTGCGCGAGTGACTGCGGCCACCAGTCCTGGCGGTGATGCAGCCCCCGTACGTTCTGCGGTGTGGCAAGCCGCTCGGCGAGAGCGTCGGCAGCGGCCCGTGCGCTCTCACGCAGGCTCACGGTGGTCTCCTCGGTGGGTCCAGGCCATGGCGGCGGCGTGGGCCAGCCGCACGCACATCCGTTCGTCGTCCTTGTCGATGCCGACGGCGCGGATGTGATGGGCGTGAATCAGCGAGTCAAGAACGAGGTTCGGGTCGATGCCGCCGGACGCGTCCAGCGCCCGCCGGTAGCGGGCCAGGGCCTCGTTGCGCTCGCTCCAGGCTGCGGTGATCACCGCGCCGCCAGGAGCTGCGCGCAGCGCCGCCCAGTCGTCAGCCGGATCGGCCAGACGTATCACCTCACCGAGCACCGTCCGGTCCAGGGGGCGCGGATCGGTGATCCTGCCGTGGGTGATCAGCCAGTCCGTGCCGACTGCGGCGCTGCCGGTGAATGCGACGGCGAGGGCGACGAAGTTCGCGGCGGCCAGTACCTGGTGGCGAGGGCGCGGCTTCTGGGCGAACTGGACCGTCAGAGAACGGGAGTCGGCGGCGAAGACATCTTCGGCTGCCCGCATCAGCGGCCCGGCGCCCCACCGACCACGTTCCGGGTACGAAGTGGCGAACTGCATGTCGGTGAGGAGCCCGGCACGGCGCATTCCGGCCGCCCACGTCCCTACGCGTTGTGCAGCGGGAGCGAAGTCCGCTGGAGCGGGGATCGAGATGCGCAGGCGCAAGTGCCATCGCGGGTCGCGGTAGCGCATGTACCACCACGTCGGCGGCTCGTGCCACTGACCGAAAAGTTTTGGAAGGTGGTCGGTGAGGATCTCGGGCTGTCGTTCGACGTGTCCGTACAGCTTGACCAGCAGCCACGGAGCGACGCCGGGGAGGGCCCCGTGGTCGCGGGTGACGAGCTGGTCAGCGGTCACGGCGGGGACGGTGGGCCACTGTGGCGGGCGGGTGGCCGTCATCGGGACGATGATTTCGTGGGCCCGTCCGCCGAACCAGCCCCTATCGGGGGCGGCTTCGGTCAAAGCGGCCGACTCGTTGGTCTCCAGGTGAGCGCGCAGCAGAGCGAGGTGTGCGCGTTCGGAGAGGTTTAACGGCAGGAGCCGGTCGCCTTCGACCAGCGCGACCTCGTCCGGAACCCGGCGGCGCGTGCGCCAGTCGTCAACAGCCTCGCGCCACTTCTTCCACGGGGCACGGCGGCCGGGCAGCTCTCTCCGGTCCAGTCGCCACCTGGTCGGAGAGAGGATCGCGCGTCCGTAGCGCACGCGCGGCAGGTAGGGAAGGACGGTGGCGGATGCCCACGGGAAGGCGGTCAGGACGGCGGTCTGGGAGCGGCTGATCTCGGTGAGGAACCGAGCGAGCGGAGGTGTGCGGCCGCGAAGATCCAGGGCGTGCAGCGTCATGGTGTCCAGCAGGCATGCGCGGGAGAGCGAGACGAGGTAAAGCCTGCGACGGTCGCAGCCCACTGCGAGATCGTCGAGCGTGATGGTGCGCGCATCCACCGGCCGGTGCTCCGCCAGACTGACGACGGCCGGCAGGAGTTCGGGGACGCGGGTGACGTTGGTGTCGCCTCGATCGAGCGGAGCGAAGGAGAGCTGGGTGGGCACCGAGCCGGGTGCATTGACCGGCAGCTCCTGCAGCATGGTGGCCACGCGGGCCTGATCTTCGGGTGCAAACAGTCCAAAACTGCGACCGATGGTAGTGCCGATCCCTCGCGAGGGTGCGACGCCATGAAGGGTGAAGTCCCCTGCCTCCAGGTCAGCTTGTGACGCGGCACTGATCTGGAAACGCAGTTCAGTGTGGGCCGGTACCTGCATCATCTTCGCGTCGCCGACCGTCAGCGAGCGGATCAGGTCCTCGTCCAGGCAGATCTCGTCGCGGCCGTCGAGGATGGCCGTCTGGGCGAAAGAGAGCAGCCGCTGTTCGCGGGAGGTCAGGGCCTCACGCTGTTCAGGTTCGGCGTCGCGGTATCCGGCCGGGAACCCCAGACCTACGTCCGGGTCCACGACGTCACGGACAGGAACGAGAGAGTTGACGCCGTACCGCTCGAAGAATCTGTTGTGGAAGTCCTTCCACGCCGGAGTACCGAAGGGGTATGCGCTGAGCCGTGCCAACACAGTGGCGGCCCGTTCCGCCTCGTGCGCGACCTGCAGGGGAAGAGTGAGTGAGCACTCCACCCGCAGGTCCAGCGTGAGGGGCTGGTCCTTGACAGCGCTCAAGGCCGTCATCTTCTGGCGCAGGGCGGTACGCAGGCGCCCGCTGTCCACCGCCGCGGCGGGGCCCTGATTGTGCTGGGCGATGGTGTCTCGAACCGCTCGCAGATCGGTCACCATGCCGGCGATCGACGGAGCGCCAGCGACGTCCGCCTGCTCGACCAGATGGTCGAGGGCGTCGAGGGAAGCGGAGGGTGCATGCAGGCTGCTGATGAGAACGCCGCGCTGGATCAGGCTGATGACAAGTTCCTCTGCCCGCTCAGGAGCATCGTGGGGAAACTCGGTCATGACCCGTCCCACGACCAGGGAGACGGGGACGGGTGCGGCGGCAGCGTCGACGGCGATCTGCACGGCGGCGGTGTAGCGGAGGGACACCTCGGCCGCGAGATTGCCTCCGGTCAGGCCCGAGCATGGAGGGTAGGGCACAACCAGCCGTTCGCCCCGTACGAAGACGGTGTTGTTGGCCATCACGTCCAGGCGCCGCAGCAGTTCGGGGCTTGCTTCCAGGCGGGCGATCAGATCAGCGATCCAGTCGCCGTCGGCACGCACGACGGCGCGGTGCGAGTCGCCCCACGTCCATCCCGGCCGGGTCCCGAACGAAGCGGTGGCAATGCCGGCGAACAGGCCGTTAGGGGTCGCTCGGCCGCTCATCCGCAGCACGTACCGCATGACGGACACCACAGCGCGGCGTAACTGGCGGGGCTCCGAACCGGCCGCCGAGCACAGAGTGTCGACCCGCTGTGCGAGCAGGGGGCTGGCCTGCTCGATCGTGTCGGCAACGCCGGTCGTCGACCAGACGTCGCGCAGCCACGCCTGCCACCGAACCGCTCGGGACGGCGAGTCGTCGGTGAGGTCAGGCCACGCGGGCAGCACAAGCCCCGAGTAACGGGCGGCGCGCACGACAGCCATGCCCGCACATCGGTACAGCGGTCCGTCCTGCCTGGGTCCCATGCATCCTCCCTGGTCGTGGCGTGTCGGAAGGTGCCAGCCCGCGCGGCATTCGCCGCGCAGGCCGGCACATCGGGCGTGCTCGGGGTCAGGCCCCGTTGCTGACGCAGTTGCTGGAGCAGGTGGCGGCGCAGCCGTCGTCCGTGAGGTTGATCAGCGCGGCTTGTCCGTCACTGGACTCCAGGACGCTGACGTCCAGGTCGAAGACGTCACTGCCGACCGCAGCAGACGCTGCCTGCACCTGACCGTTGATCGTGTTCACTCTCATGGGTGTCTCCCCACTCGTCGTGCGGTGGAAGATGCTCAGGCCACGTTCGTGGCGCAGGGGCTGGAGCAGGTGCTGCCGCAGCCGTCGTCGGTGAGGTTGATCAGCGTGGCCTGTCCGTCACCGGACTCCAGAACGCTGACGTCGAGGTCGAACGGCTCGCTCTGGTCGGTGGCAGAGAGGTCCAGCTGCGCGGGGGCGGCCGGCCTGTCCGTCTGCGCGGTGGTCATGTGTGCCTCCTGGTGGTGATGGGTGGTGCGGGATGCCGGGACCCGGCCGGGTCCCGGAGCTCTGATGCCGGCGGTGGGCGAAGAGCCGTCTGGGCACGGCGTCCGGGAACTGCCGGTCAGGTTCTGCCGGCGAGGCAGCGGCGGAACTGGGAAAGCTGAAATCGGGCGACCAGCAGCCCGTGGTCGGTCACTCGGCGCACCTCTGGCGTGACGACGACTTCGAAGCTGCGCAGTGCGGGCGCCAGGTCAGGGGTACTGAGCACGATGTCGATGCGCTGCGGTGGCCCCTGATCCGTTCGCCTCAGACTGGCCGTGGCGGCCAGAGCGCCACGCTGTCCCAAGACCGTTCCCGCGTGGTGCGCCAGGTCGGTGAAAATGTGTCTGCCGCCGGTGAGGATCTCACTCGGTCCCGTGTCCGGAATGCGTGCGCCGTTCCGCTCGACCGTGCGCTGCTGGTAATGAACGGGATCGTTCATCTCGTCCCAGCCGATGGGCTCGGTGACTTCGTCTGCCGTTCGGTGGGGGTAGCTGTTGGCGTCCATTCCGATCAGGGCGGTGCGGCCGTGGTCGGCGAGGTCCGTGAGCCGACGGGCCTCCGTGGCACGCAGTTGAGGATCGAAGTGGCACAGGTGAGCCGATGCCAGCTGGATCGGCGTCGGGCAACCTCTGAGGCGCACTTGTACGTGGCAGATCTGCTTCCAGGGCAGATCGTGCTCGACTTGTGCGTCGATCTGGAAGAGCGTCGGGTCGACCATCACGCCGACCGGTTTGCGGCTGCGTCCCTCCTTCGGCGCTGGCATGAACGGGATCAGCCCGCCCAGGGCGTTCGCTTCCTCGTGAAGGTCGCGTCTTCCGTTCTCCCAGGCGCCGGCCAGCTCCTGCCGGAAAAGGATGTGAGGCCGGTAACGGGCCATGACGAGATGCGCCAGCTGGCGATTGGCGTCGTTGTTTTCCCGCCCGCGGCCGTTTCGCTCGATGTTCCAGCTCAGGACAACCAGTTCGTCTTGGCTGCTATCCAATGGCTGGGCTCCTTTCTCGTACCGGAGTTGTTCGCTGTGATCACGGGAAGGGCGGTTACAACGCCGAGGCGCGCGGGCCGACGGCGGGCAGAGGCGAACGCAGTGAAGTGCGCATGGGTCTTTCGAGTGCGGAGGCATGGTCGGGTGAGGCGCGGGCGGGTTCCCGACTGGACTGACAGGTGGAGGCCCGGCGAGGTGAGCGGCCCGGGTCAGCGGGACAGGGCGCTCAATTGCGTGCCCTGGGCGTCCAGAATGGCCTGCCGGGACGTGATCAGCACCGGTATCAGGCTGCTGAACAGGAGTATCGAGAGCGTGTAGGAAGTGAACTGTCGCTTGCGGGACATGGGCGGGAACTTTCTGGCTTCGTGTGTGACACCGGTCCTGCGGGCGGCGCAGCACGCGCGCGTACGTCCGGGCACGGGCTCGGAGCGCCCCGGTGCTGGCCGGTCGTGCTGTCGCCGGCCCTGCTCTGAGTGCCGGTGACCGTGTGGTGCGCCCGCCCGCCGCCGACAACGGGCGGGTGCTCCCCTCATCCCGGGCATCGCGGTCCCCGGCGGGGTGAACACCTGTTCCAAGCGGGCTCGGTGGCAGGCAAGGGGGGCGGCCGGAGGCAGCGCGGGTTCCCTCGTTGTCGATCACCTTGACGTGCTTCAGCGCGGACTCCGAGCCACCGGTGGCGTGCAGAGGGTCGATGCGTTGCGGCTCGCTTTGGAGGGGGCTGGTGGAGCCTGCCGTGGCGGCGAGTGCTCGTTCGCCGTCGGGACCGAGGTGGTCGGCGGCGTGGCGGACGATGTCCACGAACCCGGCAGCAGTCATGTGATCACGCTCCTTGCGAGCTGCGCGGTCTCTGCGACGTTCACAGGCTGCGCCGTCCGCCGCTGCGGAGGACGGGCTGGCGGGGCAGGGGGACGGAGCAGTCGATGAGTGCCGTGAGCCCTGGCCGCGACTCGGCAGCGAGTTCCAGACGTGCTACCCGCTCGCCGTCCGTCACCCTGCCTGCGCCGCGGACCGTCCAGCCCATGTCGTCCAGCCGGTGGAGCACCGGCAGTATCGGGTCGCTGCTCAAGTCTCGGCGGGCCAGGGCTTCTGCGCGGACGCAGGGCAGGTCGAGGCGGGCGGCGTGGTCGGAGGCCCACAGGGTGATCAGGCGCAGGACGTCGTTCGGGTGCGCCGGCCGCGTGTGCACGTGGCCGAGGAACAGAGACGGGCTGTTGCCATCGCGGCCCCAGTGCCGGAGAGCGGGCCCTGGAGCCACGATCAGGCAGGCCAGCAGGACATCGTCCTCGAACAGGCCCGCCGTTTCACGCTGCGCACCGCTCGTTGCCCGGTACAGGCCGGGGACGTCCTGGCGCATGGGCATGGGCAGGCCGCGCAGGGTGAGCCAGCGCAGGCGGTCCTCGACGAGGGCGCCGGCTTCGGCGCGTTCGGCGTCGGTGCGCAGCAGGCGCATCTGGTACGGGGCGGCCACCTGCGGGGTGTGCCTGGACGGGGCGGAGGGGCCGCTCATCGCAGTGTTCCTGCCGGCGCGGTCCTGTTCCGGGTGGTGGGGAGCAGGCCCCATGCGTGGGCGAGGACGATGAGCTGGGTGACGTTCCGCGTTTCGGTCCTGGCCAGCAGCGCGTTGAGTGCGGAGGGGAGATAGACCGGCGGGATACGGGAGGCGGTAGCGATGTCGACGAGCTTGCTGTTCTCGGCGGCGGCCTTGAGTAGCCGGTGCTCCGCGGGGCTTCAGTTTTGGTGCGGGTCGGTCCGCCGGCGGAGGCGTGAGATACCTGTAGGCGAGCAGGGCGTGCACGATGACCTGCTGCTTGGTGCGGGGCGGGCAGCCCAGATGCTCGCGCAGTTGTCGCAGGTAGTGGCGGATCGTCTCCGCGGACAGGCAGGTCTCAGCGGCGATGTCGCGCGGAGCCGTTCCTGCCACGAGGTGGTCGGCGACGCGGCGCAGGGCTGGCGGCAGGGGTGTGATCGAAGCGTTGGGGGTCATGTCGGGGTTCCAAGCGGATGTCCGGCGCAGGGGTTGGCCGTCACCGGCGGGGCGGTGGCGGGCGCCTGCGGCTGCGGGCGGGGTGTGGTGTGGAGGAGATGGAGGTGGCGTACGAGGGCGCCCAGGCAGGCTGCGCGCCACGTCCGCTCCGACTCGTCCGCGGGCTGGCTGGCCAGTGCGGTGACGGCTGCCTGCCGGAGCAGGGCCTGCGTGTCCCGGCTGGGAGGGAGCTGAGGGGCGGTCAGGGGAACGAGGCCGGCGCAGGCAGTGAGCAGGATGTGGACGCGGAGGTCGACGATCCGGGGCGGCGGAATGACCCGGCTGGACCACCAGGCGTGCGTCTGCCGGCAGGCGGCCAGAACGGTTTCGGCGGGTGGCGGCGGGCCGGGGGCGGCACGGGCGCGCAGTTTCCTGGCGAGGTCGTCAAGGTCCGGTGGTTGTGCCACAGGGAACGGCAGGGTGGCGCGGACCGCAGCACGCCGGCCGTGGCGGACCACCAGTACCTGCTGGTCGGCCAGCAGACGCAGGGCACTGACTACCTCCGGAGGCGAGGTGACCAGGCTGCGGGCCAATGTCTGCAGGCACGGCAGAGCCGTGCCGGGCGGGTAGACGCCCGAGCGGATGAGGAAGTGCAGCCAGTCGGCGATCTGCTCCGGTCGGCTGTGGTGGGTCGCCTGGCCGGTCACCCGGGTCCGCCGGGTCGGGCTGATGGTGACCAGCCCCTCGCCCTGGAGGTCGTGCAGGGCCAGCTCGACGCGTTCGAGGGTGGTGGCCGCGGTGTCCTGGGCGACGCGGCGCAGGCCCAGCGTGCTCCCGGAGGGGTAGTCGCCGTCGCGGATGGCGCGGCGTACGCGCTCGGCGATCTCGTGCACGTTCGGTCCGGGCTTCTCGGCCTCCAGCAGATCGCGCAGCAGACGCCGGGCCGCGCTGACGAGCAGGACCATGTCCGGCTGCGGAAGGCAGTCGGCGTCGGCGTCCGGGCGGCTGGCTTCTCGCATGTTCGTGCGCCATCGTGCCTGGTCTGAAGGGGAGCGTTCCGCCTGTTTCAGACGCTGCTCGGCCAGCGGCAGCCACGGGTCGACCGCAGCCCATACCGCCTCGCGGTCCCGGGCGAGGCCGGAGGGGGTCTGGCCGGTGAACCGGGCGGACATGCGGTGCAGTGCCTGTAGCGCGTTTCGAAGTGCGAGCGAGCGGCTCTGCGCGGCGTCGGCCGCTGCGAGAGAGGCGGGGGGATTGGGGGTGGTCACGCCGCACCTCCGGCTCCCGTAAGGCAGGCTGCGGGGTTGCCGGTGGGGGTGCCACGGTCTTGCGGGGCGCAGACGGGGGTGAGGCGTTGGGCCAGACTCTGGGCCTGGTCGATGGTCAGGTGGAGCGTGATGAGATCGGGCGCATGGGTGCACCCGGGGGTGGCGTCCGCGTGGACGGTGGTTCCCACGGTGCCGGTCACCAGCCACTGGAGCCGTTCGGTGAGCCGGCGCATTCCGCGGGGGCGGTTGATCGCGAGTCCCGCGTCGATGCCGGCGGCACCGAGGCGGGCCGCGAAGCGGACGGCCGCGCTCAGGTCGTCGTCGGCCAGCGTCACCTTCACGATGCGCGCTCCCTCCAGACTGACTGACCTGGTGGAGCATTCCCTGTGCGGACAGCACTTGCGTCAGGTCGTCAGCCGCGGTGTGGGCGCGGATGCGCGGCTCCAGCAGGACGGCGACGAGCTGGTGCACCGCAGTGGCCGTGTCCAGCGTGATCACGATGTCGTAGGCGTCGTTGAAGGCGGCGGCGCCGCTGATGCCGGCGCTGGACAGCCAGGCGGTGGCCGCGTCGATGGTGCGGTCGAACGGCTGACTGAGCATCGTGAGCTGGACGGCAGTGCTGTTGTCTGCCAGGTCGACCCGCGCGGCGAACCGGGCCTGGCGGAGCGCGTCTTCGAGCTGCTCCAGTTCGGCGGCGGCCGGCTGCGCTTCTGGCGGCTCCGGCTGGTTGTCGGTGGTCACGGGTGTTGTCCTTGGCTGCGTGGATGGTCGAGGGGAGAGGCGTCGTCGGCCCTCGCGGGGATGAGGGCCGACGACGCCGGCCCGCACGCGGCAGTGTGCGCGGGGTGCCGCGTGCGGGGGCTTAGGCGGCGGTGGGATCGGGCCGGGCCCAGGCCGTTTCGGCGGCCAGGCGTTCGGACCACTGGATGTGGTCCTCGCCCAGGGCGGCCTCGGCGAGGCGTATGCGCTGGACCTCGCCGGTTCCGGCGGGTGGGTAGGTGTGCTGGATGTCGCGCCACAGCCGCTGCAGCGGGTAGTCGGCGTCGAGGGCCCGGGCGCCGTGCAGTTCCATGGCGTCCTGGACGGACCGCATCGCCCACCGGTGGCCGAGGTACTTGGCGTTGATCAGGTCGGCGTCGCAGGGCAGGCCCTCGTCGAGGAGGTGCACGGCCTGGTACGCCAGGATGCGTGCGGCCCGCAGGCGGGCCTCCATGCCGCCGATGCGGTCCCGCAGCACGGGCAGCTCGGAGAGCGCGTGTCCGTATCGGGGGCGGTTGGTGAGGTAGGTGACGGTGGTGGCCACCGCGCTCTCGTGCAGGCCGAGGCTGAGCGCGGTCAGGTTGGGCCGTCCGTGAAGGATGCTGCTGCCCTGCGCCACGCTCAGGCCGTGGCCGACCTCCCCGACGACGTTGTCCTCGGGGACCTTGACCCGGTCGAGGTCGAGACGGCCGACGGAGTGGCCGTGCAGGCCGAGCCCCGGTGTGTGGCCGGCCACGGTCAGCCCTTTGCGGTCCGCCTCCACGAAGAACGCGGTCAGTGCCCGTGATGTGGACGTGCTCGTCCCGGCAGCGGCGGTGCGTGCGACGACGAGGTGGGCTCCGGCGAGGTGGCTGTTGCCGATGTGGACCTTGCTGCCGGTGATCACCCACTGGTTCCCTGCACGCTCGGCGGACGTTTCGATACCGCCGATGTGTCCGCCGGCCTGCGGTTCGGTCACGGCGATCGACAGCAGCAGCGTGCCGTCCGCCACTCGCGGCAGCCAGCGCTTCTTCTGCTCGTAGGAGGCGAAGAGCGACAGACCGCCGACCGGGATCAGGGTGGCCTGCAGGATGGCCGCGGCAGCCGCCGACACGCAGGCGATGCGGTGGACCAGGATCGTCTTGGCGACGTGACCGGCGCCCATCCCCCCCGAACTCGGCGGGCACGGTGACGGCGAACCACCGGCGCGCGGCCATCAGCTCGGCGACCTTGCGCTCCACCCTGCGCGGGGCGGCCTCCATCCGGGCGGCGCGCGGTGCGGCGTACTCGGCTGCGAACGCGTCGGCCTCCTGCCACAGCAGTTCGTGACGGGCGGTCAGGTAGGGGCGCAGCGCCGGGGGCGGCGTGGTAGGCGTGGTGGTCATGGTCGTCTCCCTCTCCCTGGGCGGTAGTCGCACGGTGAAGCGGCCGTGGAACGGCGGGGGTGGCGTCCCGGGTGGCGCGCGGTGGTTCAGCGCGCGGGAACGCGGGTGATGTGCCGCATCACCTGGCTGCCGGTGTCGGTCACGAGGTCCCGCAGGCGGCGGGCCTCACTCAGGGGCCGTCTGTCGGGGTCGATGACGCAGACCGTGCCCAGGGTGATGCCGCTGGAGTGGATCAAAGGGGCGCCGAAGTAGGAGCGGATACCGACCGCGTCGACGACGTGGTTGCCGCTGAAACGCGGACTGGCGTGCACGTCGGGCAGCGGCAGGGCTTTTTGGCGGGAGACGACTTCGGGGCACCAGCCGTGCTCCAGGCTCATGGTCCGCCCGACGATGACGTACCCGCTGCCCGTGGGCGGCTGGTGCAGGCCGATGAACGTCTGCTGCTCCAGGAAGAGGTTGACGAAGCCGTACAGGAAGCCGGTGCGCTCGGCCAGTTCGTCGGCGAAGTGGTCGTAGTCCTGGTGGGCACCGGTGGGCAGGCCCAGGCGCTGGATCAGCTCGAAGCGGCCCTGGAGTTCGGCCTGCTGCCGGGCGGGCGGCCTGCCGGGCTGCGTACCGGTGGTGGGCTGCCGGGCAGGCGAGTCGGCCGGTCGTCGGGGCAGCAGCAGGGTGGGCCGGTCAGCCGAAGCCGAGGGGCGCGGAAGCTGGTGGGTCATGAGACGTCCTGGAGGGCCGTAGGGGGGACGGGGTGGGTGAAGTCGGCCGGCGCGCTCTTGAGGGCCTGGCCGACCAGAGTGAGCAGGACTCCGGCAACGTGGTTCTGGTGGCGCGCGTCGCAGGTCACCACCGGAACGTGGGCCGGGAGCTGGAGAGCGTCGCGGACCTGGTCGGGGTGGTAGCGGTGTGCGCCGTCGAACTCGTTGACGGCGACGACGAAGGGCAGGCCGATGTCCTCGAAGAAGCTGACGGCGGTGAAGCTGCTGGTCAGGCGGCGGGTGTCGACCAGGATGACCGCGCCGACCGCGCCGCGGGCCAGGTCGTACCAGAGGCCACCGAAACGGTCCTGGCCGGGTGTGCCGAACAGCAGCAGTTCCAGGGGGACGGGGGAGTCGGTCAGGGTGAGGCGGCCGAAGTCGAAGGCGACCGTGGTGGTCTGTTTGGCCTCGACGCCGGCGAGGCTGTCCACCTGGGTGCCGGCCTCGGTCAGGTACTCCTCGGTGCTCAGGGGCGTGATCTCGCTGACGGCCCCGACGGCGGTGGTCTTGCCCACTCCGAACCCGCCGGCGATCACGATCTTCAGCACGATGGGCACGGCGGGATCAGCCGGCCTGGGGGTAGGCGATGGCATCGGGGTACTTCCTTCTCAGAGCTGCGGAGAGGGCCTCCAGCAACTGCGTGGTGCAACGGCCGTCGTCCGGTGAAGCGCCGGCGATGGCCACACGCAGGGCGTTGGCGTCGAGGAGGTCGGAGACGAGGATCTTGGCCGCGGTGACGGGACGGCCGAGCAGGCCCGCCAGCTCCGCCACCGAGCGCCGGTGCTCCCGGCACAGGGCGACGATGTGCCGGCACTCCTCGGCCTGGGCCGGGCCGGGCCGGCCGGGCCCGGCCTCCAGCACCGTCTCCAGGGACAGCAGGTGCCGCGGCCGGGTACGGCCGCCGGTGAGTGTGTAGGTCCGCACGAACGCGGACTCCTCCGCCGTGCTGCCGTGTGCACTCACCGGGGCTCAGCGCCCGAGGTTCGTACGGGGATGTCCATGTACGGGGCGAACCGGTCCACCAGGCGGCCCATCTCGAAGCCCACGGCGCCGACGTCGGCGTCCGCGGTGGTGACGACGGCCAGGATCGTGTCCACCACACCGCGCACGTTGCCGGGGTGGTGCGGGAACGCACTGCTGCTGCCGGCGCTGTGCACGAAGAACAGGCAGTCCTCCCGCTCGATGATCACCTGTCCGGCCGGGCGCCTGGCCGAGGTGGGCCCGGTGATGTTCGCTGCGATCGACGCCACTCCGCAGATCGCGGCGGCCAGTTCGTCCGCCCAGTCCTTGTCGACGCCGCTGTCCACCAGCCGCAGTCCGTCCCGGGACAGCAGCACGGCGTGTGTGACCCCGGGGGTGTCGGCGGCGAACTGCTGCATGAACCCTGCCAGTGCCTGGCTGCCCGGCGTCGTGGCGGACCTGGACGAGGTGAGGCTGCCGGTGAGGTGACTGGTTTCACGGGTGGTGGTCACAGGAATCGCTCCAGAAGAGGGGGGAAGGCCGGCGGGCGGGTCGTAGCCGGCCTACGAGAACGGGGACCGGACGGGTCAGGGCTGACGCGGAGGAGAGGGAGTGGCCGCAGGCGTGCTCCGGCCGGCTTGCTGACCGCGGTGGAAGGCTGCTGCCAGACCGGGGGTCGCGGCCGGGACCTGCGGCTGTTCCCGTTCCGCCGGCGGGCGGAAGGCCCCGGCCCGGTGCTCACGCCGGGGCAGGTCCGGCACGCTCTCGTCACCTGCCGGCGCCCTGACGGGCAGGGGTTGGGCGGCGGGGGTATCCGGGACACGCGGACTGGCCGGTGAGGCATTGTCGGACGCCGCGCCGGCCGGGGGCTGGGCGACGGCGCCGCGCAGCGGGCCGCTGGACTCGCGGGTGTGAGTGATCGGGACCAGGAGCTTGGCCGGGACGACCACGAGGGCGGTGGTGCCTCCCGTCGGGTTCTCCTGCAGCCGGACCGTGAGCCCGTGCCGCTGAGCGATCTTCGCCGCGACCAGCAGGCCCAGTTTCCGCGCGCGGACCTGACCGCTGACGTCGACCTGGTCCGGCTGGGCGAGCAGATGGTTCATCCGCTCACGGATCTCCGGGGGCATCGGAAGGGCACGGTCCTCCACCTCGATCGCGAGCCCGGCCGACACCCGCTGCGCCCTCACGATCACCTTGGTGTCCGGGTCGGAGAACTGGCATGCGTTCTCGATCAGCTCGGCCAGCAGGTGGGTGAGGTCCGGCCCCACATGGCCGGGCAGCCCCAGCTCCGCCACGACGGATCCCGCCGCGACACCGACACGCGGGTAGTGGATCACTTCGGAGACCGCGCCGCGCAGCACGAGGGTCACTGAGACCGCCTGCCGCGTCTGGCGCAGGGACTGACCGCCCAGCACCGCGGTGCTCTCCACCTGCCGGCGAATGCGGGTCACCAGGTGGTCGATCTGGAAGATGGTGTCCAGCAGCTCCGGGTCGTCGGTCAGGTTCTCCAGCCGGCTCAACGCCTCCAGTGCCTTGCCGACGAGCGCGTGCTCGCGCTGGGCCAGGCGGCGCAGGACCTCCAGCAGCACCACGGACTGCGACTCGTCGTGCACGCGGATCAGGGAAGTCACGGCCTGGACCTGCACCTCGCCCAGCGCGCTCTCGATCTCCGCCACCGGGCCGTCGTTCCGCGGCGCCTGCTGGCGGGGCACCGGAGGCCGTGCCCCGCGGCACAGCTCCTCCGCCGACCACAACAGCGACTTCTCCACCGCCGCCACCGCGTCCGCGACCACCGACAGGCCCGCCGTATGCGCCGTGGAGACTGCCGTGTGCGCGGTCTCCGCAGCAGCACGGATATGGAGGGCGGCCACCACGGCCACTTGCGATAGCCCGCACCCCAGGCCGGCCAGGACCCAGCCGTGGGACAGGCCCGTCGGCCACAGGGCGAGCGCGGTACCCGCGAGCGCTGTGAGCATCAACAGGGGTGTCAGTACAGCGCGGCGGACGTGACGGAGCAGGGCCCGGTCGCGCGCAGGCTGTCGTCTGCGGTGACCGTGCGAGGCCGGCCGGGCGGGGACAACGCTGTCGGACATGAGGATCCTCAACGATCAGAAACGGCAGAGGGCTGGGCGGCCGGCAGAGCCGACCGAGTGCTTCGCACCCGTTGTACGGGCCACGGACGATGGGGGGGTGAGCGTGGCCGCCGGCACCTCGTCCGGGGCGACAGACGGGCGGATGGCGAGCTGCTCCAGCAGCCGGGCGGACTGGACCAGTCCGATGTGGCTGAACGCCTGGGGGAAGTTGCCGAGTTGACGCCTGCGGGTGCAGTCGTACTCCTCGGCCAGGAGCCCGAGGCCGGTACGCAGATCAAGGAGCCGGTCGAACAGGGCGCTGGCCTCGGTGTGACGGCCGGTCAGGGCGAGGGCGTCGACCAGCCAGAAGGCGCAGAGAACGAAGGCCCCCTCGTCGCCGGGCAGGCCGTCCACGCCGGCCCGTCTCCCGGCGGTCTGGTAGCGGTGCACGAGCCCGTCGTCGGTGGCCAGTTCACGGCGGACCGCGTCCACGGTGCCGATGACGCGCGGATCTTTCGGCGGCAGGAACCCGACCTTGGGGATCAGCAGCAGAGCGGCGTCCAGCTCGCTGGAGCCGTAGGACTGGGTGAAGGTGTTGCGGACCGGGTCGAAGCCCTTCGTGCACACCTCGTGGTGGATGGTCTCCCGCAGCGTAACCAGGGGTGCGACGTCGAGGTCGAGGGCGCCGGCCTCGGCCAGGCGGACCGTGCGGTCGACGGCCACCCAGGCCATCACCTTCGAATGCACGAAGTGCCGGCGCGGCCCGCGGATCTCCCAGATGCCCTCGTCCGGCTCCTGCCAGCGCCGCACCAGCTGTTCGATGAGCTGCCGGTGCAGGGCGGCGGCGTCGGCACAGTGCGGCAGGCCGCTCTGGTGGGCGAGGTAGAGGGCCTCGATCACCTCGCCGTACACGTCGAGCTGCAGCTGGCCCGCGGCCCCGTTACCGGTCCGGACGGGCGCGGACCCCGCGTATCCGGGCAGCCACGCCAGCACCCGCTCCCGCAGATCACGCTCACCAGTGACCCCGTACATGATCTGCAGCCGCTCCGGGTCCCCGGCTACGGCCCGCAGCAGCCAGCGCCGCCATGCCTGCGCCTCCTCCTGGTACCCGGCCCCCAGCAGGGCGCCCACGGACATGGAGGCGTCGCGCAGCCAGGTGTAGCGGTAGTCCCAGTTCCGTGCGCCGCCGATCTCCTCGGGCAGCGACGTGGTCGGTGCCGCGACCATTCCCCCGCTCGCCCGGTGCGTCAGCGCCTTCAGCGTCACCAGCGACCGCACGACCGCCTCCTGGTGCGGTCCGGTGTAGGAGCACTGGCGTGCCCAGTTGCGCCAGAACGCGTGCGTCGCACGCAGCGCGGCGTCGGGGTCCGGTACCTCGGAGACAGCCCTGTGGGACGGGGGCCAGCTCAGCACGAACGCCACGGTCTGCCCGGCGGCCACGGTGAACGAACTGACGATGGCGCCGTCCTTCTCTCTCTGCTCCACGGAGGTGTCCAGCCACAGGGCATCCGTGCCGGCCACGGCGGCCATCCGCCCGCCCACATCGAAGACCCACGGGCTGACCCGGCCGTACCCCGGACGCGGACGCAGAGCGGAGACCACCGGCACGGTGCCGGAGGAACCCTCGACAATCCGGATCACCTGCGGTGCTCCGTCACACGGCGGCATGAAATCGGTGACCCGAACGGTCCCGGTTTCGGTGTGCCACACCGACTCCAGGACCAACGAGGGACCCTGGTAACGCCGTTCGGCAGCGGCCCGGGAACCAGGTGAGACGACGGTGGAAGCCGGAGCGATCCGCCAGGTGCCGTGCTCCTGCGTCCCGAGCAGGCCGGCCAGCACGGCCGGGGAGTCGAACCGGGGCAGGCACAGCCAGTCGATCGATCCGTCGTCGCGGACGAGGGCGCTGGTCTGCATGTCGCCGATCAGGGCGTACTGCTCGATACGCGGAAAACGCTTCATCGTGTGGATCTCCGTAGGCCCCGCTAATCCGGGGAGGGTGTCTGGGCCGCCGCAGCGGCTGAAAACGGCCCGGGCAAGACCGGTGCTCGACCGTCTCGGCAGACCAGCCACGCCATCGGGCGGGAATTCGGTGCGATCAGTACTGCGCCGCTCACGTTCACGTCCGGGGCACGGACGCGGCCAGAACCAAGCAGGCCAAGGCGAGAGCGAAGACCGAGCCGCGCAGCACGTTGACCGGCGGCTTCCACCAGCGCCGTCCCCGCGCCGGCTGCGCGGAGGCATCTCCATGAGGCTGCACGGCAGAAATCAGCTCCTGGGTCGCCTCCGCCAGCCTGACCAGATGAACCCGGCTGGGCATGTAGCCCTCGGGAAGGCCGCCCGCGCACAGCTGCTGCGCACGGAGCAGGGCCGACTCCCGGGCAGGCGCCAGGGCGCCCAGCTGGCTGACGTGACCTCGCAGCCGCCGTGCGAGGTCCTCCACATCGGCGGCAGTGTCCGGCAACGGCGAGTCCTCGCCCAGCACGAGCCTCACCGTCTCCGCCGCGAAGGCCGCCTGGGCCCGCCGCAGACTCGGCTTGCCACCAACCGGACTCGTCCTGTCCTGCTCGCCGGGGCGACAGGACGCCCGGCCAGGGGCCAGCGAGAGACGCATGACACAACTCCTGTATCGATCAAGCTAACTTGGACGGGTAACGCCGTGCACCGCGGTCGATTGACGTGCAAGGTGAGTGATCCGGCCGCTACGTTGAGCGAACCGCGAATCCCCGCTGGGGGGTATGCCTGCGCGGGCCGCAAGGCCGTCAAAGGCGTCAAAGATCATTTCGGAACCGGGGGGCAGTCCATGGCCCGTGAGCGAAACATCGCCCTTGCCGCACTCCTGCGCGAAGCGGGCTGGTCCCAGCCCCAAGCAGCCGCCGCCGTCGCTCGGGTGGCCGCGGAGAGCGGCGCACGCGAACTGGAGGCCGTCTCCCGCTCGCACATCGCCATGTGGATCCAGGGCACGAAACCCAGCGGACGAGCGCCTCATATCCTGCGTGAAACGCTCTCCCGCAGGCTCGGCCGACGCCTCACCCTCACCGACCTCGGGCTGGAAGACGGGCCGACCGGCCCGACCGACAGCAGTTCCGACTGGAGCGTCGACCCTCTGACCGTGCTGGCCGAGCTGGGAAGCGACGATCTGGACATGCACCGACGCAAGCTGCTGGCGACCACCGCCTACTCGGCCGCCAGCCTCACCCTGCCCGCCGCACCGTGGTGGGCAGCCGCCCCGGCCACCGCGGCAACACGCCCAGCAGTTTCCTCCCGGCTGGTGACACAGGCCGACATCGACGACGTCCGCCACCTGACCGCCTTCTACTCCGCGCGGGACCAGCAACGCGGAGGAGCCTCCGGCCGCTCGGCCCTGGCCGGTCATCTGCGCGACGAAGCGGTGCCACTGCTGGGCAGCAGGTTCCGAACCGAACGGCTGCGCCGGGACACGTACGCGGCCGTCGCCGAGATGACCTACCTCGCCGGCTGGATGGCGTTCGACGCCTCCGAACACCGCACCGCCCAGCGCTACCTCACCCTCGCCGCACGCATCGCCGCCGAAGCCGCAGACGGACCGCTGGGCGGCCACATCCTGCGCGCCCTCGCCCACCAAGCGGTCGACCTCGGACACCCACGCAGGGCCCTCGACCTGGCCGACGCCTCCATGTCCCAAACTCACTACGGCCAGGCCGGCGCGCGCGAGAAGGCCCTGCTCGCGATCGTCCACGCCCGCGCCCTGGCCGCCGACGGCGACCGCCCCGGCACCCTCGCGGCCATCAGCCGCGCGGAGAGAGACCTCACACACGCCGACAACGAAGACGCCCCCGGCCGCGTCGGCTTCTTCCAAGAAGCCTCCCTCGCCCACGAGACCGCCTGCGCCCTGCGGGACCTGGGCAGCGCCCGCGACGCCGAAATCCACTTCCAGCACAGCGTCGCCACCCGCCGCCGGCAGCAGTACGCCCGCACCCACAGCGTGACCCTCGGCTACCTCGGCGCCGTCCAGGTCCAGCAAGGACGCCTCGACGAGGCATGCGGCACCTGGGCCCAGGCACTCGACGCCATGACCGGCGTCCAGTCCGGCCGCGCCCGCGACGTCATCGTCCGCATGCAGAGCGACCTCTCGCCCGTCCGACAGCGCGGAGGCCGCCGCGTAGCCGAACTGGACCGCCGCGCACGAGAGATGCTGCGGACCATAGGCTGACCGCGAAGCACACCCGTTGCTTCGCACGACGGCTGCCGAACGCGCAACTTTGAGGGAGAGGAACGAGCCCCGATGACGACGTACGAGGTCGAGTCGATCGCAACAGTGGTCGGCGGCCACACACGCGTTCAGGACGACTACCAGGCTGGAGTCGAATCGGTCATCCGGCTCAACGACACCTACCCCCTCGAAACGCTGCAAGGCATCGAGGAGTTCTCCCACCTGACGGTGACGTGGCGCTTCCACCTGGCGCAACCGGAGGACGTCCAACTCCACGCCCGCAGCCCCCGGGGCAACCCGCAGTGGCCGGCGACCGGAACCTTCGTTCACCGAAACCACCGACGCCCCAACCAGCTCGCCGTCAGCTACCCCAAGCTGCTCAGCGTCAAAGGCCGCGACCTCCTGGTGACGGACCTCGACGCGGTCGACGGAACGCCGGTCGTGGACCTGGCCCCGTACTTCCAGGAGATGGGCCCCCGAGGAGCTGTCCGCCAGCCGGTCTGGCCGGGCGAGATGCTCGCAACCTACTGGTGTGACGCGTCGGAACGCCCGTAGACAGGCTTGCTGCGGTACCTCGACGCCGGCCCCGCCGGGGGCGTGCAGCACGGCCTGCTCGCGAGCAGAACGGGGAGCAGGCCGGCCGGTGCGGCAGTCCTCGTCGAAGAACCACGCCCGGCAGACGAAGCCGATTCGCCGCCGGCGGTCGCAAAAGACGGCCCAGCCCATCAGCACGCCGCCTGCGCCTGGAGAGGCCGAGACGGCAGGGTGATCGTCCCATCGGACAGCAGACCACCGGGTGTCCTCGAAGAACAGCGCCCTGGTGCACAGCGCGTTTCTTCTCTGCTCTTTCGTCATCCGCATGGGTCTGTTTCCACGTCGAGGATCACCGGCAGATGGTCAGAGACAGCCCGCGCCTGGGGCGTGTCGTATGTGCGGTACGCGGTCACCTGCAGGCCGGCGACAAGGCCATAGTCCAAGCACCACGGGACAGGCTCATTCGGGTAGAAGTAGCCGACGGTGGGGGCTCTCTTCTCGCCTGTCAGTACTTGAGGGTCACCCCACCCGGAGTTGAGCAGAACGTCGAGAGCACGCGAGTCGACTCCACCGAATTCACCATTGGGCAAAACGATCCGATACCGCGAGTGCAGGTTGTTCGGGACGAGAGACCAGCTCTCCGGTTCCCTGTCCGGGGTGTTCAAGTCCCCCAGGAGGATCGCGCGCGGCGGTACGCCAGAAAACTCACCGCCGTAGTCCGTCAGCCACCGCGCCTCGTGCAGACGTACATCGCCATCGACGTAGCTGAAATGTGTGCCGAAGGCGAGGAAGTCGCAGCCGTCATGGTCCCCGGCTGCGACGGGTCGCAGCCGTGCCCGGATCAGGGCGTGATGGAACACCTCCCTGCCCAGGACTCGTCGGCCGATCAGCCGCAAGCGAGACGGCCGGTACAGCAGGGTGGTGTAGTTGCGCCCATCGCCGATGCGGGAGGGCGCCATAGCGACCGGCGTCAGGCCCAGCTCGTGTGCCGTCCACCACAGACGCCGTTGGTCGTCCTCGTCCCATCGCGTGCACTCAGGAAGGCACAGGATGTCGGGGGCCAAGTCGGCAAGGATCTTCATCTGCGTGCGCAAGCGCGACTCGTCGGCGCCATCCAGGCCGCCGAGGTACAGGTTCCAGGCCACGGCACGCAGCTTCATTCGGCGCCTCCGGTCACAACGCTGCAGGTCACAGACCAACCCTGGCTCGGGCGCCGCGAGATCGTCCGCGCGGTCTTCCGGTCTGGAGCGTCAGCCGTGGGACAGGGGGGTGCGTGCCGGCACATGGTGGTGGTCCTTCCAAGGCTCACTGAGAGGGCGGTGGACAGAGCTAGACAGAGCGCAGGATGGTGACCCACACGTCCTTGCCGTGGGCAGTGGACGAGCAGCCGTATCCGTCGCTGAACTGCTTGATCAGCCTCAGCCCGCGACCGTTTTCGTCACTGGCGCCGGCCAAAACGGGTACCGGGTGCCGGGGGTGGGGGTCACTGACCGCGAGGAAGATGCCGTCCGGGGTGCGCGTGAGGACGACTCTGACGGGAACCGAGGGCTCGTCCTCTTTGCGGGCGTGCTGGAAGGCGTTCGTCAGCAGCTCAGACGCGGTGAGAGTGGCTCGCCACTCCAGTTCCTGCAGGTCCCACAGGCGTAGGCACGCGCTCACGACGTCGCGAACGGCCGAGACGACCGCGGCTGTCAGAGCAATGTCAATCTCGCAGGTGCCGGAGCGCGCTCGAATCCTCGCACTTGCACCCTGCGCGATGGGCTGTTGCGCCTCCATCAGATCTGCCTTCACGGGAGCCCCTCGTTCGACGAAGTCTCTACAACGGGCGCCAGATGCGGTGTGTACTGGGGTGGCGGCCGTCAGCAACCATGGAGCCAGGCCGACAGGAACGTGTACAGATCTTGATTCGGAAACCTCAATCTTCCGTTTCGCAAGCAAGGACAGCCCATGCCCAGACCTGAGAAGCAGTTGAGCCCGGAGGCGTCTCCGCGTGACTGGTTCGGCCACGAACTGCGGACTTGGCGCAAGCTGCGCGGCCCCCTCACTCACGCCGAGTTGGGTGTAAAGGTGCAGGTCAGCGGCTCTCTTCTTGAGAAGATCGAGAAGGGTACTGCCACCTGCTCGCAGGACTTGGCCAGGCGCCTCGACGAGTTCTTGGAGACTGGTGGTGTTCTCACCAGGGCATGGGGCATGGTGTTCGGGCAAACGGAAAAACCCCGCCCTGAAACGGAAAGTACACCTTTTGGTGGGGTGGGCATTTCGGTTCAGGTGCAGGGAGGCGGCACCCTGGACAGCGCTCGTACAAGAACGTCAAGTGAGAGCCCTGCCTCTGTGGACCGTCGTGCCTTCCTCACCGCGAGCGGCCTTGCCGCCATCACCCCCATAGATCTCGTCCGTCTCGTCACCCCAACAGCCCCCCGGGAGGTCCCCGCGCAGATCAGCCCGCGCGAGATCGGGCAGTTGAAGTCGCTGGCTGATGTCATCCATCGGCAAGACAACGAGCACGGAGGCGGTGGCGCGGTACGAGAACTCGCCCGCGGCGCCATCATGTGGGGGGCGGGTTTGCTGCCGGTGCCCTGCTCCGAGACACTGCGCCCCGAACTCCTGGCCTCCGTAGCCCGCTTGGGGATCGTTGTCGGCGCTTCGCAGTTCGACGCGTATGCCCACGACGATGCTCGCGTCAGTTTCCGGCTCGCCGCCGAGTGCACAGAGGAAGCCGGAGAATGGCACCTACGGGCCAAAACGTACTCGTTCATGGCACGGCAGGAGATCTGGGTCGGAGACCCGGATACGGGCCTCACTCACGCGGAGAAGGGTCTGGTGCGCTCTGACCGACTCACCGCAACCGAACGAGCCATGTTGCATACCGCCCGGGCTCGCGCCTTCGGGAAGATGCGCGACGTGGCCAACACCCTGCGCGCGGTCGGAGAAGCCGACGCGGCGTTCGAGCAATCCGACCCGAAACAGGACCCGCCGTGGATGGCCTACTACGACTACGCGCAGCACCACGGCGACACCGCGCACGCCCTGTTTGACCTCGCTGTCCACGCGGACGAAGATCCTGGGCAAGCGGCCCGCCGCTTCGACATTGCGGTGAAGGGGCACGGCAATGCCTTTGCCCGCTCTCGGGCCATTTCCCAGACGAAGCTCGCTTCCCTGGTCATGGCCAAGGGCGACGACCCACGGCAAGCGGTCGTGCTCGGCCATCGGGCCCTGGACGATGTCGGCAAGCTGACCTCGTGCCGGGCCGCCGATGATCTGCGTGAACTTGCCCGGTTCGCGGGCCGGTACGGGAGCCTTTCTGACGCCCGGGACCTGCGCGAACGCATCGCGACTACGGTGCAAGCGTGAACACATCAATCACACCCGACCGAGGAGTACTAAAGGCGGCGTGCCTGGCTGCCGGCCTCGATGCCACTGAGGCCGAGCCGATCCGGATCGCTGAGAACGCCATATGGCGTCTGCCCAAGGGAGTAGTGGTGCGCATCGCCCGGCCAGGCCAGTCCGCTGCTGCCGCGCGCGAGGTGCAGGTGGCACGCTGGCTTGCCGCAGAGGAGGTGCCCGCCGTGCGCGCCCTCGACTTGCGGCAGCCGGTAACGGCTGACGGGCACCCGGTGACGTTCTGGCAGGAGCTTCCGCCCCACGAGGTCGGAACTGTCGCCGACGTCGTCGTGCTCCTCAAACTACTGCACGCCCTACCGAAGCCAGATCTGCCGCTCGGCGAGCTGGACCCATTTGTCCGGCTGACTGAGCGCATTGACGCAGCGAGCACGCTGTCCGATGGCGACCGGCAGTGGCTGCACGGCCGGCTAGAAGACCTCAGGGGCCAGTGGGCTTCCAGACCGAAGGGGCTGCCGGAGTGTGTAGTGCACGGGGATGCATGGGTCGGCAATGTGGCGCGCACGAAGGCCGGCCCGTTGCTTTTGGACTTCGAGCGCGCTTCGTTCGGTCCTCCCGAGTGGGACCTGGTGTCGACCGCGGTGAAACTCACCACGACGGGCGCGGTGTCCGCGCTGGAGTACGCCGCTTTCTGCGAGTCCTACGGCATTGATGTGACGCAGTGGGAAGGGTACGACCTCCTCGCCGGTGCACGAGAGTTGCGTATGGCAACGTACGCAGCTCAACACGCCGCCACACATCCGGAATGGCGGCACGAGGCGCAGTATCGCGTTGACTGTCTGCGGGGCCGGGCTGGGGCACCGCCGTGGCACTGGAAAGGGATCATGTAGCCCGAGAGCAGGTCTATGTGGAAGCTGCTCGCGTATCTGACAAGTCGGCTAGAGGCTGCTATGTCAACCCGCACTGTGCCTCATTCTCGACTTGAGCGTGGGCTGACCACTAGGGTCCGTCTTCGAAGATCATCCGGGTCGTAGATCATGGTGCCGTGGTACGTCGTCACGAACTCACTGACCAGGAATGGAGGTTGCTCGCTCCGCTGATCCCTCGGGCCGCAACGGGGCGGCCCCGCGTGGAGGACCGCCGAGTCATCAACGGGATGGTCTACAAGATCCGCACGGGTATCTCCTGGCGTGACCTGCCGGAACGCTACGGGCCCTGCCAGACGGTCACGCGCACTCCGCTGCCGACCAGCTCCCTGCCTCACGGCGGCTGCAACCGCAGGACAGAGCGACAGCGTGATTCCACAACGGCCCGACCAACGGAGGCGTCATCGCCCCCTCCGCTCCAGGGACTTTTCAGGGACTTTCAGCGCTGTCCAAGGGACTTCCGAGGGACTTTCCGCTACCTAGCACAGCAAGCTCCTGAAAGCCCGGAAAGGGCCTCCGACGCAGGTCAAAGGCCCTTTCTGAGGTAAAGCCGCAGGAAGCGACAGACAAGTTAGCCTGTACCAGTGGAACAGTTCCGCCTCGGTGTCACCGGAGTACTACTCCGTGGTGATCATGGGGTCGCTGCTCGCCGTCGTTCCCCTCATCCTCGCCTTCGTGCTGCTCCAGCGTTTCTGGCGCAGCGGACTGACCGCCGGAGCCGTCAAGTGAGTCCGCACGTCCCTGGTCCCGGCTTCCGGCCCCGCGCGGCCGTGGCCATGTCGCCGGCCGCGGCCGAGGCCGTCCTCGACCCGGAGTCCCGCACCGCCCTGGGCACGCTCTGCGACCTCGCCCCCTTCCCCGTCCTGGACGACCTGTCCACCCCGCGCGCGAGGTCCGTCCTGGCCGGCGTCGACCTGCTGGTGACCGGCTGGGGCTGCCCGCCGCTGGACGCCGGGGTGCTCGCGGCGGCGCCCCGGCTGCGGGCGGTGGCACACACCGCGGGCAGCGTCCGCGGCCATGTCACCGACGCCTGCTGGGAACGCGGCATCGAGGTGTCCTCGGCCGCCGCGGCCAACGCGGTGCCAGTGGCCGAGTACACCCTCGGGATGATCCTGCTCACCGGCAAGCGGGCGCTGGAGCAGGCCCGCGCCTACCAGGCGACCCGGCGGCGCGACGACTGGCTGCGCACCCCGCGCACCGTCGGCAACCACCGCCGCACCGTCGGCATCCTCTCCGCCTCCCTGATCGGCCGCCGCGTCATCGACCTGCTGCGCCCGCACGACCTGGAGGTGCTGCTGCACGACCCGTACGTGCCGGCCGCCGAAGCGGCCGGCCTGGGCGTGGAACGCGTCGAGCTGGCGGAGCTGTTCGCCCGCAGCGACACCGTCAGCGTGCACACCCCGCTGCTGCCCGAGACCCGGGGCCTGGTGAGCCGGGCGCTGATCGACTCGATGCCGGACGACGCCGTGCTGATCAACACCTCCCGGGGGCCGGTCGTCGACCAGGACGCGCTGACCGACGCGGTGCGGGCCGGCCGGGTCCGGGCCGTCCTGGACGTCACCGACCCCGAGCCGCTGCCGCCCGGCCACCCCCTGTGGGACTGCGAGAACGCCCTGATCACCCCGCACCTGGCCGGTTCGGTCGGCAACGAGTGGCGGCGGCTGGCCGACCTGGCCCTGGCCGAGATCGCACACTGGGCGTCCGGCGCGGGCTTCCGCCATCCCGTACGACGCGAAAGGCTGGCCTTCCTGGCATGAGCATCCCGTTCGAACTGCCCGCCGAAGACCGGGCGTCCAGCCCGTACACCGGTTACACCCGCGCCCACTGGGAGGCCGTGGCCGACGGGCTGCTGGCCGCCGCGTGGCGGTGGCGCACCCCGGGCGGCGCCCTGCTCGACCTGCCGGGGCGGCCGTCCCGGTCGGGGACCCGCTCGGACGGTCTGGAGGGCTACGCCCGTACCTTCCTGGCCGCCGCGTTCCGGGTGGCGGGCGCGGGCGGCGCCGACCCGCACGGCTGGCTGGACCGCTACGCCGAGGGCCTCGCCGCGGGCACCCGCACCCCCGGCCGGGACGACACCGAGTCCTGGCCGCTGATCCTCGACCACGACGTGCGGGGCCAGCCGATGGTCGAGTCGGCGTCGGTCGCCCTCGGCCTCCGGCTGACCGCGCCCTGGCTGTGGAAACGGCTCGACGCCGACGTCCAGGACCGGGCGGCGCAGTGGCTGCGCGGAGCGCTGCGGCACACCCCGGCCCCCAACAACTGGTACCTCTTCCCCTACACGGTCGCCGGTTTCCTGGAGTCGGTCGGGCGCGGTGACGCCGAGACGGCGGCGGCCCGGCAGCGGGCGCTGGAACTGCTGGAGGGCTGGTACCGGGGCGGCGGCTGGTACGCGGACGGCGACGGCCGCGCCTTCGACCACTACAACGGCTGGGCATTGCACCTGTACCCGGTGCTCGACGCCCACCTCGGCGGCGACCCGGAGGCCGGCGCCCGCTACGGCGAGCGGCTGCGCGCGCACCTCGACGGCTTCGCGCTGATGTTCGGCGGGGACGGGGCGCCGCTGCACTTCGGCCGGTCGCTGACGTACCGGTTCGCCGCGTCGGCGGCGGTCGGCCTCGGCGCGCTGACCGGGCACACCCCGCTCGCACCGGGCGTCTCCCGGCGGCTGGCCAGCGGCAGCCTGCGGTACTTCCTGGACCGCGGCGCACTCACCGCCGACGGGCTGCTCGGTCTCGGCTGGCACGGCCCGCACGACGCCGTCCTCCAGTCCTACTCCGGTCCCGCCTCCCCCTACTGGGCGTCGAAGGCGTTCGTGGCGCTGCTGGCACCGGCCGGCCACCCGCTGTGGACGGCGGTGGAGCAGCCGGCCCCGGTGGAGCGGGCCGACCGGGTGCTGTCCCTGCCCGCCCCCGGGCTGCTGGTGCAGGCGACCCGCGCGGACGGGATCGTACGGCTGCACAACCACGGCAGTGACCATGTCCGGCCGCACGAGGGCGAGACGGCGGCCGAGGACGACCCGCACTACGGGCGGCAGGCGTACTCGACCCGGACCGGGCCGACGGCGCCCGGGAACGTCGCCGACAACCACCTCTGCGTCGAGGTGGCCGGCCGGCCGAGCGTGCGCCGGCGTCTGCACCCGCTGGGTGCCGGGCACGGCGACGGCTGGGGCTGGGCGGCGTCCTGGCACCGGCCGGTCTTCGCGGCCGGGCCCCCGATGGTGCCGGGGCTGCGGGTGGACAGCGTGACGGTGGCGGTGGGGGCCCGCGAACTGCGGGTGCACCGGGTGAGCGGGGCGCCGGCCGGGACCCGGGTCACCCAGACCGGGTGGGCCACCGGCCCCGACGAGCCGCTGGTCTCGTCCCTGCACGGCCTGCACGGCTTCGACCCGGACCCCGAGCCGCTGCGCGCCCCGCAGGGCACCGCGTACACCCGCTGGGCGGAGGTGCCCCGCCTCACCGGTACGGCGCGGGGCACGACGCTGCACGTCTGTCTGGCCGCCCTCGGCGCGGCCCCGGGGCCGGGTCCGCTGCCGGCGGCCGTCGTGGAGTGCACGGCGGACGGCACCACGGGGCTGGAGGTGACCTGGGCCGACGGCGGCGGGCGTACCCGGGTCGGCTTCGATCCGGTCCGGGTCACGCACCAGGCGGGCTGAGCCGGGGGGGGGGCGGGGGGGCCCCCCCCGGGGGGGGGG
>NZ_JBFAAP010000075.1:0-30918 GCF_040639815.1 Streptomyces sp. NPDC023723
CCGGCGCCGCGAGGAGCGGCACGGCGGGCGGCGGGGGAGGGGCCCGGCGGGCGGCGGCCCCGACGCCGACGACACCGGCCGGCGCGACCGCAAGGCGGCGGCCCACCGCAGACGCCGCCGCCGTACGTTGCTCATCGCCGCCGGGTTCGTCCTGGCGGCCGGCGGCCTGAGCCTGGCCGAACTGGGCACCGACGTCCCGGGGTTCCCGTCCTCCAAGCCGGCCACGTCCGAGGAGGACGCCCCCGACCCCGACGGCTCCGCCTCCTCCGCACCGGGCACCACGGCGGCCCCGTTGGACGCCCCGACGTCGGCCGCCGGCCCGGACTCGGCCTCCCCGGACGCGTCGCCCTCAACCTCGCCCGACCCGGACGCGTCGGGCACCACGGGGGCCCCGGACGCCGACACCCCGGCCGCCGGCACCGACCCGGCGACCTCCCACTCGAGCGCCCCGGGAACCACCTCCCAGCCCCCGGCAGCCACCACCCCGGCGGACGACACCCCGACCAGCCCGGCCACTTCCGACCCACAGCCGTCGACCTCGGCCCCGGAACCTTCGGCTTCGGAGACTTGCGACCGGTGGCTGTGGTGGTGCTCGTAGGGTCAGCTTCCGGGCCCACCTGGGCGAACCTGCTCCGGTGCGGGGCCCCCGTATCCTGAGGGGCAACGGGAAGGAGTCGGTGATGAGCGTCGACGCGATCATGAACACTGAGTTCCCCGCCGGCTACGCGGTCTTCTTCGGAGCCGAGGGAAAGGTGGTCATGACCCCGCAGAGTGAAGAGCACTCCAGCACGATCAAGGCCATGCAGTACGACACGATCCTGTCGTTCGGGCGCCATGCGAAGACCGTCTCCGACGTGTACATCGACTTCCCGGCAGATGAGAACTCCGCGCCCGATCTCGCGATCCTGCGCCAGGACGCGCAGAAGGAGGGCAAGCGTTACAGCTTCGAGGACGTGCTGCTGATCTCCGAGGTGGTGTCGATCTCGTCCGCGCGCAAGGACTACGACGACTGCACCGCGAAGTACGGGCGCTACGGCATCCCGGTCTACGTGGTGGTGGACCCGTACGCCGCGGAAGTGGTCGTCCACACCCAGCCCACCGGCACCGGCTACATCGCGGCGCACACCCACAAGTACGGCACGGGCAGACTTCCCATCGAACTGGCCGACGGACGGACCTACACGCTCGACCTGGACGAGCTGCCCCGCCCCGAAGCCGATCCGAAGACCGGCACCTCCTGACCTGCTCCTGGCGTCGGCTCCGGTCCCACACCCTGCTGTGCCCCTCTTTCCTGTCCGGCGAGTGCGGTCGGCGCAGGGGTGGGTGGCGAAGCGCCGGAAGGGATACCGTCTTCCGCCGGAGCAGTTGACGTCTTGCAGGGCAGCACGAGAGGTCGGTGGGGGCATGGCCATGTCAGGGGCGGCGCGCGGCTGGATCGCCGTGACGGCGGTGGTGGCCGGGGCGGCGTCGGTGGCCCTGGTGCTGGTAGCGGTACAGGCGGACCTGGACACCGCCGGTCAGGCCGCGAGCGTGGCGGGCGCGGTGGTCGGCCTGCTCGCCCTGCTGGTGTCCGTGATCGCGCTGTTCCGCACCGGCGCCCCGGTGGCGGGCACCCGGTCGGTCCAGTCCGGCGGTGTCATCGGGCACGCGGTCACCGGCGACCGAAACCGCCTCGGCTCCTCGGCCACCCCCGTCTCTCCTGCCACGTCCACGTCGGCTTCCGGCACCGCCGTACCGGGGGAGCGGGGCGTCTCCGCCGCGGGCGGTATCGGCCGGGCCGTCACCGGTGACGAGAACGAGGACGTGTGAAGTGGTGGTGGGGCCCGCGCAAGACCGCTGAACGGAGCGTGGGCAGGCGGGCGGTCGACGCCGACGGGGACCTCGGCGTGGTCGTCACCGGCGACCACAACAGCACCACCACGATCATGGGTGACGTGATCGTGCGCGGCGCGCGGCAGGCGCCGACCTCCGTGTACGAGGCGGAGATCCGCATCTTGGCGGCCGCGCGCTTCCAGGGCAGGGAGAAGGAACTCGCCGAGATGAGCGCCTTCGCCCTGGGCGAAGACCCGCACAGCTCCCCGTACTGGCGCTGGCTCGCCCCGGCGTGGTCGGGCAAGACGGCCCTGATGGCCCATTTCGCCCTTAACCCCCCTCCGGGTGTGCGCGTCCTGGCCTTCTTCATCACCGCCCGCCTGGCCGGCCGCTCCGACCGCACCGCCTTCCTGTCCGAGTTGCGACAGCAGTTGCGTGCCTTCTTGGAGGACAGCGACCTCGACTGCACCGGCTACGCCGACTTTCACGACGCCCTGAGCCGTGCCGCCGACCGGGCGCGGGAGCGGGGGGAGCGGCTCGTGCTGATGGTCGACGGAATGGACGAGGACAGCGGCGTCGAATCCGCGTTCGCCGGCTACAGCATCGCCAGTCTCCTGCCCGGCGCCCCGCCCGACGGACTGCGCGTGATCGTCGCCGGCCGGCCCAACCCGCCGGTGCCCGGCGACGTGTCCGGCGGTCATCCGCTGCGTACGACGGACATCAACCACGACCTCGCCGAGTCCCCCGCCGCCCGGGCGGTGCGGGAAGATGCCGAGCGCAGTCTGCACGAGATGATCACCGCCGGCGGTCTTTGCCTGGATCTCGTCGGCCTCACCTGTGCCGCGGGCGGTGGCCTGAGCGCCGCCGACTTGGCCCTCCTGATCGGTGACCACACGCCCCGGCAGATCGAGGCGGTCCTCGGCGGGGCGACGGGGCGCTCCTTCCAGCTCCGCCCCGCGCAGTGGATCCTCAGCGACGGCCGGCATCCGTCCCTGTACTCCTTCGCGCACCAAGAACTCCTGATCAGTGCGGGACACTTGCTGCGCCCTTCCGTACTGCGCCATTACCGGGACCGCGTGCACGAGTTCGTCCGCGCGTACCAGGAGAAGGGCTGGCCGGCGGACACGCCCGAATACGCGCTGACGGGTTATCCGCAGATGCTGCGCAAACAGCGGGACACCCGGCGGCTCACGGACCTCGCCACCGACCCGGCACGTCACGAACGGCTCTGGCACACTGCCGGAAGCGACACCGGCGCCCTCACGGAGATCGCGGACGCTTTCGCGCTGCACCGGGAAGAACCCGACGCAGACCTGGTCTCCTGTGTCCGACTCTCGCACTGTCGCGACGAACTCAGGTACAAGGCGACGAGCTTCCCGGCGGAAGCCCTCGTCGTACTGGCCCGGCTCGGGCACGTCCGCAAGGCGACGGCGCTGCTCGGCGCGCGGACGGGCTTCTCGCCGAGCGAGGCGCAGCTGTTCGGGCGGGTACTGCGCGAGGCTCTCGTGAGCGGCGAGGAAGCGTTGGTGTTGAGCGCCGTGCGGGCGTTGGTGGATCCTTCGGCCCGTGACCAAGCGCTGCGAAGTTGCGCCGATGCTCTCGCGGATGCCGGACAGGCCGACGAGGCCGCCGAACTCTGCCAACACATCGACGCCTTGGCAGACCGCAGCCATGCCCTCGCCTACGCGGCGGCGAAGTTGACGCAGGGCGGGTCGGAGTCGGCCATCGGGATGTTCCGCGACGCCACCGAGGCCGCGCGCTCGGTCGGCGAGCCGGTGAGCCGGACCGCAGCGCTGGCTGTGGTGATGGAGAAGCTGACCGATGCGGACCGGGGCACGGAGGCGGCCGGCTTGACGGCCGAGGTGATCGACGCGGTGCGTGCCCTCACCGGTCCTCTCCAGCGGACCGATGCGTTGTCGGCGGTCGTGGACACGCTGGCGCGGGTCGGGCGGGCCGAGGAAGCCGCCGTTCTGGTTCGGGCCGCCGCGCAGGCAGCGGGCGACCTGACCGACCCGGAGGACCGGGGAAGCACGCTGGAACAGTCGGCGTACGTGCTGGCACGGGCAGGGCATGTGGAGGAAGCCGTCCGGCTCACCCGCATCATTGGTGAACCCAAATACCGTTCCGGGGCATTGATATACGTGGTGGAGGGGGCAGTGAGCACAAGCCGGCCGGAAGAGGCCGTCGGTCCGGCCCAGGAGGCCGCCGGGATGGTGGCTGACCTGGTCGACCCGGAGGAGCGGGACACGGTGCTGGACCAGGTGACACGCGCGCTGGCGACGGCAGGCCGCGCGCGGGAGGCGACCCGGTTCGCACACATGATGAATGACTCCGAGCGCCGGGCCTTGGCGTTGCTCGGGGTGGCGGACCTGCTCATGAAGGCGGAGCGACCGCAAGAGGCCGTCGTGCTCGCCCGCAACGTGATCGAGACGGCGGGTGAGCTGAACGATCAGGCGGACCGGACGGCTGTGCTCGTGAGCGCGGTGGAGGTGCTCGTCAAGGCGGGGAAGACGGAGGAAGCCGCTCGCCTCGCCCGTTCGCTCGACGGTCCCGAACCGCGCACCGCCGTTCTCTGCTCCGTGGCCTGGCAACTGGCGGAGGCGGGGCTCTTGGACGAAGCCACCCGGTACTGCCGATCGGCCGCTGAGGCGAGCGGGGCGATCAGCGATGCCAGGCAGCGGGCCGGCCGACTGTTGCAGGTGGCACGAATCTTCCGGAAGGCCGGGTGGACACAGGAGGCGACGGCTTTCGGCCGTACCGCCGCCGACGCGGCTCTCATCATCGGTGCTTCCGCGGTCCGCGCCACCGTGCTGGTGGACGTCGCGAGGGTGCTGGCGGACGTCGGGCAGACGGAGGACGCGATCCGCCACATCGACATCGCCATCGAGGTGTCCCGTACCGCACCCGATCCGGACCGGACGGTCAGGAGCGGCCTGGCCGTGGCACGGGCACTGGCCGAAGCGGGCCGCACGGAGGAGGCCATGAGGCTCGTCCGGCACGCTGTCGACACAGTGGGTACCGTCAAGAACACCGGCAGCCGGGTCCGCTTGCTCTGGTACGCGGCGCAAGTGTGGGTGACGGTGGGGCGGACGCAGGAAGCGGTACGTCTCGCCGACCTCTCGACCCGGCTGGGCCGGGGGCATGTCGATCCCGACGACCAGGCCAGGGCCCTCGCGATCGTCGCGGGTGCGCTGGCGGAGCGCGGACAGACCGAGGATGCCGTCCGCCTCGCTCACACGGCCGGGGATCTGGCCCGTACCACTGTCAACCCGCAATGGCGGTCCTGGGCACTGGCGGACGTGGCGAAGGCACTGGCCAAGGCGGGGCGGATCGACGACAGCATCCGGCTCGCGCGCACCCTCACCGAGTCGGACGATCAGGCGGAGGCGTTGGCCGCCGCGACTCGGGCGCTGGCCGCGGCAGGGCGGCCGGAGGAGGCGGCGGGCCTCGCGCGTTCGGCCCGGGACCAGGCGAGTGGCACCCCGAACGTCTCCTATCGCGTCCGGGCCCTCGCGGAGGTGGCCCGGACGCTGGCGGCGATCGGGCGGCCGGACGAGGCAGTCGAGGTCGCCGAGACCCTCACCAGGGACGAGTCGGCCATTGCATTGGGCATCGTGGCCGGGGCACTGGGATCGGTGGCGGAGACACTGGCGGACGCGGGACACCCGGAGGAGGCCGTCCGGCTCGCCGACCGGGCCGGGGACCTGCTCCGCACCACGCATGACGCCTCCTTCCGCGCCTCCGCGACGACCGCGCTCGCCCAGGCTCTGGCCAAGGCAGGCCACCTCGACCGGGCTGCCGAGTTCGCGGACATCACCACAAGACCGACCGCGCAGGCGACCGCGCTGGCGGCGGTGGCCAGGGCTCATGGCGCCTCGGCCGAGGGCAGGTCACTGCTCCGCCGGGCATTGACCCTCACCTCGCACGAGGATGTGCTGGACGAACTGGCGACACTGTCACCGGAGGCGCTGGACGAGGCGCTTCGGTGCGTGACTCCGTAGCCGCAGCTACGGAGCCGGTGGTGTCGTCTTGAAGATGGCCCACACGGTCTTGCCGACAGCGAGCTGCGTGATTCCGAAGTCGTCGGCCAGTTCGCGTACCAGGAGTAGACCGCGCCCGGAACACGCCTCCAGTCCGGCGTCCGGAACATCGAGGGTCAGCGAGTGGTCACCGCTGTCCCGTACCGCGAGGCGCAGCACCGACTCGTGGAGGGCGAGGCTCACGCAGTACTCCCTGCCGGGCGGCGCTCCATGTAGGAGCGCGTTCGTCGCCAACTCCGAGACGCAGAGCGTTATGTCGTCCAGCCGATCGGTGTGACCCCAGTCCGTCAGCACCTCACGGATGAAAGCGCGGGCCTCGCGCACCGAGGTGCGTGAGCGTGGGAAACGACATTGCCGTGACAGGGGCACGGGGGCCACCTCCGGGAACTGGGTGTCCGACGATCGACCACCTTACTGCATTTCGTGAATAGTAGATAGGTGGCAGGATGGCGGGGAGCACCCGGGCAAGGTCGCTAACGTTGTGGCCACTGGGAAGTCCGGCGTAGGTCACGAGGAGGGCTTTGTGAGTACGGGCAGTTGGGTCAGTACGTCCCTTCCGTATCTGACCCCGCAGCAGAAGGACGCCTGGGCCGCCGAGGCCGCCGCGCAGGGCCGCCGGGGAACCCAGCGCATCCTGTACGCCGGCGAGGCGCCCGCACCGGCCGAGGTCGCGGTACTGCTCGGCATCGCGGAAGGAGAGCCGGTTGTGGTCCGCCGGCGCCTGATCCTCCTCGACGAGCGGCCGAACGAGCTGACCGACACCTACTACCCGTTGCGTATCGCGCAGGGCACCGCCCTGACCGGCACCGCCAAGATCCGTGGCGGCGCCGTCACCTTGCTCGCCGAACTCGGTCACGTCGGCGCCCTGGTGAGGGAGGACGTGACGGCCGCGCTGCCGGACGAGGAGGAGCGGCGGACGCTGGACACCGCCCCCGATGAACCGGTCCTCCGTCTCACCCGGCTGACGCTCGACCGCGACGACTGCCCGATCCAGGTCGACCGTATGGTGATGCCTGCCCTACGGCAGAGACTGCGCTACGAGATCAGGATCGGATGACCGTGCCGCACGCGGAACCAGAAGATGTTGACCGCCGCTCCCTGCACGAGCGCATCGCCGCCGACCTGCGCGACGACATCATGAGCGGCGAACTCGGGCCGGGCGCGAGCCTGCCCTCGACGGCGCGTCTCAAGGAGCGGTTCGACGCGTCGAACGCCACGGTGCAGAAGGCGCTGCACCTCCTCAAGGAAGAGCAACTCGTGGTCGGCAGGGCAGGAGCCGCCGTCACCGTGCGCGAGCATCGCCGGCGTACGGTCCGCCCCGCCGCCCTCCCCACCACCGGCCAGTGGCTCGCCGAAGCCGCCAAGCACGGCACGCACGCCCGCACCGTCCTCCGCGACGTCGCGGAGGTCCGCCCGCCTGTCGACGTCCGTTCCGCTCTCGGCCTCCCCGCCGACGGCACGGCGCTGCTGCGCAGCCAGCTCCTCCTGATCGACGACGAGCCCGCCGAACTCGCCGACTGCTACTACCCGTTGGACGTCGCCCGGGGCACGGCCCTGATGGACCGGCGCCGGATCAAGGGCGGCACACCCGCCCTGCTGGCCGAACTCGGCCACCCCGCGCGCCGCAGCGTCGACCGCGTCTCCGCCCGCATCCCGACCCAGGAGCAGTACCGGGCCCTCCGCCTCACCAGCAGTACCCCCGTCCTGCGCACCCTGCGGGTGGTCCACGGCGACGGCGGCGCCCCGGTCGAGGCGACCGTCATGGTGAAGGCCGGGCATCTCTACGAGTTGCAGTATGAGTTCGAAGCGAGGGAGTGACCGTCATCGACCGCATAGAAGTCAACGGCACCGAAGCCGACCGCGACGCCCTGATCGTGCTCGCCCGGGCCGGCTACGCGCACTTCTCCTCCATGCAGGCGCGGAGCCGGGCCGTCCGAGGGCTGGAGCTGCATCTGCGGCGGCTGCGGGACAGTGCGCTTGAGCTGTTCGGGGGCGAGCTGGACGAGGAGCGGGTGCGGTCCTGCGTGCGGCACGCGCTGGCCGCCGCGCCGGACGAGGTGTCGGTCCGGGTGACCGTCTTCAGCAGCCGGCCGGACGCCGTCTCGCGCGGTGACGCGGTGGAGCCGGACGTGGCCGTCATGACGAGTCCGCCGGTCACGGCGCGGACCACCCCGGTACGTCTGCGGTCGGTGCGGTACGAGCGGGACCTCCCGCACCTCAAGCACGCCGGGACGTTCGGGCTGGTCCTGCACCAGCGGCAGGCCGTGCTCGCCGGATACGACGACGCGCTGTTCATCGACCGCGACGGCCGCATCGGCGAGGCGTCGATCTCCAACATCGGGTTCTTCGACGGCGAGCGCGTCGTCTGGCCCCGGGCCGCCGTGCTCCCGGGCATCACCATGCAACTGCTGGAGCGGGGTCTGGCCGGCAAGGGCATCCCGTCCGAGCACCGCGAGATCCGCCTCCGCGACCTCGGCGCCCCGCCCCGCGCGGCCTTCCTCTGCAACTCCATCGCACCCGCCGTCCCGGTCGCGAGCGTCGACAGCACCGCGCTGACCGTCGACCCGGAGCTGACGGACCTGCTGGTGGACTGTTACGAGAGCAATCCCTGGCAGCCAGTCTGACCGCGACCGGAGGTCAGTCCGCCGCCCCGGCCCGCTCCTCGTCGTCCCCCACCATCCGCCGCAACGCGTCCCGCAGAGCGAGCCGCTCCCGTTCCGACAACCCCGCCAGCGGCTCCCGCGCGAACCGCAGCGACCCCCGCATGCTCCGCGCCACCCGCCGCCCCTCCGCCGTGACCGCCGCCACCTTCACCCGCCGGTCGCCGGGGTCGGAGCGCCGCTCCACCAGTCCCCGGGCCTCCAGCCGGTCCACGATGCCCGTGACGTTGGACGGCTCGCAGCGCAGCTTGCGGGCCAGTCTGCGCATCGGCAGCGGTTCCAGGGACAGCAGGCTCAGCAGCCGCGCCTGCGCACCGGTCAGCGCGTGCTCCGCCGCCGCCTCCTCGTAGTCCGCGTGGAACCGGGCCACGGCCTCGCCGATGAGCTGGACCACTTCCAGGGTCAGCGGGTCCGGTCGGCGGGTCTGATGCGGGGCGGCCATGGATACAGGGTACCTATTGTTTGACAACCTGAAATGTTCAGCTGCATGGTTGTTTCAGGTTCTTAACTACCACTGATCACTACCACTGATCACTACCGCAGCTCACTCGCCGCCCACTTCCAGAGAGGCACCCGCACATGACCGAGTCCCCCGCCCTCCCCTCCGTGAACCGCGAATGGCACCTGCTCAGCCGCCCGGTCGGCTGGCCGAAGGAGGAGGACTTCGCCCTCGTCGAGGCGGACGTCCCCACCCCCGGCGAGGGCCAGGTCCTGGTCCGCAACAAGTACGTCTCCGTCGACCCCTACATGCGCGGCCGGATGAGCGCCGCCAAGTCCTACGTCGCCCCCTTCGAGCTGGGCAAGGTCATGCAGGGCGGCGCGGTCGGCGAGGTCGTCGCCTCGAACGCCGGGAACATCGCCGTCGGCGACCACGTCCTGCACTTCTTCGGCTGGCGCGAGTACGCCGCCGTGGACGCCAAGAACGCCGTCAAGGTCGACCCCGGGGCCGCGCCGCTGTCGACGTACCTCGGCGTGCTCGGCATGACCGGCCTCACCGCCTACGCCGGCCTGCTGCGCACCGCCGCCTTCAAGGAGGGCGACGCGGTCTTCGTCTCCGGTGCCGCCGGCGCCGTGGGTGGCCAGGTCGGGCAGATCGCCAAGCTGAAGGGCGCCTCGCGGGTCATCGGGTCGGCCGGGTCCGACGAGAAGGTCAAGCTGCTGACGGAGGAGTACGGGTTCGACGCCGCCTTCAACTACAAGGACGGCGACGTCAGCGGCCAACTCCGGGCCGCCGCCCCGGACGGGATCGACGTCTACTTCGACAACGTCGGCGGCGACCACCTGGAGGCCGCCATCGGCTCCCTCAACCGGGACGGCCGGATCGCGGTGTGCGGCATGATCTCGGTCTACAACAACACCGAGCCCGCCCCCGGCCCGAAGAACCTCGCCCGCCTCATCCAGACCCGCGGCCGTATCGAGGGCTTCCTGGTCGGCGACCACTACGACCTCCAGCCGCAGTTCGTCGAGGAGGTCGGCCCCTGGGTGCGCGAGGGCCGGCTCAAGTACCGCGAGACCGTGGTCGAGGGCATCGAGAACAACCTGGACGCTTTCTTCGGCGTCCTGCGCGGCGACAACACCGGGAAGATGATCGTCAAGCTCTGACGGCAGCCTCCCGGCCTTCCGCCGGCCTTCCCAGCAGTTTCGGCATGCGGTAACTTCTTTCCGAAATAGCTAACCGGATAGTCACCGGAAAGGCAGTACCGCATGCCGATATCGCAGTCCGACGTCCAGTACACCGCCGTCGCCACCGCCGAGAACGGCCGCGACGGCCGCGTCGCCACCGACGACGGCAAGCTCGACGTCGTCGTCAACCCGCCCAAGGAGATGGGCGGCAGCGGCGCCGGCACCAACCCCGAGCAGCTCTTCGCCGCCGGCTACAGCGCCTGCTTCCAGGGCGCCCTCGGTGTCGTCGCCCGCGCGCGGGGCGTCGACATCAGCGGCTCCACCGTCACCGCCAAGGTCGGCATCGGCAAGAACGACGACGGCTTCGGCCTGATCGTCGAGATCTCCGCCGCCCTGCCGACCGTGGACGCCACCGTCGCCCGCGACCTGGTGGAACAGGCCCACCAGGTCTGCCCGTACTCCAAGGCGACCCGCGGCAACATCACGGTCACGCTTGCCTCCTGACGGTCCCGGCGCGTCGGGCCCGGCCGATAGAGTTTCCCCATGCGTGATCTTGGGGCGGGATTCGGCCATCTTCTGAAGGGCCAGCGCTGGGTGGCCCGGCACGGCAGGAGCTACGGCTTCGGGCTGCTGCCGGGACTGATCACCCTGGTCCTGTACGCGGCGGCGCTGGTGGCCCTCGCCCTGTGGGGCGCGGACTTCGTCGGCTGGGCCACCCCGTTCGCCGACGACTGGTCCAGCCCCTGGCTCGGCCTGTTCCGCGGTTTCCTCACCGCCGTGCTGTTCGCCCTCGCCCTGCTCCTCGCCGTCCTCACCTTCACCGCGGTGACCCTGCTGATCGGCCAGCCGTTCTACGAGAGCCTGTCCGAACGGGTCGACCGCGACGTCTCCCCGGACGGCACCGCCCCCGAGTCCGGCCTGCCGCTCTGGCGGGACCTGTGGATCTCCGCCCGCGACAGCCTCCGCCTCCTGGTCCGCGCCGCCGTCTGGGGCGTACTCCTCTTCGCGCTCGGCTTCATCCCGGTCGTCGGACAGACGGTCGTCCCCGTCATCGGCTTCTTCGTCACCGGCTTCTTCCTCACCGAGGAACTGACCTCGGTCGCCCTCCAGCGCCGCGGCGTCGAGATGCGCGACCGCCTCGCCCTGCTCCGCTCCCGCAAAATGCTGGTCTGGGGCTACGGCACCCCGCTCGGCCTCGCCTTCCTCGTCCCGCTCGTCGCGGTCTTCCTGATGCCGGGCGCGGTGGCCGGCGCGACACTGCTGGCCCGGGAACTGCTGGGCGAGGAGACCCGCGACGGCGCCGAGACCGTCCCCGAGGTCAGCCCCGGCCCGGCCCCGACGACGTACTGACCGCCACCGCCACCCCCACGATCTCCCGCACCTGCGCCACGATGTCCCGCCGGTTGCGGACGAAGTCCGGGTCGGTGACCTCCGTGGTGTTGCCGGCGGCGAACTGGAGCACCGGGGTGTGGACGTGCCCGCCCGGCAGCGTGCCGCGCAGGCCCAGGCGGTCGCGGAGCAGTGTGGCGCGGTAGGCGATCTCGTTGGACAGGTAGTCCCCGCCGCCCCCGGCCCGCGCCGTCGAACCGGGGGTCGGTCCGTCCGGACTGACCACGGGCTCGGTGCCGCCCGCCGGGATCTCCGTCACGCCGGTGTTGTCGTAGACCGGGAACCGTCCGGTGTCCGCCGCCACGATCTCCCGGTACGGCAGCGTGGTCGTCGTCCACTGCGGCTGGGTGGCCGGGGCCGGGACCGGCACGGTCCCGGTCCGCGAGACGTTCTCGTTGTCCGCGAAGCCGCCGCGCCACGCCCCGTTGGTCCGCTCCACGTCGAACCGGCCCACCCGGCCCTGGCTCACCGTCGTGAACAGGTCCGCCTTCGGCAGATACGGCCGCAGCGCCCGCTCCACCTCGCCCGCCGCGAAGTCGTCCCAGCGCACCGGGAACACCGCCGTCTCCACCCGGGCCGGTCCGGCGGCCGTCTCGATCACCGTGCCGTCCAGCGCCAGCGCGGACGCCCCGGAGGGATTGGCGATCCGGATGTCCCGGTCCAGGGTGAAGGGGTCGAACCCGGTGACCAGGACCCGCCGGTAGCGGTCTCCGCGCGGCAGCCGGATGTCCTCCTGGCCGCGGGAGGCGCGCTCCACGGACTCGACCAGCGCGGTTCGCTGGCGGGCCGTCAGGTCGAAACCGGGCTCCCAGCCCCGCAGTTCCCGCGTCATCCCCAGCCGCGCCCAGTACAGCGGCCGGTCGTCGTCCCGGGGCAGGTCGCCCGGCACCGGACCGCGTCCCTGGACCCGGGTCACCGCCCGCTCCCACAGTGCCGAGCCCTGCCGGGCCACCGCGCGGCGGGCCTCGGCGTAGGAGTCCGCGCGGCCGAGGGCGCGGGCGAACGCCGGTGTCACCGCGTCGAATCCGGAGCGCCGCAGGATCTCCTGGGGCACCGCCCGGTCCAGCCGCTGTTCCTCGACGGTGGCCGCCGGGGCCGCCGGGGCCACCGGGTCCGCAGCCGCCACCGCCGGTAACGAGAGCCCCGACACCAGGGCCAGGGCGAGTCCACTGATCCGCACGATCCGCACACCTGTACCAGTCATGCGCGGCAGTATCACGTGACGGAAGTGACGCGCGCTACGGTGCCCGGCGCGCCAGGGCGCCCACGTGCTGCTCGCCCCCACCGTGAGGTACCTGGCCGTTTGTGAAGGGTTCGTACGAACTCCAGGCCGGACGCTCGATCACGGACCGGCGCGGCACCGCGCCGATTACCGTCGGAGACAGCCCCGGCCCGGACCTGACGACCGGGCCGGGGCTCAGTACCGCTAGCGGGTCGCGAACCCGTACACCGTCTCCGACCGGAACACCTCGCCCGGCGCCAGCACGGTGCTCGGGAAGCCGGGCCGGTTCGGCGAGTCCGGGAAGTGCTGGGTCTCCAGCGCGATCCCGTCCCCGGGCGCGAACGGCGCCTCCAGATGGTCGGCGGTGTACAGCTGGAGCCCGGGCTCGGTGGTCGCCACCGTCAGCACCCGCCCGGACGCCGGGTCGTACACCTCCGCGACCTGCTCGGCCGCCTCGGTGACCCCCTTGTCCAGCACGAAGTTGTGGTCGTACCCGGACCCCACCTTGCGCGCTGCCCGGAAGTCGAAGCGGCTCCCCGCCACGTCCGCGAACTCACCCGTCGGGATCAGGTCCGCGTCCACCGGAGTGATCCGGGACGCGTCGATCATCAGCTCATGGCCGCCCGCGTGCCCGGCGCCCCGGCCGCCCAGGTTGAAGTAGCTGTGGTTGGTCAGGTTCACCACCGTCGGCGTGTCGGTGACCGCCTCGTACGCGATGTGCAGCGCGCCCGCCTCGTCCAGCGTGTACGTCGCCGCCACCTCGAGGCGGCCCGGGAAGCCCTCCTCGCCGTGCGGGGAGACCCGGCGCAGCCGCACCCCGTGCGCCACCGGCACCGCGTCCCAGACGTACTTGTCGAAGCCGCGCTCCCCGCCGTGCAGCGTGTTCGGCCAGTTGTTGCGGGCCAGCGTGTACGCCTGGCCGTCCAGCGTGAACCGCCCGCCCGCGATCCGGTTGGCGTACCGCCCGACCAGGGCACCGAAGTAGGGCCCCGGATGCGCCAGATACCCGTCCAGCTCCGCGAACCCCAGCACCACATCCGCGCTCCGCCCGTCCCGGTCGGGGACCTCGGCGCACTGCACGATCCCGCCGTACGACAGGACCCGGACCCGTACACCCGCCCGCTCCAGGGTCCAGCGATGGACCGGAGTGCTGTCCGGAAGTGTTCCGAAGAGTTCGTTCATGTGCGAACTCTAGGACAACGGCGGATCAGTCCCGCTTCGCCGTGACCGCCCGGTAGGCGATCGCCGCCAGCCGCGCCTGCCCGTCCACACTCGGATGGAACCAGTCCCAGTGACTCAACTGCCCGGTCCCGAACCGGTAGTCGTGGACCGCGCCGCCGTCCGTCCGGCACCGCTCATCGGCCTCGCACACCGACGCCAGCACCTCGTTGTAGTCCGCCACCCGCTGTTCCACCCGCGCCCGCCGCGAGGTCGCCGCCGCGTCCACCGCGTCCGCGTCGCCCAGCATCGACGGACAGATGCCCAGCTTCCACACCTGCTTGCCCAGCGCACTGGTCCGCCCCTGGGCCCACAGCCGCTTCAGATCAGGAATGCTCGACACGTACACCTGCGCCTTGGGCAGCTTCGCCCGCAGCGCCCGCAGCGCGTCCTCGAACTGCTCCCGGAACTCCGCCACCGGCGTCATCGCCGCCGTACTCGACCGGCACGCGTCGTTGGCCCCCACCATCACCGTCACCAGCTCCGGCCGGTGCTCGGCGGCCCGGGCGACCTGGCCGGCCAGATCCGCCATCCGGGCCCCGGTCACCGCGTGGTTCCAGCTCCGCGCCGCCGCCTTCTTCCCCAGCAGCCGTACGGCGAGACTGTCGACCTTCGCGCTGTCCCCGGTCGCCCACGACACCTCCGGGCAGTCCGACAGCACCGTACAGGCGTCGAAACCGCGGGTGATGGAGTCGCCCACCGCCGCGACCGACCCCGGACTCGGGTCCCACACGGGCGTCGGCGTCGGGGACGGCTTCGGCGACGACGACCCGCCGGACGCGTCGGAACCACCGCCCGCGTCACATCCGCTCACCCCGAGCAGCGCCGCGACCAGCACGGCGCACCCGGCCCGCGCCCGCCGTCGCCCCCGGTGGGTCCGCTCCCGCACACCGCGCCCCATCCCTCCTCCTGCCTCCTGTGACCCGCCAAGGTCTCCAACCCATGACACCGCGCCAAGGTTCCCCGGGCCCCGCGAAGCAACGTCTCAGACCCGTACAAGCGTCCTGCCGGGTGAATGGCACGGGTTTCCCCCTGCCGGGACCGACGGTACGTCACACTCCGCCCGCCCCCGCACGGTAGCCTCGCCCTCAACACGGCCCACCGGGCCGCTGCCGTTCCGCCCGCCTGAGATGTCCCGCTCTGCCCGGAGGTTCCGGTGACGACACGTGGAGTTCTGTACGTGCACTCCGCTCCGCGCGCGCTCTGCCCCCACGTCGAGTGGGCCGTCGCGGGCGTACTCGGCACGCGCGTCAGCCTGGACTGGATCCGGCAGCCCGCCGCCCCCGGCACCTGGCGCTCGGAGTTCTCCTGGCAGGGCCAGCCCGGCATCGCCTCCAAGCTGGCCTCCGCGCTGCGCGGCTGGCAGCTGCTGCGCTTCGAGGTGACCGCCGAGCCGGGCGCCGGGCACGAGGGCGAGCGCTACAGCTGCACCCCGGACCTCGGCATCTTCCACGCCGTCACCGGCATCCACGGCGACATCCTGATCCCCGAGGACCGCCTGCGCGCCGCCCTGCGCCGCGCCCAGTCCGGCGAAACCGACCTGGCCACCGACCTCACCCAACTCCTGGGCAAGCCCTGGGACGACGAACTGGAACCCTTCAGATACGCGGGCGAAGGCGCCCCCGTACGGTGGCTCCATCAGGTGGTCTAATTTCTAAACGCCCTGTGGCGTATGCCTCTAAGGGGCGCGGGGAACTGCGCGACCAGCCACAACGAACCCGCACCCGAAAACGGCGAACGGCCCGCCCCCACCTGGGGGAACGGGCCGCTCACCGCACGTCGTGTCACACGGTCCTGAACGCCAGAACCACGTTGTGCCCACCAAACCCGAACGAGTCGTTCAACGCCGCGATCCGCCCGTCCACGGGCAACTTCCGCGCCTCCCCGGTAATGATGTCCGCGTTGGCCGCGGCCTCCGGATCCAGCTCGGTCACGTTGATCGTCGGCGGCGCCACCCGGTGGTACAGCGCGAGCACGGTCGCGACCGACTCGACACCCCCCGCACCACCCAGCAGATGCCCGGTCATCGACTTCGTACTGGACACGGCCATGTGATCCGTGTCGTCCCCGAACACCTTCCGCAGCGCCTTCAGCTCCGCGATGTCCCCGGCCGGCGTCGACGTCGCGTGCGCGTTGACGTGCACGATCTCCGCCGGGTCCAGGTCGGTGCGGTCCAGCAGGTTCTGCAGGGCGTGCGAGATGCCCCGCCCGCCCGGCTCCGGCTGCACGATGTCGTGGCTGTCGGCGGAGATGCCCTGCCCGACCGCCTCCGCGTACACCCGGGCGCCGCGCGCGGCGGCGTGCTCGGCGGACTCCAGGACGATCACACCCGCGCCCTCACCGAGTACGAAGCCGTCCCGGCCGGTGTCGAAGGGACGCGACGCGCCCTGCGGGTCGTCGTTGTTCTTGGACATCGCCATCATGTTGCCGAACGCGGCGATGGGCAGCGGATGGATCGCCGCCTCCGTGCCGCCCGCGACGACCACGTCCGCGCGGCCGGTGCGGATCATCTCGATGGCGTAACCGATCGCCTCCGCGCCCGACGCGCAGGCCGAGACCGGCGTGTGCACGCCCGCCCGGGCGCCCACGGCGAGCCCGACGTTGGCGGACGGGCCGTTCGGCATCAGCATCGGCACGGTGTGCGGGGAGACCCGGCGGACGCCCTTCTCCTTCAGCACGTCGTACTGGTCGAGCAGTGTCGTCACGCCGCCGATGCCGGAGGCGATGACCGTGCCCAGCCGGTCGGGGTCGACGTCCGCGCCCTCACCGGCGCGGGCCTCGAAACCGGCGTCCTTCCACGCCTCCTGCGCCGCGACCAGCGCGAACTGCGCGGAGCGGTCCAGTCGGCGGGCCTGCGGCCGCGGAATGGTCTCGGTCGGCTCCACGGCCACTGGGGCCGCGATCCGGACCGCCTGCTCGGCGGCCCAGTCCTGCTCCAGGGGCTTGACGCCGGACTTGCCGGCCACCAGGCCCTCCCAGGTAGAGGCTGCGTCGCCACCCAGCGGTGTGGTTGCGCCGATACCGGTGACGACCACGGTGCGATTGGTCGAGCTCACGGGAATTCATTCTCCAGATACGAGGATTCGAACGGCGCCACCGCCGGGTGGCGGGGCAGTCAGCCCAGAGCGCTGATCGGCGGATCAGCCCTGGTGCTTGAGGATGTACTCGGTCGCGTCGCCGACCGTCTTGAGGTTCTTGACGTCCTCGTCGGGGATCTTCACGTCGAAGCGCTCTTCGGCGGCGACGACGACCTCGACCATGGACAGCGAGTCGACGTCCAGGTCGTCGGTGAACGACTTGCCCAGCTCGACGTCCTCGACCGGGATGCCGGCGATCTCGTTCACGATCTCCGCGAGACCGGCGACGATCTCTTCCTGAGTGGCGGCCATGACGGCGCTCCTTCGTTGTGTTCCAGAGGGTGTGGCGGTGGGTTCCGTCCCGGACGCATGATCCGGCACGGAGTGCCTAGGGGAGAGTAACGACCGTCGCGGCGTAGACGAGACCCGCCCCGAAGCCGATGACGAGTGCGGTGTCGCCGCTCTTCGCCTCGCCGGTCGCCAGGAGCCGCTCCATCGCGAGCGGGATCGAGGCGGCCGAGGTGTTGCCGGTGGTGCGGATGTCACGGGCGACCGTGACGTGCTCCGGCAGCTTCAGCGTCTTCACCATCGAGTCGATGATCCGCACATTGGCCTGGTGCGGGATGAAGACGTCCAGTTCGTCCGGGGTGATTCCGGCCGCGTCCAGCGCCTGCTGGGCGACCTTCGCCATCTCGAACACGGCCCAGCGGAACACCGCCTGGCCCTCCTGCGTGATCGCAGGAAACTTGGTGTGGCCCTCGGCGGCGAACTGGTCCCAGGGCACGGTCTGCTTGATCGTCTCGGACTTGTCGCCCTCCGAGCCCCAGACCGTCGGACCGATCGCCGGCTCCTTGGCGGGGCCGACCACGACCGCGCCCGCGCCGTCCCCGAAGAGGAACGCGGTGGCCCGGTCCTCCAGGTCGGTCAGGTCGCTCAGCCGCTCCACGCCGATCACGAGCACGTACTCCGCCGAGCCCTCGACGATCATGCCCTTGGCCAGCGTCAGCCCGTAGCCGAAGCCCGCGCAGCCCGCCGAGATGTCGAACGCGGCGGCCTTGCCGGTACCGAGCTGGTCGGCGATGGCGGTGGCGATCGCCGGGGTCTGGGCGAAGTGCGACACCGTCGACACGACGACCGCGCCGATCTGCTGGGCGTCGATCCCGGCGTCCGCGATCGCCTTGCCGGACGCCTCGACGGACATCGCCGCGACGGTCTCCTCGGGGCCCGCCCAGTGCCGGGTCTCGATGCCGGAGCGGGAGCGGATCCACTCGTCGGACGAGTCGATCGTCTCCAGGATCACCTCGTTGGGCACCACCCTGGTCGGGCGGTAGCCGCCGACACCGAGGATGCGCGCGTACGGGGCTCCCTTGCTTGGCTTGATCTTCGACATGCTCTCGGGCTCCTTCTCACGCACCGTGTTCCGCGATCAGTTCGCGGGCGGCGTCGAGGTCGGCGGGGGACTTGAGGGCCAGCGTCTTCACGCCGGGCAGCGCGCGCTTGGCCAGCCCGGTGAGCGTGCCGCCGGGGCACACCTCGATCAGGGCGGTGACTCCCAGCTCCTTGAACGTCTCCATGCACAGGTCCCAGCGGACCGGGCTGGCGACCTGGCCGACGAGCCGGTCGAGCAGCTCGGCGCCGGTGGCGACGGCCCGGCCGTCCCGGTTGGAGACGTAGGTCACGGCGGGATCGGCGGGGGACAGCTCCGCGGCGGCCGCGGCGAGCTTGTCCACCGCCGACGCCATGTGGTGCGTGTGGAAGGCGCCGGCCACCTTCAGCGGAACGACCTTGCGGACGCCCTCCGGCTTGTCCTCGGCCAGCGCGGCGAGCTGCGCCAGGGTCCCGGCGGCGACGATCTGCCCGGCGCCGTTGACGTTGGCCGGGGTCAGGCCGAGCTTCTCCAGGTGCGCCACGCTGACCTCGGGGTCGCCGCCGAGCAGCGCCGACATCCCGGTCTCGGCGGTGGCGGCGGCCTCGGCCATGGCCAGGCCCCGCTTGCGTACGAGGCTCAGCGCGGCGGTGTCGTCGAGCACGCCGGCGAACGCGGCGGCGGTGATCTCGCCGACGCTGTGGCCCGCGACCGCGCCCGGCGCGATCTCGGAGACGGCACCCAGTGCCGCGGCCGAGAGCAGGCCGGCGGCGACCAGCAGCGGCTGGGCGACGGCCGTGTCACGGATCGCGTCGGCGTCGGCCTCGGTGCCGTAGTGGGCGAGGTCGAGGCCGATGGCGTCCGACCACGCGGCGACGCGGTCGGCCGCACCGGGCAGCTGAAGCCAGTCAGTCAGGAAGCCGGGCGTCTGGGCGCCCTGGCCGGGAGCGACGAGTACGAGCACTCTCACACTCTCTCTTGGGGACGGGCGTGGCCGCCCGTGGGGACAGGGACGAAGAACACGGAGGGGTTTTGTGGACCCTCCACAAAAGACTAGAGTTGTGGATCTCCATCGGCCAGACGTCCCAGGATCAGCGCGATCCGCAGGGTGAAGGCGGATCGTACATCGGAGGGTGACCAGCCGGTGACATCAGTCACACGTCGGAGCCGGTAGCGCACGGTGTTGGGGTGGACGAAGAGCATCCGGGCGGCCCCTTCGAGACTGCTCGCCTGTTCGAGATAGACGCTGAGCGTCTCCAGCAGCGCCGCACCCGCCTCTTCCAGCGGTCTGTAGATCTCCTCCACCAACTGGAGCCGGGCCGCCGGGTCCCCGGCCATCGCGCGCTCCGGGAGCAGATCGTCCGCGAGCACCGGACGCGGCGCGTCCGGCCAGGCCGAACCCGCCTTCAGCCCGGCGGCGGCGGCCTGCGCGGACCGGGTCGCGGCGAGCAGGTCGGGCACCACCGGACCGGCCACCACCGCGCCCTGCGCGAACGGCCCGATCAGCGACTTGGCGACCGCGAGGGGGTTGTCGCTGCCGCCCGCGATGACCACCAGCCGGTCCCCGAGCACCCCGGTGAGCACCTGGAGCTTGGCGTGCCGGGCGGCCCGCCGGATCGCCTCCACGGTCAGCTCGGAGTCCCCGTCGGGCGCGGTCCCCAGCACCACGCACACATGCTCCGGCGAGTTCCACCCCAGCGCGGCGGCCCGGGACACGGCCCCTTCGTCGGCCTCCCCGCTGAGCACCGCGTTGACCACCAGTGACTCCAGGCGCGCGTCCCAGGCACCGCGTGCCTCGGCGGCCTGCGCGTAGACCTGGGCGGTGGCGAAGGCGATCTCCCGGGCGTACACCAGCAGCGCCTCGCGCAGTACGGACTCGTCGCCGGGGGCCGCGACCTCGTCGATCGCGGACTCCATCACCTCGATGGTGGTGCGCACCATCTCCACGGTCTGCCGCAGCGTGATCGCCCGGGTCAGCTCACGCGGCGCGGTGCCGAAGACGTCGGTGGAGATGGCCTGCGGGGTGTCCGGCCGCCGGAACCACTCGGTGAACGCGGCGATGCCCGCCTGGGCGACCAGCCCGATCCAGGACCGGTTCTCCGGCGGCATGGCCCGGTACCAGGGCAGGGTCTCGTCCATCCGCGTGATCGCCTGCGCGGCGAGCGACCCGGCGGACTGCTCCAGCCGCTTCAGGGTCGCCGAGTGCGGATGGGCGGGACGCCGCTCGGGCAGGGGGTTGCTGGCTTCGGGTTCGGGCACGGGACAAGACTGCCTTATCGGGATGGTTGGCTGTGCCGCCGGGTCTACGGTGGACCGCGTGATGGACGTACGCCGCGCCGACGCGCGCTACCCGGGAGGTGACCCGGCGGCCGGAATCGACTCCCGGCACGCCTTCTCCTTCGGCCCCCACTACGACCCGGACAACCTCCGCTTCGGTGCGCTGATCGCCTGCAACGAGGAGCGGCTCGCGCCCGGCGCCGGCTTCGGCGAACACCCGCACAGCCACACCGAGATCGTCACCTGGGTGGTCGAGGGCGAGCTGACCCACCGGGACAGCACGGGGCGGGAGACGGTGGTGCGCGCCGGGGACGTCCAACGGCTCAGTGCGGCGGGCGGCGTCCGGCACGTGGAGCGCAACGACGGCCCCGAGCCGCTGGTCTTCGTTCAGATGTGGCTGGCCCCGCGCGAGCCCGGCGGCACGCCGTCGTACGAGATCGTCCGCGGCATCGCCGACGCCACGCCGTACGCCCTGCCCGCCGCCGGCGCCATGCTGCACGTACGGCGCCTGGCGAAGGGGGAGCGGACGGCGGTGCCGGACGGGGCGTACGTGTACGTCCATGCCGTACGCGGTGCGGTACTGCTGGCCGGGGCCGAGCTGGGCCCCGGCGACGCGGCACGCGTCACCGGGGCGGCGGGGCTGGAGGCGGAGGGGTTGACGGAGGCGGAGCTGTTGCTGTGGGAGATGACTACCGCAGACCGTCTATGAACGCCCGCCAGGCGGCTGCGCCGACGGTCACGACGGGGCCGGCGGGGTTCTTGCTGTCCCGGACGGCTCCGAGGGAGGCGGCGACCTCGACGCAGTCGCCGCCGCTCGGTCCGCTGTAGCTGGACTTACGCCACTGCGTCGCGCTGGCTTCGATCTTCATAGCGTTCCTCCATCACGCGGGCGATCAGCGCCGCCGAGTCGCTTACGGACAGGGCGGCTGCCTGCAAGTGAGCGTAATGGAGGCTGGCTTGCTTGATGGTTTCCGGGTCGGCCGTCATGTGGCCGGACATCATGTCCTCCGTGTAGAAAATGTCCGGATGATCGGCGAATCGCAGGATGTTGAACGCCCCGGCGAGCCCGGGGTGTTCGCCCGCAGAGTTCGGCAGCACCTGGATGCGCATCCACCGGTGCTCGTTGAACTCCAACAACCGCTCCAGTTGCCGTCGCATCACCCCCGGGCCGCCGATCGGACGGTGCAGCACCGCTTCATCCAGGACGACCCAGGTCAGCGGCGGTTGGAGCCGCTCCAGGATGCGCTGGCGTTCCATCCGGGCCGACAACAATCCCTCAAGGTCGTCCGGCGATCCCGTGGCGAGGACCGCCCGCGCGTACTCCTCCGTCTGAAAGAGCCCGTACACCAACTGTGCCTGATACGTGGAGATATAAGCCGCCTTCGCCTCCATCTCCGCGTACGGCTGAAACCACGTAGGGAGTTGGCTGCGCAGGACCAGGCCGATCAGGCGGGAGAACTGGCCGTCCGTGCCGAGCCCCGCGTCCACGCGTTCGGAGAAGTCCCGGGTGGGAACCTTCTTCGTGGTCTCGATCTGGCCGATCAGCGACCCCGTGCAGAAGATGATCGCGCCGAGTTGCTGGAGGGTGAGTCCGGCCGCCTCACGACGGCGGCGCAGTTCCCAGCCGTAGTAGTCGAGCGGGGACGCGGTCGGGTCGAGCATATTGATGTGGACCACGGGGCACCTCAACTCCTCTTCTGCTTCTGTTCCTTGACCGCCAGGCGGCGTTTCTCCTCCGCGTCCCACAGGGCCTGCAGCTCAAGGGTGCGTTCGTCGAGTTCGAGCGGCTCGTCCTCTTCCTTCCACAGGCCCTCCGCCTTCAGCTTCCGGACCTGGACGTCGATCGGGTCCTCCGGGTCGTAGTCGCTGGGCCGGGGGCCCTCCGGGCCGTCCGGGCCGATCCGGACCAGCCGCTCGACCCGGGTGACCCGGTACCGCGTCCCGTCGACGGTGAGACTGTTGCCGCGCTTGGCGTCCAGTTTGTCGGCCGCGCGCGCGTACTCCGCCTTCTTCTCGTCCGACAGCCGCAGCGTGAACGGCGCCATGACCCGCAGCCACCCGGCGAGGGCGTCGCGCGCGCCCTGCGGCGAGGAGTGCGAGGCGCCCGGGTTGTGCGACTGCCACTCCCCGTCGGTGCGCTCGGCGACCATGAACACGGCCGGCAGCAGCACCCCGCCGGGACACTCCTGGGCGGCGCGGCGCGCGTCGGCCCGGACGTCCTCCGGCGCGCCGGCGCCGGCGCCGACCAACTGGACCAGGTCGAACTTCAGCAGGCTGTCGGAGAGCCCGGCGCTGGTGTACGGATCGACCACGAAGCCCTTGGTGGGCCGGGGCACGCTGTGGCCCTCGCCGACCTCCGCCGGGTCGGGGTCGGAGGGCCGGGGCGGTTCGGGGCCGCCGTTGCCCATCCGGATGAACTTCGAGGCCCGGACGATCCGGAACCGCTCCCCGTCGACGGTGAGCTCGTTCACCACCTCCCGGTCCATCCGCAGGGCGGCGGCCATCCACGTCCTGTGGCCCTTGGCGTCCCCGGCCTCCTCGGCGTCCTTGGCCCGCATCCGGAAGTGCGACCCCATGGAGTCCCGGGCGCCCTGCGGGGTGTCGTTGCCGTACTCGGACAGCTCCCAGCCGCCGGTGTCCAGCGCCCGGGCGTGGAAGAACTCCCCGAGGCCCACTCCCATCAGCCGGGGGTACCGCTCCCGCGCCTCCCACGCCTCCTGCTCGGCGAACGCCGCGATGGGGCCTTCCTGGTGGGCGACCCGGAAGGTCAGGTAGCCGGGAACTCTGTCTGCGTAACCGCTCATGTACTCAATGTGCTCGAAAGCGGGGCGGTTTCGCCGGGGAACGGGAGAATCAGCCCGCTTCGGTGAGTACCGCGTCCGTGAACGGCGGCCACGCCTGGACCGCCCACGGCCCGAACGCCCGATCGGTCAGGGCGGCGCAGGCGAGCCCCGCGGCCGGGTCGATCCACAGGAACGTGCCCGACTGCCCGAAGTGCCCGAAGGTGCGCGGGGAGGAGCCCGACCCCGTCCAGTGCGGGGACTTGCCGTCGCGGATCTCGAAGCCGAGGCCCCAGTCGTTGGGGTTCTGGTGGCCGTAGCCCGGCAGTACGCCCTTGACGCCCGGGTACTGCACGGTCATCGCCTCGGCGACGGTGCGCGGGTCAAGGAGGCGCGGCGCCTGCACCTCGGCGGCGAAGCGGAGCAGGTCCTCGACGGTGGAGACGCCGTCCTTGGCGGGGGAGCCGTCCAGGGTGGTGGAGGTCATGCCGAGCGGGGCGAGGACCGCCTGCCGGGCGTACTCGGCGAACGGGATGTCGGTCGCCTTGGCGAGGTGGTCGCCGAGCTGCTCGAACCCGGCGTTCGAGTACAGCCGCCGCTCCCCGGGCCGGGCGGTCGTGCGGTGCTCGTCGAAGGCCAGCCCGGAGGTGTGGGCGAGCAGGTGCCGGACCGTCGACCCGGGCGGACCGGCGGGTTCGTCCAGTTCGACGGCGCCCTCCTCGTAGGCGACGAGGGCCGCGTAGGCGGCGAGCGGCTTGGTGACCGACGCCAGCGGGAAGCGGTGTCCGGCGGGGCCGTGGGTGCCGAGCACGGTGCCGTCCGCCCGTACGACACCCGCCGCGGCGGTGCGGACCGGCCAGTTCTCGATCGACGCGAGGCTGTTCAGCGACATGCCGTCGAGCCTAGGCGGGTCAGAACGTCAGCCGCATCGAGGGGTCCGGCTTGTGGACGAAGCCGAGGGAGGCGTAGAGCGGCTCGGCGTCGGCGGAGGCGTTCAGATCGACCTGCGCGGCGCCCCGCTCCCGGAACCACTCCAGCAACTCCGCCATGCCCGCCCGCGCGTAGCCGCGGCGCCGGGCGTCCGGGTCGGTGGCGACGCTGAACACGTACCCGACGCGGCCGTGCGGATTGCCGGCCCGGCCGATCCGGTACTCCAGCGTCCCCGCCACCAGCGCGGCCAGCGCCCCGGGCCGCTCCGGGTGGTCGACGACGAACGCCGCGAAGTCCCCGTCCGGGGCGGCCAGCCGCTTCCGCAGGGTGGGCAGCGACTCGGCGTGCCAGCCGGCGCCGCCCGGCCCCGCCGCCATCGAATCGATCATCACCTGGCGCAGGCGCAGTACTTCCGCGGCGTCCTCGGGCACGGCCCGGCGTACGAGACTCATGGACGCGACGGTAATGATCCACCCCCTGCCCTGTCCGGCGATTTTCGGCCGGGCCGCTTGCCTGGAGCGCACTCCAAGGCCATAGCGTGGACGCCATGACGGTGATGCAGAGCACGCCCCGCACCGGCACCTGCTCCTCGGGGCCCCGGCGCCACCCGCGCCCCGACGGCCAGGACCGCTACACCATCAGCGAGGTCGTCGCCCACACCGGACTGACCGCGCACACCCTGCGCTGGTACGAGCGGATCGGCCTGATGCCGGACATCGACCGCTCGCACACCGGCCAGCGCCGCTACCGCAACCGCGACCTGGACTGGCTCGACTTCGTCGGCAAGCTCCGGCTGACCGGCATGCCGGTCGCCGACATGGTCCGGTACGCCGAACTGGTGCGCGAGGGCGACAGCACCTACGGCGACCGCCGCGACCTGCTGGAGACGACCCGGCAGGACGTCCTGACCCGGATCGCGGAACTCCAGGACGCGCTGGCCGTGCTCGACCTGAAGATCGGCTTCTACGACCGCGCCTAGAGCCCGCCAGAGCCCGCTGGCGCCCGCTAGAGCTGCGCGAGCAGTTCCGCCTTCTTCTCCGTGAACTCCTCGTCCGTGACCAGCCCCGCCTGGTGCAGCTCCCCGAGGTGCCGGATGCGTTCGGCGATGTCGGCCGGGTCGCGGCGGGCGGCCGGTACCGCCACCGGCGACGCCCCGCGCACCGCGGCCAGCACCGCCGCGGCGAACGGCAGCGACTCGTGCACCGCCCCGTAGCCCAGCCCGAACACCACGGACGCCGGGTCCTGGTCGGCCTGGGCGGGCGCGTCCGGCTCGTCCCGGCGCGCCAGCCGCAGACAGCCCTCGAAGACCTCCGGGGAGCGCCACTCCACCCCGCTGAGCGCGGCCACCGGGAACGTCTGGTCGCCGGCCTTCCACTTCGCCGACGACGCCCCGGTCCAGAACCAGCGGAACGACACCGCCGTCCCGTCGAAGGACGCCTTCGCGTCGTACGCCTTGAAGTGCAGCGGCGGCTCGGGGGCGGCCACCAGGTGCCGGCCGGCGGGACCGGGACCGGTGTCCGGGCCGGGCAGGTGCGCGCGCAGTTCGTCGGCGTAGTACTCGGCGAGCACCTCGCGCTCGGCCGGCAGCACCAGCCGGTAGGGGTCGGACGACTCCTTCAGCTGTCCCGCCGCCACCTCCATCAGCGGGTCGGCGCCCGCGCGCGGCTCGATGCGCAGGACGACCGTGCCGCGTCTGCCGGGCGTCAGCGTCACGCCCGCGATCGCGTCGAGCGGGACCCGGCGTTCCCCCAGTGCCTGAAAGAGCTTCGGTGTTCGAATCCCCCGTTCGTAGCGGATGAGCACGGAGTCGGACCCGAACTCCCAGGCGGCATGAAATCCGGCCAGTACGTCACCCATGCGGCTCATCGTATGCGGCACCGGTCGCCGCGTCCTATCCCCGCGCGGGCCGCGGTTTCCGTCGTCTCTACGCGCGTCCGGCCTCGCCCGCCGCGGACAAACCGGCCCGGCAGCCGTCGTCCTGCCCGGCGCAGTCCACCGAGCGGTATGCGCCAACCCCGATCCGCGCGAAGTTGGCCAGGCTCTCCGTGCCCGGGGCGAAGTAGCCGCTGTGCCCCTGGGCGCCGCGCGCCGACAGCACCCGCGCGCCGAACGCGGCGGAGACCGGGTCGGCGCCGTGCCCGAGCCCGCCCCACTCCAGGTTCGGCACGTCCTGGATCCAGTCGTCGGCGTCCCGCATCGCCCACACCCGGGCCGGGGTGCGCAGCCCGGCGGCGGTCTCCACCCGCATGCCGGGGCTGCCGGCCACCGCCACGTCGGCGACCCGGCCGGGCAGCGACCGGGCCGCCAGCCCGCACACCACCGAGCCGTAGCTGTGGCAGAAGAGGGAGACCGGTGTCCGGCCCGGCAGCGCGCGCACCAGCGCGTCCAGCCGGTCCGCGCCCTGCGCGGCGAGCGTCGCGGTGGCCGCGTCCACGCCGAGCCCGCTGGGCGCGGTGTAGTCGGCCCAGGCGATCACCGCCGTACGGGTCGCCGGGCGCGCCGCGCGCTCGGCCCGGTACAGCGCCCTGGCCATGCCGACCGGCGCGGCGTACCCGCGCTCGGCGCGCTGGAAGGTGAGCAGGTCGGTGTCGGAGCCCGGCACCACGACGGACACCCGGTCGGCCCGGTTCAGGCTGCCGAACACCTCGGCGACCCGGCCGGCGCCGTCCGGGTCGAAGGCGAGGACGTGCCGTCCCGGGCGCAGCAGCTGCTCGTAGCGGTGCATGCGGGCGGCCGCCTCCTGCTGCCCGGCGGGCGAGAGCCGGCTGTCGTGCAGCCGCCGGCGCTCCTGCTTCCGGGCCGTCGCGAGGGCGGTCCGGTTGGCCCGGTAGCGCAGGGCCACGGGGGCGCCGTTCATGTTGCCCACGGCGAGCGGGTAGCGGCGGGCCAGGGCGGAGCGCTGGGCGGCGGTGAGCGAGGCGAAGAAGCGCGCGAGGCGGACCGGGCCGGTGCCGGTGTCCGGCAGCCGGCGTCCGCCGACGCGGCCGTGCTCCCACGCGGTGACCGACGCCTGGAGCGCGGTCGTCTCCCGGTGGTTGCGCAGGGCGGTCCAGCCGGTGGTCGCCAGCATCACGAACACCACGGCCAGCGCGAGCAGCGCCCGCCAGACATTCAGTTGCGGGGAGGTGTCGAAAGAAGTCACTGGGAGGACACACTAGGAGAACGAGACGGTCTCGGGTGCGTCAAGTGGCACGGATCACGTTTCGGTCGCGGCAGACGGGGATGGGGCGGGGGACGGGCGGGGCGAGGGGGAGGACGATGGGGCGGGGGGCGGTGTCGGGTGCCAGTCTCCGGTGAGGGCCGGTCCCAGGTGGTCCAGGTGAGCGGCCGTCAGGTCGCGCAGCGCCGTGAGGCTCGGGTCGCCGCGGGTGGTCCAGATCCGTTCCGTCACCCGCATCACCGCGCCGAAGGCGGCCACCAGCACGCGGGGCCGCGGATCGGTGTCCACGTCCAGGCCCTCGCGCCCGGCGATCACCCGCGCGATCTCCTCCTCCAGCTCCGTGGCCCGGTGCAGATGGGCGGCGAGCAGCGCCGGGGTCGACTCGATCACCTGGTAGAAGCGCAGGTGCACGTCGAGCGGGACGAGCTGCTCGATGGCCGCGCCGATGCCGTCCCAGCTGTCCGTCAGCGCGCCGCGCAGCGCGTCCAGCGGCGCCTCGCGCGGCGGGCGGGCGCGGATCGCGTCGACGAAGTGCGACTCGGCGAGGCGGGCCACGTAGAACGCAGCGTCCTGCTTGCCGGCGAAGTAACGGAAGAAGGTGCGCTGCGAGACGTCGACGGCCGCGGCGATGTCGTCGACGGTCGTCTCCTCGTAGCCCCGCGCGGTGAACAGATCGAGGGCGGCCCGCAGCAGGGCGTCCCGGGTGTGCTGCTTCTTGCGTTCGCGCAGCGTTCTCAAATGGCCTCTCCTTCAACACTTCCCCCAGCTCAGGCTATAGGGGGGTGTCATGTCAGTTACCGACTTGTGAATTGATTCGTCAATTGTCAGTGGCTGTCACTAAGCTCGAAAGCATGACTAGTCAGACCATCGAGACGACGGGGCCGGGAGACCGGGGGCCGTCGGACGCCGGGCCGGCCAAGGGGCTGCGCGGCCATCCGTGGGTCACGCTCATAACCGTCGCCGTCGGGGTCATGATGGTGGCCCTGGACGGCACCATCGTGGCCATCGCCAATCCGGCCATCGGCAAGGACCTCGGCGCGAGCTGGTCCGAGCTGCAATGGATCACCAACGCGTACTTCCTCGCCCTCGCGGTCACCCTGATCACCGCGGGCAAGCTCGGCGACCGGTTCGGTCACCGGCAGACCTTCCTGATCGGCGTGGCGGGCTTCGCCGCGTCCTCCGGGGCGATCGGGCTGTCCAGCAGTATCGGGGCGGTCATCGTCTTCCGGGTCTTCCAGGGCCTGTTCGGGGCGCTGCTGATGCCGGCCGCGCTCGGGCTGCTGCGGGCGACCTTCCCGGCCGAGAAGCTGAACATGGCGATCGGCATCTGGGGCATGGTCATCGGCGCGTCCACGGCCGGCGGCCCGATCCTGGGCGGCGTGCTCGTGGAGCACGTCAACTGGCAGTCGGTGTTCTTCATCAACGTGCCGGTGGGTGTGATCGCCCTGGTGCTCGGCGTACTGATCCTGCTGGACCACCGCGCGGAGAACGCGCCGCGGTCCTTCGACATCGTCGGCATCGTGCTGCTGTCGGCCTCGATGTTCTGCCTGGTGTGGGCGCTCATCAAGGCGCCCGAGTGGGGCTGGGGCGCCGGCACGACCTGGCTGTTCATCGCCGTGTCGGTGGTCGGCTTCGCGCTCTTCGCCTTCTGGGAGACGAAGGTGAGCGAACCGCTGATCCCGCTGGCGATGTTCCGCTCGGTGCCGCTGTCGGCCGGTGTGGTGCTGATGGTGCTGATGGCCATCGCCTTCATGGGCGGCCTGTTCTTCGTCACCTTCTACTTGCAGAACGTGCACGGGATGAGCCCGGTCGACGCCGGTCTGCACCTGCTGCCGCTGACCGCGATGATGATCGTCGGGTCGCCGGCGGCGGGCGCGATGATCACCAAGTTCGGGCCGCGGGTGCCGCTGGCCGGCGGCATGGCGCTCACCGCGATCGCGATGTACGGCATGTCGACGCTGGAGACGGATACCGGCAGCCTGGCGATGTCGGTGTGGTTCGCGCTGCTGGGGCTGGGGCTGGCCCCGGTCATGGTCGGCGCCACCGAAGTCATCGTGGGGAACGCGCCGCTGGAGCTGTCCGGGGTGGCCGGCGGTCTCCAGCAGGCGGCGATGCAGATCGGCGGCAGCCTCGGTACGGCGGTGCTGGGCGCGGTGATGGCCTCCAAGGTGGACAGCTCCTTCGCGGGCAACTGGGCCGAGGCGGGGCTGCCCAAGCTCACGCCGGCCCAGCTGGACGCGGCGGCGGAGGGCGTGCAGCAGGGCATCGCGCCGGTGCCGCCGGGGACGCCGGCGCCGGTCGCCGAGAAGATCGCGGATGTCGCGCACGACACGTTCATCTCCGGGATGAGCCTGGCGTCGCTGACCGCGGCGGGGGTGGCCGTGGTGGCGGTGTTCGTGGCGTTCCTGACGAAGAAGGGGGAGAACGCGGAGGCGGGCGCGGGCGTCGGCCACATCTGACGATTCCCTCATCAGGGTGACAATTCCGGCGAAGCCTCCCCTTTTGTTGTGCGTCGCAGGTGACATGGGGGATGACGGCTGCGGCGCGCTGCTGGAGGGGGGCAGCGCGCCTTGCCGGGAGGATTGGCCGTCTCATCGGGGGTACCCGAACTCCAGCAGGAGTTCAGGGAGTTGATGATGACGAGCTTCGGACCAGGAACGCGCAGGCACCCTCGCTCACGTGGCCGGACGTGGTCAGGGAGCGGGCCGGATCGCGCGACGCTCGCAATCATCGGGGTCGTGTGCGCGGTCGCCGGGTTCTTCGCGCTGGGGATCCTCCTCGGCCCCGCGGCGATCGTCTGCGGCTGGCTGGCGATGGGCCGGACCTGGGCGGGCTCCCGCCCGCTCCCGGCCGTCATCGCGGTGGCCCTGGGAACGATCGACACGGTGGCCGCGCTGATCGCGCTGATTTGACGCCTGCGGCGCCTGTGCGGGTCCGGTGGGGCTGCGCGTAGCGCCCTCGGTGGGGTTGTGGGTCGGGGCCGGGGCGGGGGGGGGTGTCCGTCCTCGGAACGGCGCGAAATCGGTCTCCTACGGGGCTCACCCGGGTCGACGCGCCAACCGCTGCGGGCGAACACCCCCCACCCCGCCCCCTTCCCGCCGCGAGCGAGCGCGCGCACGTACGTACCCACTCGACAACGCACGGCGCACGACTCATAGCCGCGCACCCGCGCTCCTCCGCGGACGCCGCGCACCCGCCCACCCGCGAACGCCGCGCACCTGCCCAACCGCGCGGGCGCCGCGCACCCGCCCCTCCGCGAACGCCGCGCACCCGCCCCTCCGCCGGGCGCCGCGCACCCGCCCATCCGCGGGCGGCGCGTACCCGCCCAACTGCGGGCAGTCGTGCCGCCTGGGGCGGCACGGGT
>NZ_JBFAAP010000076.1:0-30659 GCF_040639815.1 Streptomyces sp. NPDC023723
GGCCGCCGCGTGCGCCGCGGTCGCGGCGCTGGCCGCGCTGGCCGCGCTGCTCCTGCCGTCCCACGCGCGCAGACACCTGCCCCGGCGGACCACCTGACGGGCGGCGCACCACGGCTGCTTATCGGCTCATCACGGATGCTTTCGCACCGGGCATTGCGCTCGTCGGCACGGCTTCCGACCATGGCGGGAACCGGAGAGGAGAGTCACATGACATTCCCAGGGAAGAGACGCGGCCTCGTACGCCGCGCGGCAAGCGCCGTGACGTCCACCGTTCTCGTCGCGATGTGCCTGGCGGCGGCGGCCCCGTCCGCCGCCGGAGGCGCCGACGCCACGCATGCCGCCGCCCGGGCGGACCGGGATTCCACCGGAACCGTGCTGCGGGTGAAGGTGCACGGGAAATCGCTCGAAGGAAACCTGGAGGGCGATTCACCGGACCGGGACGTCTCGGTGTACCTGCCTCCCGGCTACAAGTCCGACTCCCACCGGCGCTACCCCGTGCTGTACATGCTGCACGGGTTCACCAACACCGACCTGAGCTACTTCGGCGACGGCGCCGGAACCCACATCCCCACCATCGCCGACCGCGCCATCACGGGCGGCACCGCACGCGACATGATCATCGTCACGCCGAACGCGATGACCGTCTACGGCGGCAGCAACTACTCCAGCGGCGCCACCACAGGGGACTGGGAGTCGTTCGTCTCCCAGGACCTGGTGTCGTACGTGGACAAGCACTTCCGCACCATCGACCGGGTCGAGGCCCGCGGGCTGGCGGGCCACTCCATGGGCGGCTACGGCGCGATGCGGATCGGGATGAAGCACCCCGAGGTCTTCTCCTCCCTGTACATCCTCAGCTCCTGCTGCATCTCCCCGACCAGCAACATCCCGGACACTCCCGAGGAGATGGCGGCGTTCGAGGCGTTCACCGAGCGACCCGACGACTACACCCAGGTCCCGTCCAGCATCAGGACGGCGGTCGCCGCCGCCGCGGCGTGGGCTCCCGACCCGGACAACCCGCCGCTCTACTACGACTCCCCGGTCAAGAACGGCGAACTGGACCCGGCGGTGTTCGCCCGGATGACCGCCAACCGGCCGCTCGCCATGGTCGACCAGTACATCAACAACCTCAGAAAGCAGCACATCGCTTTCGACGTCGGGGACGAGGACACCAACATCCTGGCCAACCTGACCGAGTTCGACCGCGTTCTGACCTCGTACGACGTGCCGCACACCTTCGAGGTCTACCAAGGCAACCACGGCAACCGCGTCCCCGAGCGCTTCGAGAACGAAGTGCTGCCCTTCTTCTCCAAGTACCTCGCGCGAAAGCCGGCGAAGGAGTCCTCTTGAGCAACACCGACCTGGCCGCCGCCACCGGCACCCAGGCCCGCACCGCCACCCGTGCCACGGCGTTGGCCGACGCCGTGGCACGCACCGGCTGCACCCATGTCTTCGCCCTCATGGGGGACGGCAACATGCACCTGCTGCTGGCGCTGGAGGAACGCGGCGTCGGCGTGGTGGAGGTCCGGCACGAGAGCGCCGCCGTGGCGATGGCCGAGGGCTACACCTGGTCCGCGGGCCGGACCGGTATCTGCTCGGTCACCCACGGCCCCGGGCTCACCCATGTGGCGACGTCCCTGGTGGTCGCGGCGCGTAACCGCACGCCGCTCGTCGTGATCGCGGCCGAGACTCCCGCCGGCTACCAGGGCGCCCAGCGCTTCGACCAGGCGTCCTTCGCCGCCTCCTGCGAGGCGGTGTACCGCACCATGGGACCGGACGACGACCCCGAGGGCGCCCTCACCGCGGCCCTCGCCGTGGCCCGGGACCGGTCGCGGCCGGTCGTCCTGGGCATCGCCGCCGACCTCCTCACCGCACCCGCGGCCGACCGCGCGGTACGAGTAGCGGCAGCGCTACCGGACTCGTCCGGGGCACCGTCCGCGGACGACGACGCGGTCGCGGCCGAACGGCTGGCCCGGCTGCTCGCCGACGCCGAACGGCCGGTGCTGATCGGGGGCCGCGGCGCGGCGGACGGTCACGCTCCCGACCTGCTGCGCACGCTCGCGGACCACTTCGGCGCCGGCCTGGCCACGACCCTGCCCGCCAAGGGCATGTTCGACGGCCACCCCCTCGACCTGGGCATCGCCGGCGGCCTGGCCCACCCCGCCGCCGAGCGCCTGCTCGGCTCCGCCGACCTGGTCGTGGCGTTCGGCGCTTCCATGGGCCGCAGCACCACCCAGTCCCGGCACCTGTTCGCCCAGGCGCACGTCGTCAAGGTCGTCGACGAGGTACCCGGCGGGAAGTCCGCGGGCGCGCCGGGGAACGGTGGCCGCACGGAGACGCTGCGCGGCGACGTGGCGGGCACCCTGCGCCGCACCGTGTCCCTGACCCGCGCGCTGACCGGTGCGCGCCGGCCGTGGTTCGGTCCGGTCGGCCCGGCCGCCGACTGCTGGCAGGAGGACCTGCGGGACTTCGCCCCGCCGGTCCCCGACGGCACCGTCGACCCACGGCGCGCGGTCGCCGAGATCAGCGAGCGCCTGCCCGAGGACGCCACCGTCGTCATCAGCAACGGCCACTGCTCGGGCTTCGCCGCCGCGTTCGTCACCGTGCCCGCCCGGGGCCGCTTCTTCGCCGCCCAGGGCTTCGGTTCCATCGGCCAGGCGCTCACCACGGCCATCGGCGTCGCCCTGGGCGCCCCTGACCGCAAGACCGTGGTCTTCGAAGGGGACGCCGCGTTCATGATGCACGTACAGGAACTGGACACCGCGGCCCGCGCCGGGGCCGACCTGACGGTGTTCGTCCTCAACGACCAGGCGCTGGGCACCGAGTACCAGCGCCTGCACCGCGACGGCGACAACGCCGGGGCCGCCGTCGTCCCGCCGCCCGCGATCGCTCCGCTCGCCACCGCCTTCGGCGCGCGTTCGGCGACCCTGGACACGGCCGGGGCGGCGGAGGCCGTGGAGGAGGCGCTGCGCCCCGGGCTCGCGGTCGTCGACGTACGCACCGCCCGCTCGGTGCTCAGCCGGCACATGCGGCTCCCGCACACACTGACCGGCCGGAACGAAGGGACGGGACAGTGAGCGAGGAGCCTACCGCGGACGTCTGCGACCGCTTGGAGGGCACGGTCCAGACCTGCACCACCCAACTGCGCTCCTACGGCGGCCGGACCCGGTTCTCCGGCCCGGTCGACACCGTCTCGTGCCTGGAGGACAACGTGCTCGTGCGCGCGGCCCTGTCCCGGCCGGGGCACGGACGGGTGCTCGTGGTCGACGGGGCCGGGTCACTGCGCACGGCGCTGATGGGCGACGCGATGGCCGACCTGGCGCGGGACAACGGCTGGGCGGGCGTGATCGTGCACGGCGCGGTGCGGGACGTGGCCCGGCTGCGCGAGACCGACCTGGGGGTGCTGGCCCTCGGGTCGAACCCGCGCCGCAGCGGCAAGACCGGGACCGGCACCACCGGGCAGCCGGTGGTGTTCGGCGGCGTGGTGTTCACGCCGGGCGACACCGTGCACGCGGACGAGGACGGTGTGGCCCTGGTGCCCCGGGAGAAGGAGTGAGATGACCGGGGCACCGCGGTTCGCCATGCAGTTCACCGTGCTCGAACCGGTCCTCACCCGCGAGCACGCCCGCCGGCTGACCGACCTGGCCAGGATGGCGGACGACTACGGACTGCACTCCATCGGTGTCGGCGACACGGGCTTCCGCCTGGGCGAGGCGGCGGCCCGTGTCACCTTGCTCGCGCTCGGCACCACGCACACCTACGTGGGGATGCGTCCCACCAACCCCTGGACGCGTGATCCGCAGATCGCGGCGGCCTTCCTGGCCACCATCGACGGCATCACCGGCGGCCGGGCCTTCATGGAGGTCGCCACCGGTGACTCCGCCGTGCGCAGTGTCGGCCGCCGGCCCGCCACCCGGGCCCGCCTGGAGGAGTACGTCACCTGCGTCCGCGACGTCCTGGCCACCGGCCACGGACGCTACGACGGACGCGACATCCGCGTCTTCACCGGCCCACGTGACCCGGTGCGGATCTCGGTCGGCGCCGAGGGACCGCGCATGCTGCGGCTGGCCGGGGCCGTCGGTGACGCCGCCTCCATCGGCACCGGCCTCACCCCCGAGGTCGTGACGTGGTCCCTGGAACAGCTCCGTCAGGGGGCACGGGAGCGCGGCCGGCGGACGGCCGCCGAGCCGTGGTTCACCGTCCGCAGCGCCCTGGACGCCGACCGGGAGGCCGCGCGGGACCGGCTGCGTCCCTCGCTCGCCTCGATCCTGCACCACAGCATGGGCCGGGGGGCCGAGGACCGGCTGGTCCCCGAACGCCACCTGGCGGCCGTACGGGAGTACGTGGGCCGCTACGAGCTGGCGGACCACCAGCGGGCCGGCGGCGGCAACGCGCGGCTGATGGGGGAGCTGGGGCTGGCCGGTTTCGCGATGGACCGCTGGGGCATGGCGGGCGACGCGTCCGACTGGATCCGGCGGATCGAGGAACTGACCGGCCGCGGCGTGCGCGGCATGTGGCTGGCCAACCGCGGCGGCCTCGACGAACTGGAGCGCGCCCTGCGCGCCTTCGGGGAGGAGGTGCTGCCCAGGGTGCGCTGAACGGCACCGTAGCGGGGCCCGGCACGCGGGATGCGTGCCGGGCCCCGCTACGGTGCGGGCCGGTCAGGCCAGCAGCTTCTGCCAGAACGCGAGGTTGTGTTCCGCGGGGAAGGCACGGCTCGCCTTGGAGCAGGCGGCCGGGGCGTCGCCGCTGGCCGGCGAGGTGTCGCAGGCGACCAGCGACATCAGCGTGCCCGTGCGGTCACTGAACTTCGGCCAGGACGGCGTGTCCGGGCCGTTGGGGTCGCCGGACGCGGTGAACCGGTCCCAGAACTCGATCATCTGACGGGAGAGTTCGAGCTGGTCGTCGTCGTAGGGAAGGGTCTGGCCGAGGTAGTCCCAGAGGTAGCCGAGGTCGTCCACGTGGATCGCCCCGCCGAACGGGAAGTCACGGGCGGCCTGGCTCTCCTGCTGGATGCGGAAGATGGACGTGAAGTGCGGGGTGTCGCTCTCGGCGAACTCGTAGGCGTAGGTGGGCACCCAGTTGGACAGGGCGCGGGTGAGCTGCCAGCGGGTGTAGGAGGTGGAGCCGTTCTGGGCGTCGGTCCACGCCTCGCCCGGGGTGGGGTAGTCGCTGAGCGGGTACTCGGCGAGTACGGCGTCGGCGTCCGCACCGTACGCGGAGCGGACGGCGGACTCGTACTGGGCGGCCGTCATCGGCGTACCGAGGTAGTCGTAGTTCTGGAAGGTGGACAGGCCGCGTTCGCTGTCGGTCTGGCCCAGCATCACCGGGACCCGGTTGAACGCGCCGGTCTGGACGGCGGTCGCCGGGTTGACCGGGAAGGCGCGTCCGCCGGTGGACAGGCTGACGCCCGACTCCTTCTGCGCGGCGAGCAGCTCGGCGGCGGGCTTGGCGCGCAGGCAGGCCAGGACGTCGGCGGCGGTGGCGCAGCCGGCCTCCTCGGCGAAGGCGGTGCTCTGCGCCTGGCCGGCGGCGGTGGACTGGAGATTGCAGCCGCCGCTCATGATGACCGCGCGGGAGAACAGTCCCTTGGCGGTGGGAGAGGCCAGGTGGTCGCAGACCGAACCGGCGCCGGCCGACTGGCCGGCGATGGTGACGTTCCCCGGGTCGCCGCCGAACCGGGAGATGTCGGAGTGCACCCAGCGCAGCGCCGCCTGCTGGTCGAGGAGGCCGTAGTTGCCGGGGCCGTCCTTGCTCTCGGCCTGCAACTGGGGCAGGTTGAGGGTGCCCAGGACACCGAGGCGGTAGTTGATGGTGACGACGATCGCGCCGGTCTGGGTGACGAACTTGCGCGGGTTGGTGTCCTGGCCGGCGCCGCCGGTGAAGCCGCCGCCGTGGATCCACACCAGCACGGGCGTCTTGGCGCGGGCGCTGTCGGGGACGTAGACGTTGAGGTCGAGGCAGTCCTCGGTGGTGATGGTCTGCTCGTAGCCGGGGTCCCAGCCGGTGTTCTGCGCGCACCGGTCACCGAAGGAGGTGGCGTCGCGGACGCCGGACCACTTCGCGGCGGACCGTGGCGCCTCCCAGCGGCCCGCGTCGGCGTAGGGGATGCCCAGCCAGGCGTCGTAGCCGGTGCGGTCGGTGCCGCGGACCTTGCCCTGGCTGGTCTGCACCACGTCCGAGACGGGGCGGGCACCGGTCGACGTGGACGACTGGGCCTGCGCGGCGAGCGGGGTGAGGCCCAGGGCGAGCAGCCCGAGGGCGGTGAGGGCGGCGCGGACGGTGCCGCGCCGGGTGCGGGACGGTCTCATGGCTCCCTGCTTTCTGCGTGCGGGTGTGCCGGAAACGGTCGTGTGGGCGCGCCGGGAACGGGCGACGGCGCGACGGCGTCAGGAAAGCCAGAAGTCGCAGTGGTGGTCGGCCGAGTAGCTGTCGATCACCTTGCTGGCGCCGGCCGTGCGCAGCTGCATGACCGGCCAGTCGGCCGCTTCGGTGTACCGCGGCCAGGACGGCTCGCCCTTGGCCTTCGGGGTGCCGCTGTGGGCGAACGCGCCCCAGTAGGCGATCATCTGGTCGGCCAGCTTCTCCTGCCGCGCGGTGAGCGGCTTCTCGCCGAGGGTGAAGTCGAAGAGGTAGGCCAGTTCGGCGCTGTGCGCGTTCGACATGTCCTTGCCGGGGAGGGTGAAGCCGTACAGCGTCGGCGAGGTCGGGTCGTTGAACTCGTAGCGGTACACGGGCGCCTGGGCCGAGATCAGCTGTGCGGCCTGCTGGTTGGTGCACGCGCGCTGCACGTCGGTGCGGATCTGGGTGTAGGCGTCCCAGGGGTTGTCGAAGTCCGCCAGCGGATACAGCTGAAGCACCTGCTCGGCCCGGTCGCCGTAGTCCTCGCGGACCTGCTCCTCGAACCCTTCCGGGGTGAGGTCGGCGAACGCCTCGGAGGCGAGACGGTTCTCGGAGCGGGTGTTGCCGGTCAGCACCGGCACCGCGTTCCAGGTCCCGTCGGCCAGCGCCTGCCGGAACGTCTTGGGCAGCACGGCGCCGCCGACCTTGGAGCCGCCCAGGTAATCGCCCTGGTGCGCGATCAGGGTGCCCGGCCACGCCTCGCGCAGGCAGGTGACGACGGTGGCCTCGTCGGTGCAGCCGACCGCCTCGGCGTAGCCGGCCCCGCTCTGCTCACCGGCCGCGAGGGTCGACTGCGACTGCAGGCACTGCGAACTCTGCACCGCGGCCTTGTCGAACAGACCGCGCGCGGACGGCATGGCCATCAGGTCGCAGACGGCGCCGCCACCGGCCGACTGGCCGGCGATGGTGACGTTGCCGGTGTCGCCGCCGAACCGCGCGATGTTGTCCTGGACCCATTCGAGGGACGCCACCTGGTCCATGCGGGCGTAGTTGCCGGACCCGCCCGGCGTCTCCTTGCTCAGCGCCGGGTGGGCGAGGAAACCGAGGGCGCCGAGGCGGTAGTTGACGGTGACGACGATGACGTCGCTCTTGGTGGCCATGCTGCCGCCACCGTAGATGACACCGGTGCCCTGGGTGTTGGCGCCGCCGTGGAACCACACCAGTACGGGCAGGTGGGCGCCGGGCTTGGTGCCGCTGGGGCGGTAGACGTCCAGATAGAGGCAGTCCTCGCTGACGGCCTGCTCCTCCCGGATACCGGAGGGCTGGAACTGCAGACAGGCGGGCGACTGCTGGTCCGCCTCGCGCACGCCCTTCCAGGACGCGGGCGCGGCGGGCGGCGCGAAGCGCAGGTCACGTACGGGCGGGGCCGCGTACGGCAGGCCCAGGAACCGGTCCGCCCGGTCGGCGGTGACCCCTTGGACCAGGCCGCTGTCCGTGCGTACGACGGGGGCGGCGCGGTTCGCGTCCGGTCCGGAGGCCGAGCTGGCGGTGGACGCGGAGGCCACCAGGGCCAGGGCGGGCAGCAGGGCGGTCGCCGCGAGCGCGGCCAGCGGGCGCCTCAAGACACGTCTGAACACACAACCTCCAAGTAGGGGGCCGCCGTCGAGTGACCGGCGGGACGGGCTGTTGGATGTGAGTTGTCTGTGGCCGACTGTGAAGGTAACCGGGCGGCAATATTGTCAGCAATATGCGTGACACATTTTTCTTCACTCTCTGAAGGGGGACCGTGCGCGCTCACCCTCTCGTTGACCTGGGGGTAACCGAGAGTTTCGGTAGTCGAACGCGGACCTGTCGGCAACTGCCTTTTTTGCTTGAAGTGTTGACCACGGGCGTAACCCCGTCGACACTCGGTCCGCACCCGCCCGGCACCCGGGACCAGGTGGTTTCCTCGGCCTGGCCCGTGTCAGGGGAGCGCCGGGCGGCGTGCCTGTTGACGTGCGCCGCAGGAAAGGAACGCCCTCATGCCTCACTCCGATGACCACATCCCGTCCGTTCGCAGCCGCCGGGACGTCTTGAAGGGGTTCGGCTCCGCGGCGGCCGCCGTCGCCTTCCTCGCGTTGCTGGAGCCGGCCGCGGTGGCCAGATCCGCCGACGGCGGCGCCAAGGCCCGCGGGCTGCTGGCCCGGCTCACCCTGGACGAGAAGATCGCGCTGGTGCACGGAGCGACCGATCCCGAGCGGCTGGGCCAGGCCGGCTACCTGCCCGGCGTGCCCCGTCTCGGCATACCGCCGCTGCGGATGACCGACGGCCCGGCCGGCGTCAACGTCGCCGCCTCCGCCACCGGCCTGCCCCCGGTGTCCACGCTGGCCGCCTCCTTCAACCCCGAACTGGCCCGCGAATACGGCGAGGTGATGGGACGTGAGGGCCGCACCCTACGGATGGACGTCCTGTTGGCCCCGCAGATCGAGCTGTCCCGGGCCCTCTTCTTCAGCCGCAACAAGGACCAGACCGGCGAGGACCCCTACCTCAACGCGCGACTCGCCGTCGCCCAGATCGAGGGCGTTCAGGCGCAGGGCATGCTCGCCATGGCCAAGCACTACCTCGCCAACAACCAGCGCAACGGCGAACTGAACCGCTCTGACCCCGACGACCCGGCGACCAACTTCGACTTCCGCGTCGACGACCGCACCCTCCACGAGATCTACCTGCCGGCCTGGGAGGCAGTGGTCCGCGCCGGGGTCGCCTCCATCATGGCGGCCTACAACCACCTCAACGGCGAGTGGAACACCGAGAACCGCACCACCCTGACCGACATCCTCCGCGGCGAACTCGGCTTCGAGGGCTTCGTCACCTCCGACTGGAACTCCGTGCACAGCATCAGCGTCGAGGACGGCCTCGACATGCAGATGCCGGACGGCACCTACTTCGGCGACCCGCTCAAGCAGGCCGTCCAGGACGGCACCATCCCCGAGTCGGCCGTCGACACCGCGGTCACCCGCATCCTCGTCCAGTACGACCGCTTCGGACTGCTGGACGGCAGCCGCAAGTCCGCCCGTGCCGCCATCGACGTCGAGGCCGGCGCCCGCACCGCCCGCGAGGTCGCCACCCAGGGCGCGGTCCTGCTGGCCAACGACGGCGCACTGCCGCTCGGCCGGGCCGCGCTGCGCTCCCTGGCGCTGATCGGACCGACCGCCGCACAGGTCGCCGTGTCCGTCTCCGGGGAACGGGCCTACGGCTTCGAGGACCGCATGGTCTCCCCGCTGGCCGCCCTGCGCCGCAGCGGGGACACCGACCCGCGCCACGCCGTCGGCGTGGACCTCACCGGCACCACCGTGCCGGCCGACGTGCTCACACCCGCCGGCGGCACCGGCCACGGCCTCACCCGTACCCCGGTCGCGGGCGGCGCCGCCACCACCGACGCCACCGTCGACTTCACCGGCGACCAGGCACTCCCGGCCGGCTCCTCCTATGTGTGGACCGGCACCCTCACCCCGCCGACGACCGGCGAGTACCGGCTGATGATCCAGGCGTGGCGAGGAGCGGCCTCGCTCTCCCTGGACGGCGACCAGCTCGGCTCGGCCGCCTCGCCCCGGGACGGCTTCGCCCGCAAGTGGTCCAGCATCGTGCCGACCACCGACGGACTCGACAACGAACTGGTGACGGTCACCCTGACCGGCGGCCAGGCGTATCCGGTACGGATCGCCGTCACCGGCTGGGCGGACACCGTGCACGACCGCGGACCCGTCGAGGTGCGCCTGGCCTGGGTGACGCCCGAACAGCGCGCCGCCGACATCCGGGCCGCCGCGCGCCTGGCCGGACAGGTGCACACCCCGGTGGTGTTCGCGTTCAACGGCTCCGGCGGCTCCACCGGCGGTGGCGGTGACCGCACCACCCTCGCCCTCCCCGTGCACCAGGACGAGCTGATCGAGGCGGTGGCCGCCGCCAACCCCCGTACGGTCGTGGTTCTCAACGTCGGCGACCCGGTCACCATGCCCTGGCGGAAGAAGGTCGGCACCATCCTGCTCGCCGGGTACGCCGGCCAGGAGGGCGGCTGGGCCACCGCGGACCTGCTGCTCGGCCGCGCCAACCCGGGCGGCAAGCTCACCATGACCTTCCCGAAGCGGGAGGCCGACCACCCGACCCTCGACCCCGCGCATCCCGAGCGCTACTTCGGAGTCGACGGCGTGGTCACCTACAGCGAAGGTGTCTTCACCGGCTACCGCCACTTCGACCGGGCGGGCACCGACCCGCTCTTCTGCTTCGGTCACGGACTGTCCTACACCCGGTTCAGCTACGGGCGGCTCTCGGTGAGCGAGGTGCGCGACGGTCTGGAGGTGTCGTTCACCGTCACCAACACCGGCGACAGGAGCGGCGCCGAGGTGCCGCAGGTCTACGTCGGCCCGGCCCCGCACGCACCCGTCGACATGCCGGTCCGGACCCTGGCCGCCTTCGAACGGGTGGAACTGCGCCCGGGCCGGTCCCGCCGGCTCACCCTGCGGGTCGACGAACGCCAGCTGTCCTACTGGGACACCGCCAAGGGTCGCTGGGTGCTGCCCGTCGGCCGCCGCAAGGTGGAGGTCGGCTCCTCCTCCCGTGACATCCGGCTGAAGGGGACCGGCACGCCGCGCTAGCCGGCCGGTCACCGGCGGGCGGGCGCCGGACGCGACACGGCCACCGTAACAGTACACGATTTCCTGAATTCAGGATGACGTGTACTGTCGCGGTGTGCTGACTGTTGCCTCCGACATCGAGGTGCTGGCCCGGTTCGGCCGCGCGCTCGCCGACCCCATCCGCTGCCGCATCCTGCTCGCCCTGCGGGACGCCCCGCGCTACCCGGCCGACCTGGCCGACGCGCTGGGCGTCTCCCGCACCCGGCTCTCCAACCACCTGGCCTGCCTGCGCGACTGCGGCCTGGTGGTCACCGTGCCCGACGGCCGCCGCACCCGCTACGAGCTGGCCGACGACCGCCTCGGCCACGCCCTGGACGACCTGCGCACCGCGGTCGTGGCCGTCGAGACCGACCGGTCCTGCGCCGACGCCGACGCGCAGGGCTGCTGCTGACCATGACGACCGGGACACCCATGAGCACCGGGACACCGGTGCCCCTCGCCCTCGCTCCGGCCCGCCGCGACGTGCTCGCCCGCCGGATACGGCTGCTGGTCGCGGCCACGATCACCTACAACGTCGTCGAGACGGTGGTCGCCCTCACCGCCGGCGCCCTCGCCTCCTCCACCGCCCTGGTCGGCTTCGGGCTCGACTCCGTCATCGAGGTCTCCTCCGCGGCGGCGGTGGCCTGGCAGTTCTCCGCCTCCGGCCACGAGCAGCGCCAGGCCCGCGAACGGCGGACGCTGCGGATCATCGCCGTCTCCTTCTTCGCCCTCGCCGGGTACGTCGCCGTCGACGCCGTCCGCGCGCTGACCGGCACCGGCGAGTCGGAACGCTCCCTGCCCGGCATCGTGATCGCCGCCCTGTCCCTCGCGGTCATGCCGGTGCTGTCCGCCGCCCAGCGCCGGGCCGGCCGCGAACTGGACTCCGCGAGCGCGGTCGCCGACTCCCGGCAGACGCTGCTGTGCGCTCACCTGTCCGCGGCGCTCCTGGCGGGCCTGGTGCTCAACGCCGCCCTCGGCTGGTCCTGGGCCGATCCCGCCGCGGCCCTGGTCATCGCGGCCCTCGCCGTGAAGGAGGGCCGCGACGCCTGGCAGGGCACGGGCTGCTGCGGTGCCACCCGGACAGGCGGCTGCTGAGGCCGCTGACCTTGGGGAGCCGGGCCGACGGCCCGGCTCCCCACCGCTCACTTGCGCTGCTGGAAGACCCACTCCCGGATGCCCTCGATGCCGTAGGCGATCCGCCAGGTGTTGAGGTGGTTGTTCAGCGAGTTGTCCTCCTGGTCGGCCGGTACGACCGTACCCGCCTCGAAGGCCACGTAGTTGACGGCGGCCTTCTGCGCGAGGAGCTTCTTGACGTCGGCCGCGAACTCCTTCTCGGTCGAGGTGCCGTCCCACACCGCGCGGGCGACGGTCGCGCCGTCCTCCTCCAGCGCGGCGGTGATGGCGTTCTGACCGGGGTAGGCGTTCTCGTCGCCCTGGGAGACGGTGATCCAGAGCTTGTCGTCGGCCATCGGACCGACCAGGCTGGTGTCCCACTGGCCGGCGACGATGTAGGAGGCGGCGAACAGGTCGGGGTACTCGATGTCCATGACGATCGACATGATCGCGCCCATGGACTGGCCGGTGGTGTAGAGGCGGCCGGTGTCGATGCTGTAGGTCTCGGTGAGGCTGTTGACCAGGTTGACCGTGGTGTCGAGCATGTCGGTCACCGTGTAGCCGCCGTGGTCGTCGACGACCACACTGGAGTACTGCGGCGCCAGGACGAACGCCGGACGCTTCGCCTGGTCCTCGGGAGAGGCCCAGCAGACCGCGCCGTTGCCCTGGGTCAGGGTCGTGGTCGTCTCGGTGCTCAGCACACTGGCGTCGTGCATGAACAGCACCAGCGGGTAGGACTTGCGCTTGTCGTAGCCCTTGGGCGTGTACAGGTTGTAGTTGAGGGTGTTGCCGGTCGCGGGGTCGGTGAAGGTGAGCTGCTCGAAGTCGTCGACGACCAGGTTCGTCACGGCGGTGGTGGTGACGCCCGTGGCGTCGGCGGCGTAGACGGCACCCCGCGCGGTGACGACGTCCCCGGCTTGGACGACGGTCGCCACGGCCTCCTTGGTCCCCCCGCCCTGCTGACCCGTACCGCCGCTGGGCGCGCCGGACGGCGTCCCGCTCGGCGTTCCGCTGGGGGAGCCACTCGGTGAACCGCTCGGCGGGGTGCCGCCGGAACCGCCCATGCCGCTCTCGGTCAGAGCCGCGGCCTCGTCGTCCGGGGACATCTCGACAATCACGTACCGGCCGTCGCGGCCCTTCTTGGCCGGGACCGGCGTGGTGCCGGCGTACACCTTGGTGACGGTCCGGTCGGCCACCGTGTACGTCCCGGTCGACAGCTTCGCGTTCTTGATCACCGCGTCGTACTCCAGCGCGACGGCGATGAGCTTGAGCCCGTCCCCGTAGACCTCGGTGACGGCGGTGGCACCGGTGATGTGCCCGCCGCCCTCCTCCGCCGAAGCGGAGCCGTACGCCACCACTCCTGTGACCACGGCGACGGCGGCCCCTGCCGCACTCGCGATGAACGCGCGCCTCTCCATGTCCGTTCTCCTCCTGCTGTCCGTTGCCGAGCGCTGATGGGGGGATGTGAGGAAATCTGTCAGTCGTGCAGGGAGTCGAGCAGGTCGCCGATCTTCGCGGCCACCCGCTCCGCCGACCCCTGGGCGTACGCGGAGTCGACCGCTTCGTAGGTGATGCGGGCGTAGCCGCGGGAATCGGCCATGTTCTTGGCACCGCCGTCCAGCATCGACAGCACCGCGGTGTGCGCGAACGGCGAGTGCTTCTTGATGCTCAGGCCGGTGTCCGCGGACAGCTCCGGCGCCACCCCGGTGAACACCCCGTCACCGATCTGGAGCGCCCACAGCGGCACCTCGGCCGTGCCGTCGGGAGTGAACGTGTACTCCTTCGTGGGCACCGTCGCGTGCCCCTGCTGCACGGCGTCGACGGTGACGGAGGAGGTGACCAGCTCAAGCGTCGCGTCGGAACCGGTCCGGATCGCCTGGGCGACCCGGACGGCCTCGGTGCCCAGCCGCTCGCCCTGCACGGTCAGCAGCAGCCAGCCGGCGTCGGAGGCGTCGGTCTGCGACCACTTCTTGTCCTTGTCCATGGTGTACCGCTTGGACCGGAAGGCCGGTGCCTGGTCACCGCACGCGCCCACCAGGAAGAAGCCCACGGTGTCGCCGCCGAACTGCTTCTCCACATGCGCGACCGCCGCGCCCGCCAGATCGGCGGTGACCGGATGGTCGCCATTGGCCATCACGGAGTCCAGCATCACCGAGGACTGCACCGCGTAGTTGACCAGGACGGCGATCGGGTTGCCGTCGGTGTCGTCGAGCCGGGTCACGCCGACGCTCTTGTCGGAGGTGCCGGACTCGCCGGTCCCCAGCCACCAGCCGTCGGCCGTCAGCACGTCCCGGTTGACGTTCACGTCGCACTCGCCGGAGCCGTGCCCGACCTTGGCCGCGCGCAGAGAGGTGACGGCCGCCGCGACCGCGGTGGAGGCGGCTTGTGAGACCTGAGCCATGAAGGGTGACGACACTCCGCTGCCCGGCTGGACGTGCGGAGTGGAGAAGGTGTGGGTGACCGTTACGAGGATGTCGGCCGGGTCGATGTCGGCCGCGTCGGAGACGATCGTGCGCAGCGCGGCGACCCCCTCGGAGCTGATCGAGGTCAGATCGAGGACGACCAGTGCGACGCTGCGCTCGGCGCCGCGTACCAGCAGCACCCGTACGTAGAGGTCGTCGTGGACGGTGGTGAAGCCGTCCAGCGGGAGCAGCGACGACGGCAGTTCGATCACCGCCCGCCCCGCGCCGGCCCGCAGCCCGCCGCTGCCGGTCTCCGCGTCGGCGGTCACCGCCCAGGCGCCGCCCGCGGCGGTCGCCGCCGCCGCGGCGACCGAACCGCCCAGGAACGCCCGGCGGCGCAGCGGTCTGCGGTGGCCACGGCTCTTCTCGTCGGCCGCGTCGTTCACCCTCACTGGCGGGTCCCTTTCCGTCGCTGCACGGCGTCATCTCCCTTGCGGAGAAGAGGGGTTGGTGCCGTACGCCCTCGGGGAACCCCTGCGCGAATATGGCAGAGTCACCAGTGGGATTGCTGTGGAAACCTGTGCGGGAGCTGTCCTGTCGCACCGCCGACCGGGACCACCGGACGCACGCCACACCTTGACAGCTCCCGCACAGAGCGCCGGAGAAACGCGGCTCAGGCACCCCAGTCCGCGGTGGCGGAGGTCTGCGGCAGGAAGGCCACCCGGGTCAGGAAGTCCCTGAGCAGGACGCGCCACACGTACCATTCGTGGCCGCCGTCGATGAAGTCGCTCTGCACGTGCACACCAGCCGCGGTCAGGTCCCGTACCGCGCGCAGCGGGCCCCGGTGGTGGGTCAGGTACCCCTGGTTGATGGGGTCCTGCCAGCCGCCGCCGACGAAGACCGAGACCTTCGCCAGCGCCGACTTCAGCTCGTCGGGGAAGGTGGTCCCGGTGGGCAGCCCGGCGCTCATGAGACCGTAGTAGCCGAACTGCTCGGTGTTGTCGAGCATCAGATAGACGGTGCGCATGCCGCCCGCGGACAGTCCGGAGTAAGCCCGGTCGGCGGCGGCCGTGGACACGTTGTAGTGCTGTTCCACCCAGGGGAAGACCCGCTCGATCAGGTCGGTGCGGTGCAGTTTCTCGTTCGTCGAGGACGCGTACCCGGTGGCGTTGGGCATGACGACGACCATGGGCCGCACCTCACCCGTGTGGATGAGGTTGTCCATGATGTCGGCCAGGGCGCCCTGGGTGCTCCAGCCCATCTCGTTCTCGCCGCCGCCATGGCTCAGGTAGAGGGTCGGGTACGGTTCGGCGCGCCGGGCGTCGTAACCGGGCGGAGTGTAGACCACCAGGTAGTTCTGGTCGGCGGGGGTGACATGGCCGGGCGAGTCGTAGGTCACGTGGCGGAGCTTGCCCCGGCCGGTGTCCCGGGGCGCCTGCCAGGAGAGGTCGCGGGTGCCGGAGTCGGGGTCGCCGGGGACGTAGACCTGACTGCGGTCGACGGCGGTGCCGTGCACGGTGCCGTCGACGACGTTTCAGGCCGGGTTGCCCGGATCGGGCAGCAGTCCGGTGGTCGTGGTGTCGTCGGCCTGCGCGTCGACGAAGAAGCCGTACGTGTACACCCCCGAGGGCAGGGGAGTGGTGTAGGTCCACACGCCGTCCCGCCCCTTGTCCATGTCGACGACCGGCCAGTTGGGGCTGGTGGAGTTGGGGTGGGAGATCGGCACGTCCCCCGGCTGCCACTGGCGCGGCAGCAGGCCCTGGCTCTCCACGACCTGGTCGGGGGTGGTCAGCCGCGGGCTGAGCGTGCTCGGCCGTTCGAAGTACCACTCGCCCTTCAACTGCACGCGGCTCGCCTTGGGCGCGTAGTACCGGAAGGTCACCTCGTAGCCGGTGGGGCTTTTCCCGGTGTGCCGGACGACGGGACCCTGCCCCTTCGTCTCACCGCTCTTGCCCGGCTTCTGGTCGCGCTCGGCGGCAGCCGCCGCGGTGGGCAGGGCGGCTGCGGAGCCGGTGAGGGCGGCGGTGCCGGTAACAGCGAGAGCCCGGGTGACGGCTCTTCTGGACAAAGACATCGGGGGGAGCCTTTCGCAGGTGCGGGTGCGGGCCTGGGAGGTATGGGGTCAGGCGAGGGTGGACCAGAAGGCGCACTGGTGGGCTGCCGACTCGTCGCTCACGGCCGCGGAGCCGTGGCTGGTGAAGGCCACCTCGGTGGGTGCGCCGGCCGTGTAGGCGGCGATCCGGGGGAGACCCGGGGGTGAGAGGGTGCCGGTCTCCGCGAAGTGCTGCCAGTAGTCGGCCATCTCGTCGGCCAGCGCGCGCTGGACCCCCGACAGCGGGGTCAGGGCGGGGGCGCCCCAGAGGTAGAGCAGCTCGGCGGAGTGCTGGGTGCCCAGGGCGAACGACGGCGGCACGAGCTGGTAGGAGCGCAGTGGCGCGGTGGTGTCGCGGAACTCGTAGACGTAGGTGGCGGCGGAGTGGGCGGCCAGCGCGCCGGCGTGGGCCAGTTTCGGGCAGGAGAAGCCACTGTCGCTGCGCACCGCGGCCAGGGCCTGTCCGGCGCTGCTGTAGCGGGCGGGCGGGTAGTGAGCGAGGACCGCCTCGGCGTCCGTTCCGTAGGAGGCGCGCACGGCGCTCTCGTACTGCGCGGGCGTGACGGGGTGGGACGTCAGGTCGTACTGCTCGTAGACGAAGGCACCGGCCTCGTTCTGCGTGGAGCCGATGAGGACCGGCATCTTGTGGAACCGGCCCGTCGCGAAGGCGTCGGTCGGCGACCGGGGCAGTACGGTCCCGTCGACGACGGGACGCCAACTCCCCGCGCTCCTCTGGGCGTCGAGGATCTCGACCGGGGACTTGGCGCGCAGGCAAGCCACCGCCCGCGCACCGGTGCCCGCGCAGTCCGCGGCTTCGGTGAAGGCGGCGCCGGCGGTCTGTGCCGTGGTCCGGGTGTTGACCGCGCACCGCAGACTGCTCTCCATGGCGGCGCGCTGGAACAGGCCCGCCGCGGAGGGGGAGGCCAGCAGGGCGCAGATGGACTCGGCCCCCGCGGACTGCCCCGTCACCATGACCTTCGACGGGTCGCCGCCGAAGGCCGCGGCGTTCGCTTTGACCCACTTCAGGGCCAGTTCCTGGTCGAGGAGTCCGTAGTTGCCGGACGTGCCCTGTCCGGTGTCGGTGTCGAGGCCGGGCAGGGTGAGCCAACCCAGCGCGCCCAGACGGTAGTTGACGGTGACGACAATGCCGCCGGCGCGCACGTAGGAGACCGGGTCGATGTCGGTGCCGGAGCCGTTGACGAAGCCGCCGCCGTGGAAGAAGACGGTCACCGGCAGGGCGCCGCCGAACGGCTGCTCGGCGGGTGTCCACACGTTGAGGAAGAGGCAGTCCTCGTCGGTGGAGGCCGCGGCGGGCCGCCAGGCGGCGGCCGTCTGCACACAGTCGGCCCCGGGAGCGCGCGTGTCTCTGACGCCCTTCCAGGCGGCGGCCGCGACCGGTGGCCGCCACCGCAGATCACCGACCGGCGCCCGTCCGTACCGGACGCCGTCGAACCGCCGTACGCCCCCGGCGCTGTCGCCGCGCACGGCGCCGCCGGTGGTGCGCACCACCGTGGGCAGCGACTCGGCGGGGCGGTGCTCACCCCGCGCGGTCGCCGAGGAGGACGAGAGGGAGACCAGGCAGACCAGTGCGGCGAACAGAGCGGCGAGGGCGGGAGCCGTCCGCCTTCCCGGAGTGCGACTGTCGAACCGATGGTGCCGTCGTGCACGGAACACGGCAGATCCCTTCTGTCCTTCTCAGCGGTGGCGGACGGACTCAGTCGGCGCTGGTGCTGCCGTTGTACAGGTCGTCGCCGCTGTAGACGGCGGTCACGGTCTTCCCCGACCAGGCGGAGGCGTTGGCCTTGAGCACGGCACTCCCGCCGTGCAGCTTGACGGGCTTGCCGATGTCCACGCCGTCGGCCTGGAACTGGACGGTGCCACCGGGCGTGGCCGGCTCCGTGGTGGCGGCGGCGACGGTGGCGGTGAGCTTGCCGGAGCCGGTCGTGACGGCCGTGGTGGTGGCGCGGAAGCCGACCCGGGTCAGGAAGTCGTAGAGGGTGTTCTGCCAGAACGACCAGGTGTGGCCGCCGCCCGCCGTGTAGTACGTGAACGGCACACCCGCGTTGATGAGGCCCTCGCGCTCGGTGGTGGCCGTCATCATCGGCGCGTTGCCTCCGGTGTCCTGCTGGCCGATGGCGAGGTGGATGCCGAGCACCTTCTCCAGGTCGTCGGCGGTGTACGCGGAGTCGATCGGGGTGTTGCCGGTGCCGGTGACGGTCACGGCCGGCGCTCCGGCGGCGGGGGACCAGACGCCGTAGTAGCCGAAGGTGGTGGTGTCCTTGAAGAGCAGGTTGTTGGCCTGGGTGCCGTAGGCGGAGGTGCCCGCGAAGGCCCGGTCGGCGGCGCTGGTGCCGACGTGGTAGTGCTGCTCGACGTAGGGCAGCACGGTGTCGGTGATCTCCGCGGTGTAGGCGGCGGAGGAGACTCCGGTGCCCCTCGGCATGACGATCACGGCCGGCTGCATCCTGCCGTCGGCTATCAGGTTGTCGACGATCTGCTCCATGCGGCCCCGCGTCGACCAGGCGACCTCGTTCTCCCCGCCGCCGTGGCTGAGCACGAACACCGGGTAGGGCTCCGACCGGTCGGGGTCGTAGCCGGGAGGCGTGTAGACGGCCATCTGGTTGGAGCCGCTGGTGGCGTTCGCGGTCGGGTAGTCGAGGTCGGTGAGCTTGCCGCGCCGGGAGGCCGGGACGTCCGCCTGCCAGGACTGGTCGGTGGTGCCGAACTTCTTGTCCGACGGGACGTACACCTGGCTGTACACGGCTGCCGACCCGGTCGTGTTCCAGGCGGGGTTGGCGGGATCGGTCGTCGCCGTGCAGCCGCTCAGTGTCGCCGAGGCGCAGTCCGCGTAGAACTGGTAGTCGAAGGTGCCGGAGGGCAGCGGCACGGTGTAGGACCAGACCCCGCTCTTGGCGTCCTTCTCCATGGAGGCGACGGCCCAGTTCTCGCTCGGCTGGTTCGGCGACTGCAGGGGGAAGTCGCCGGGCTGCCAGTCGGCGGCGGCGACGGGGGCGGCATTGGTCGGGTCGGTGCTGGTGCTCGTCGAGGAGGCGAACGTCCAGGTGCCCCTGATCCGCATGGAGGTCGCCGAGGCGTCCTTGACGCGGAAGGTGACCTGGTAACCGGTGGGACCCTTGCCGGTGTGCGTCACCGTCGGCCCCAGGGCGAGGGTGGAGCCCTTGCCGGCCGCGGGGTCGGCGTTCGCCGACGTGGTGAGCACGGTGGCCGCGATGAGCACGCCGGTCGCGGTGACGGCGAGCACGGTTCTGCGCGGACTGGTGAGCATGGCTTCTCCTTGTGCGTGCGCCCGTGGGGCGACAGGTTGCCGCAGATGCTGCGCGAACGTCTCGGGCCGGGAACCGCCCCGCGGACCGCATCGCTGGTGGACGGCCCCTCCCGGCGCGCGGGCGGCTTCGGCTTCGAACGACATGATCGATGACGGTCGGACTGCGGTGGTCCTGGCCGCAGTGTGTGCGGTGAGCCGGTGTCGGGCGTGCGACGGGTCGGTCCGCGCACGTCACAGGGTGCAGGCGCTTGCTGGTGGTCTCGACGCACCCGGCGGCTCGGGGTGGTGGGCTGAGATGCGGCGCATTCAGAAGTCGAAGGAAAACTGCGGCTGGTGACGATTTTTTACGCTCGTGCGATCAACTTGTCAACGGTCTTGTCGTAAGGCACAGGGAAGCCGCGCGAGCGGGACGCGGGCAGCCTCTCACGGGGGAGGGCGGGCGTGGGCCGCGGAAAATGGCCGCGAGATTGCTGTGCATATTGTTAACAATCTTGTAGCGTGCGTGACGCCTCGGTCCCGAGGCATCGGCCACGCATTCGATGCTCAGTGAGGGAGACCCCGTGCAGCGGCTCTCTGCGTCCCACGCACGCGACGCACTTACCCACTCGACCGGTATACGGAAAGGACGCCCGGTGACCCACACACGCCTGTTGAGAGGTGTGGCGCTCGCGGGTTCCCTCGCGCTCGCGACCGTCGCGGTGCCCACCTCCGTCGCGGTGGCGGCCCCCGCCGCCGGCCGTGGTCACACGGTGGACGCGCAGGACGCCGCGCTGGACTTCGACTCCGCCGCCTACACCACGATCACCGTGACGGTGGACGGCAGTCCGGTGAACGTGCGCTGGTACAAGCAGATCTGCTACGTCGCGAACCCGGTCACCGCGGCGGCCCAGCAGCCCGGCGGCCCCGGCGGCGGCACCACCACGATCACCGACACCCGCTGCGGCTACCAGAGCATGAACGTGTTCGTCCCCGAGAGCGCCTTCGGCGACCAGCGCACCCCGGTCTACTTCGCCGTGAACAACAGCGGATGGAAGGCCAGTTACCTGCGGGCCAGCGTCACCGCGGGCACCTCCTACAACAGCGCGACGAGCACCGTCGGCGCGGCGCTGAAGGCGGGCTACGTCTTCGTCGACGTCGCCAACCGCAGCCGCGGGCTGGCCGGCGCGGACGGTACGGCCCCCGGCAAGGCCCCCGCGGCCGTGGTGGACGCCAAGGCGGCCGTGCGCTACCTGCGCCTGAACGACGCCGCGATGCCCGGCAGCGCGGAGCGCATCGTCATCAACGGCACCAGCGGCGGCGGCGCCCTGGTGTCGATCCTGGGCGCCGCCGGCAACAGCGCCGAGTACGACCCCTACCTTGCCGCGATCGGCGCCGCCGGCATCGACGCCAAGGGCCGCAGCACCCTGCGCGACGACGTCTTCGCCGTCAACGCCTACTGCCCGATCACCGACCTCGGCAACGCCGACATCGCCTACGAGTGGCTGTACAACGTCCTCGCCACCCGCGACACCGTCGGCTCCAACCCTTCACCCGAGGCGTCCGCCGACATCGCGTCCCGGTTCGCGGCATACGAGAAGAGCCTCGGACTGCGCAACCCCGACGGCTCCAGGCTCACCGCCGCCAGCATGCTCGACACCATCAAGCAGGAGGTCGTCGACTCCGCCGAGACCTACCTGAAGGCCGACCCGGCCCACACCATCCCGCCGCTGGGCGGCACCTTCGAGATCGCCTCCGGCCCCACCACCAAGTCGTACGTCAACGACTGGATCGACGTGGACGCCGCCACCGGCGAGGTCCGCTCCGTCGACATGACGAAGTACCTCGCGTTCGTCGCCACCCAGAACACGCTGAAGACGACCCCGGCCTTCGACGCGGTGGGCGTGGCCGGCAATATCACCAGCGGCACCGAGACCGACCTGTTCGGCCCGCCGACGCAGAAGTACATGAACTACACCGCCTACAGCTGGGACCACAACGACGTGGCCGGCGACGGCAGCGGCCTCGACGACACCGGGCTGACCTGGAAGCAGTACACCGCGAAGAAGAGCACCACCGTCGACGACCAGGTGCGTCTGATCAACCCGATGGACTTCATCGGCACCAAGGCCGACACCGCGCCGAACTGGTACGTGCGGCACGGCACCCGCGACCGGGACACCGCGTTCACCGTCTCGGTCAACCTCGACCGCGCCCTCGCCGCCGACCAGCAGGTCGAGGACCTGAACTACCAGCTCGCCTGGAACCAGCCGCACGCCGGCAACTACGACGTGCCCGAGGCCATGGCCTGGATCGCCAAGGTCGTCCGCAAGGCCGGCGACCCGCTCACCGCCGCCCACCGGGACAAGTAACCGGACCGGCCGCACCGACATGGCCGCCGAGCTGGAGCGGGTACCGGGAACAGCGGCCGCCGGAGCCGCGGAGGAGGAGTAGGCGGTGATCCGGCCGCCGTACCCGGTCCCCCGGGCCCGTACCGGGTACGGCCCCGCGTCCGCCGTGCGCGCCCGGCGCGGAGCCCCTCGGTCGGGTCATGACCCCGGGTGTCCAGTGGGGTCCCGGAGTCCCGGCACCGCTCCGGTCCGGTGTCGGAACCCGGCCGCCGTCGGGACCCGGCTGGTCCGGCGGTCGGCTGCCTTCCGGGTGTCCGCCCATGTGGGTGGGCGGCGGACACCGGCTGGGGGACGCCGCCGTCACCGAAGGTGACCACCGCGTCCCAGACCGGCCGGGACCCCCGGTCACCTGCTCGCGGCGGCCGGACAGGACCGTCGTAGGCGATCGGGCACCGTGACGGGACGGCGGCCCACGCGGCGGAGGAGCAGGTCAGACCGATTCGCGGACGACGACTCGCGCGGGCGGCGGGCGGAGGCCGTCCGTGTCGAGGTGCAGGGCGAGGCGGGCGCTGAGCCGGCCGTGCGCCTCGGCGTCGACATGGACGCTGGTCAGCCCTGGGGTCGTGTAGGCCCCGTAGCCGTTGTCGTCGAAGCCGATGACGGCCACGTCGTCCGGCACGCGGCGGCCGAGGTCGAGCAGGGCCATGAGGATGCGCAGGGCGACGTCGTCGTTGAAGCCGGCGACCGCGGTCACCTCGGGAGCGCCCTTCAACAACGCCCGGACGGCTTCGGCGCAGGCGGTGCGTCCAGGCGGCGAGACGAAGGTCCGGGGCGCGCGGACGCCGAGGTCGCGCGCGGCCTGCCCGGTGAACCTCAGCCGGGTCGCGGCCAGCGGGGACTCGGTGTGGGGCAGGGCCACGGCGACCTCGGTGTGGCCGTGTTCCACCAGGTGCCGCAGTTGCATCGCCGCGTGGGCGGCGAGGCCGTCGCGCCAGCCGCCGCCCAGGTCGTCCAGCTCGCGGCCGGTGAGGTAGGTCTCGCCGAAGCGGATGACCGCGCGGGGCGCGATGACGTCCAGGACCTGCTGGGTCGACTGCGGGGTGTGCCGGCCGTGCCGGACGAGCAGCACGTGGTCGTGGGCGGTGAGTTCGGCGTCCAGGCCCTGGATGTAGCTGCGGGAGTAGTGGCCCTCCATGCCGACGTCGATGTTCAGCACGACGACACGTGAGGAGCCCTCGCGCAGGGCGCGTGCGACGCCATGAGGTACGTAGCCCAGTTCCCGCGCGGTCTGCTTGACCCGGTCCCGGGTGGCGGCGGAGATCGTCTGGTGGGGGTCGTCGTTGAGGACGAAGCTCACCGTGGCCCGGGACACGCCGCTGGCCGCTGCCACGTCGTTCAGCGTGACTCTTCCGGAACTTCCCATTACCCCTGCTCCGCTGCGGTCCGCGCACCGTTCGCCCCGCGGGCCGGCGCACCGCCATTCTAGGATCCCCGGCCGGCCTCCGGCGCACCGGTCACCGCACGGCGTACGGACCGGTCCGTCGCGGCACGCGGGACCACGATGGCAATCTCCGTGTCCACCGGGGCGATCTCCGTCGGATTCGGGCCTCGCCGCCGTGCTGCTGCCGATGACCCTGGGGCTCCCTCGGGTTCGCCAAGCGCTCCGAACACGACTGGCAGCTCCTGGCCCCTCTGCACACGGTGCGGTCGGCGGGCTTCCCGGTCCTGGTGGGTGCCTCCAGGAAGCGTTTCATCGGGGCCGCCCTGAGCGGCTGATCGCACGATTCCCCGGCGCCCGGCGCCCGGCGAGCGGGACGCCGCGACCGCCGCGGTGTCCGCGCTGGCGGCGGCGGCCGGGGCGGTGTGCGTGCGGATGTACGACGTCCGTGCCAGCCTGCCTGCCGTCTGCATGGCAGCGGCGTGGACCGGTACGGGCGTCGTCCCCAGGGCTTCCGGCCGGGCCGCCGCCGCTCCCGTGCGGCAGCTGCCGCACGGGTCTGGCCAGTGATCACCCCCTTCTGTTAGCTTGCGCTAGATCGTTCTAGCTCAGGAGTGAGACAACCCCTTCCGTGCCTTCTCCGAAGGGGCCGGTCCGGAAGAAGCGGCCGCTTGGGCACAGCAGTTCCCGAGTCGCAGCCGACGGAAACCAAGCCACCTCGAAAGCAGGAGCCGCATGACAACCCCCAGCCTCCAGGACGGCATCGACAAGGCGGGCTCGCCCGTCGACCTGCTGTGGCAGCCGGGCGCCGAGCCCTGGACGCCCGAGGTGGTGGAGCGCGAGTACGCGGGCTGGCGCCTGGAGCAGCGCGCCTGGCACGAGGGCGTGGCGCTGCTGAACCTGTCGCACCACATGTTCGACCTGTGGATCGAGGGCCCGGACGCCACCCGGGTGCTGGCCGAGTACGGTGCCAACAACTTCGAGAAGTTCGCCGTCGGCCAGGCCAAGCAGTACGTGCCGGTGACCCGCCACGGTCACATCGTCACCGACGGGATCCTCTCCCGGGAGGCGGAGAACAGCTATGTGCTGAGCGGTGTCCCGGCGTCCCAGCACTGGGTGCGGTACCACGCGGAGAAGAACGGCTACGACGTCTCCTTCACCACCGACCCGTCCTCCGCGTTCCGCCCCGGCGGCGGTGACCCGAAGCTGTTCCGCTACCAGATCCAGGGGCCGCTCGCCCTGGACCTGATGGAGAAGGTCTTCGGCGGCCCGATTCCGCAGACCAAGTTCTTCCACTCCACGCCGGTCACCCTGGACGGCCGTGCCTTCAAGGCACTGCGGCACGGCATGGCGGGCCAGGCCGGCTACGAGTTCATCGGCTTCTGGGAGCACGCCGCGTACGTGCACGAGGCGTTCGTGAAGGCCGGCGAGCCGCTCGGCCTGGTCCAGGTCGGCGCGCTGGCGTACGCAACGCCGAGCGTGGAGAGCGGCTGGATTCCCTCGCCGGTCCCCGGCATCTACACCGACCCCGAGCTGGCCGAGTACCGCGCCTGGCTCCCGCTGTTCGGCATCGAGGGCAAGCGCCCGCTGAACGGCAGTTACTTCTCCGAGAACATCGAGGACTACTACGTCTCCCCGTTCGAGCTGGGCTACGGGAAGATGATCCACTTCGGGCACGACTTCCACGGCCGGGACGCCCTCCTCAAGGCCAAGGAGAGTGAGAACCTGCGCAAGAAGGTCACCCTCGTCTTCGACCCGGACGACGTGCGCCGGGTGATCGGCCAGGGAGCGGACCCCGGGTTCCTCCTCAGCTACGCCCGCCACCGGGTGGAGACCTCCGCCGGCCCGGCCGGCGTCACCATGCAGACCGCGGCCATCGACCCGGTCGGCACCGTGCTGTCCCTGACCCTGGTCGACGCCGCGCACGCCGCGCCCGGCACCGAGGTGACCGTCGTCTGGGGCGAGCACCCCGGCCGGGGCACCGACCCCGAGGCCGACCTCGGGTTTCCCCGCATCCGCGCCACCGTCCAGCCCAGCCCGTTCGACCGGCACGCCCGCACCGACTACCGCCGCGACGCCTGACCGGGCCGGCAGCGGGCGTTCCGGCTGGCCGTACCGTGACACCTTCCCAGGAGGCACCATGAATCCCCTCAGCACAGCGTCCACGGCTGTCAGTACGGCACTGCTGGAGGACTTCTCCCTGGAGATGACCGGCAAGGACGTGCCCAAGCTGGAGGAGGCCGTCGGCCTCATCCCACAGGGCACCCGGATCAACGTCACCTTCCTCGGCAACGAGAACCTGCCCGTGCGCCTGGCGGCCGCCCGGGCGGTCAAACGCCTCGGCTTCGTCCCTGTACCGCACCTCTCGGCCCGCCGTCTGGGCTCCCGGGCGGAACTGGAGAGGTTCCTCGCCGGACTGCGCGACGACGGCACCGCAGCGGACGTCTTCGCCGTCGGCGGCGACCCGGCCCGGCCCGAGGGCCCCTACGAGGACTCCCTCGCTCTGATCGAGACGGGGCTGCTGCGGGAGTACGGCGTCCGGCACGTCGGCATCACCGGTTACCCGGAGGGCCACCCGGCCATCAGCGACGACTCGCTCTGGTCGGCGCTGCGCGCCAAGAGCGCCGCCGTCGCCGCCCAGGGCCTGGACGGCAGCGTCATCACCCAGTTCGGCTTCGACGTCGACCCGGTCCTCGGCTGGATCGAACAGGTCCGCGGCCACGGCATCACGCTGCCGGTCCGCATCGGGGTGCCCGGCCCCGCCGGGGTGCGACGGCTGATGTCGTACGCCACCCGGTTCGGCGTCGGCACCAGCGCCTCCATCGCCAAGAAGTACGGCCTGTCCCTCACCAACCTGATGGGCACGGCCGGCCCGGACACGTTCCTGCACGCCCTCGCGGAGGGCTACGACCGGCAACGGCACGGAGAAGTGAAGGTCCATTTCTATACGTTCGGCGGTCTGAAGGCCACCTCCGAATGGATCGCCCAGTTCCGGAAGGAAGCCCGCGCATGACGGTTATCCAGACCGCTCCCACCACTGCCGCCAAGAGGAACAAGGGGCCCGATCGCCAAGCGTCGCTGATCGTCCAGGGTGCCGACGCCACCGGCATCGTCGCGGCGGTCACCTCGGTGCTGAGCGACCACGGTGCGAACATCGTCTCGCTCGACCAGTACTCGGACGACCCGCACGGCGGCTCCTTCTTCCAGCGCACCGTCTTCGGCCTGGACGGCCTCAGGGCCGCGCTGCCCGCGGTGCGTGCCGACCTCGACACGGCGCTGGTGGAGAACTACGGCCTGACGTACACGCTGCGCGACATGTCGGCGCCGAAGCGGATGGCGATCTTCGCCTCCAAGTCGGACCACTGCCTGCTCGATCTGCTCTGGCGCCACCGGCGGGGCCAACTGCCGGTCAGCATCCCGATGGTGATCTCCAACCACCCCGACGTGGCCGAGGAGGTACGCGGCTTCGGCATCCCGTTCTTCCACGTCCCGTCCCTGGGCGCGGACAAGTCCGCCGCCGAGGCCGAGCACCTCAAGCTGCTGAAGGACAACGTCGACTTCGTCGTCCTCGCCCGCTACATGCAGATCCTCTCCGGCGACTTCATCGAGCGGGTCGGCGTCCCGGTCATCAACATCCACCACTCCTTCCTGCCCGCCTTCATCGGCGCCGGCCCCTACGCCAAGGCCAAGGAACGCGGTGTGAAACTGGTCGGCGCCACCGCCCACTACGTCACCGAGGACCTCGACGAGGGCCCGATCATCGAGCAGGACGTCGTGCGCGTCAGCCACGCCGACACCGCCGCCGACCTCACCCGTCGCGGCGCCGACGTCGAACGCGCCGTCCTCTCCCGAGCGGTGCTGTGGCACGCCGAGGACCGGGTCATCCGCGACGGCAACCACACCATCGTCTTCGCCTGAACCATCGGTTCAGTCTCCACCTCGACACGAAAGCTGCCCGGAACAGGGACAGGAACAGGGGCAGGCGGCCTGTCACACGCCGGAACAGGCCGGACAGGCGGAACCGGCCGCCGCGGCGGCGGACGCGGCGCGGACCGTACGGTCCGCTCCGGTCGTCGTCGTAGCCGTCCGGGTCCCCGACGCCGCACACCGCGGTCGGGCGGGGCAGCGCCCGGCACCATTCCGCTGCCGCGGACGGATCGTTCATCGACACAGAAAGTGGTTCGCCACCGTGACCACCACGATCGACGGCACCCGGATCGCCCGGGACATCCGAGCGGATAGTGGAGATTCTCTTCGGCCCAGCCATTGCCGGCCGATGTGCGCGGTCGCCTTGCCGTCCTCGCGGTCTCCGGAATCGTCGATCACGAGTACCCCGCCCGCGTGCGGCGCGGTCCCGGGATCGGCCAGAAGTATCTCGATCCGACGCGCGTTGACCTTCTCGTGATCCCACGTCGACTCTGACACGAAGAACCGCAGCCGCTGCACCGACCGGCGCTGGGCACCGACGACCGGCTCGGTGCCTGCGAGGCAGGTCAGCGTCTTGTTGTGCGGAACTTCTACCAGATCCCGTTCAGGACCCGGCGGTCGTCCGCCCGTTTCCGTCCCCGGGTCGCCCGGGGCAGCAACGGCAGGACGAACTCCCATTCCCGCTCTGGAAGTTCATGGCGACCTGTCATGTGATCATGATCCAGTATTCAAGGGCACCTGTGAACGGGCAGCGGTAGCGGGGCCGGGGCAGCGTCCGCCCCGTGGTGGGGTCAGGTCGCGGTGACGTTTTTGATGATCTCTCTGGCGTGGGCGAGGGCTGCCCGCGATTCGGGGAGTTGTGGGAGGCCGACGAAGACGTGGAAGGCGTCGGGGTAGAGGCTGATCTCAGCGTTGGTGCCGACGGCCTTGGCCTTGGCGACCATCTTCTTGGCGTCGGGGCACAGAATGTCGCGTTCGCCATGGAAGACGCAGATCCGCGGCAGTGCGCGCAGGCTGTCGTTGACCGGGCTGAGCCAGGGGTGTCGCAGGGGGCGGTCCCCGGCCCAACGGCGCATGGCCCACAGCGCTCCTTCGCGGCCGAGCATGGGGTCTCGCGGCTCGATGACTGGGATGTCGGGGTTGGTCAGGGTCGCGTCCGCACAGGGCGAGAACAACAGGACCGCGTCGGGCAGCGGACGGTGTTCGTCCCGGGCGCGGATGACGAGCGCCATCGCTAGAGCGCCGCCCCCGGAATCGCCCGCGGCGATCACCGGCAACCCGGATGCGGTCAGGCTGTCGTAGAGCTTGTGGAGCTTGGGGTAGGTCTCGTCGCCGGTGTGCTCGGGGGCGAGCGCGTACAGCGGGACAGTCACGCGCAGCGGGGTGGCCAGCCCCAGGTTTCCGATGATGTGCCAGTGCGGTGTGACCAGCGGGTGTACGTACGCGCCGCCGTGCGTATAGAGCAGCTCCCCCACAGGGTGAACACCCCTTGGGGTGAGCGTGATGACCGGCATGCCCACGACGCTGCTCCGCCGGACCTCGTACGCCCTGAGGAGTGTGCGCGGCACCTCGGCGTCGGGGCGGTCACGGTCGACCTCCGCGGCGATCGCACCGGCCGAGGCGAGAGGCTTCGGCCGCAGCCGTAGGGCCTGCACCACCACTTTCATCGCCAGAGACACCGTGCCTCCTTCTCGTTCACGGACTTACACCCGAACAGGTCACGTGATACACGAATGCGATACCTGTGGCGGCAGGCGACGCGGGTTCGACACCAACAAGGCACGACAGCGTGCCTCGCTCGCTACGCCACCACACCACTGGTCACGCAGACGCGCCATTTGACGACACGACCTGGTTCCTCTGGAAGGGGAAGGTTCACGTCAGCTGCTCGTCGCGGAGCCGGCGGGCCGACTTCGGCCGCTTCTCGCGGGCGAGGTACGTCGACGGCGACAGTTGGAGCACCCGGCAGACGGGATCGCCCCCGAGACCCTCTGTCACGCAGATGGTCAATGACCTGCTCGGCCTCGGCCGGGTACGGTCGATTCCCTGGACACAACCATGGACGCGGCTCCAACATCTCGTTCGCCCGCTTCGACTCGGCCTACTCCTTACGGGAGTTGCTTCAGTTCATCATGCTCGGCGCTGGTCAGCCGGTCGCCGCGTTCGCCCTGATCAGCCTCGGCCTGACCGAGGTGCGGACAGCGGCTGTCCGCTGACCCGCAGACAGCGCAGTTCCGGATCGGCGACGACCACCGCGCCACAGCCCCGGTAGAGCTCCCGCCACGCCCGCAGCCCGGTCCACAGCGTGTGCTCCCAGTCGGCCGCTGTCAGGTGCGGGGCCGTGCGGGTGGTCAGCCGGACGGCCGCGGTGACCAGATCGGGATCGAGGAGGTGTTCGACGTCGGTGTCGAGCCGGTCGAGGGCGAAGACGTGGGCGAGAGCGGCGGCGGCGTGTTCCGCCGACTCCTCGCCGACGGTCGTCGGCCGGTCAGGCAGGAGCAGCCCGGGGCCGAGCCGCTGCAGCGTCGGCGACCAGCCGAGACAGACCGCGTTGGCCAGGAAGAACACCGGAAGGAAGCGATACCCGGGGACGGCTCCCGTGGCCTCGGTGCACAGCCGGTCCAGCACGCGCCCTGCGTGGCGCAGCTCGGTGACCCGGCTGCCGGAGGAGTCTGCCCCTTCGTGGAATTCGAAGCAGTACATAAAGTCTCCTCCATGAGTCGTCGGGCGGCCCCGGAGGGCCGGATGCGGCTGACCGGTGCTTGCCGGTCTGACGGGAAACGTGTGGCCGTCCGGCCCTCCGGGGCGCTGACCGCTGTTGTCGCGTGACGGACGGGAGCGCTCCTCCGGTCCGCCGGTCCCGCGCGCGGCTTGACATCAGCGTCGCGACTGCGCTCCTGGGCCCGGCCCAGGGGCAGTGGTGCGCCTTCCCGAGCCCCCGCGGAACCCTGGGCGGCTGGTCAACTCTCCGCCAGTGCCCCGGCGTGCCCGGTGACGGCGGCTGCCAGCTCCCGGTCGTGGGCGAGGGCGGGGTCGAGCAGGCCGAGGACCCGACGGGCGGCGTCGTCGAGCCGGCCGCCCGCCGC
>NZ_JBFAAP010000077.1:0-30049 GCF_040639815.1 Streptomyces sp. NPDC023723
GCCCGTAGCTCCTCTCTCGGGGGGGGGGGGGGGGGGGGGGTCCCCCGGCCGCCCGCGTCCGGTCGCGGCCCGGGCCGGGGACCGTGAGGCTGGTACGGCACGGGTCACCCGGAGCCGGGAGCTGCCATGTACAAGTCGTCCTGGGCGCTGATCGCGGCGCTGGCCGTCGTCCTCGCCTGCCCCGCCGGGCCGGCGCGGGCCGGCACGGCGCGCGTTCCTGCCGACGTCACCGCCACCGAGTGCCTCAGGGGCGGCGGATTGTTGCTGGTGCTGTGGGACGGCCAGGGCGGCTGGCTCAAGCAGTGCCAGGGCGGCACCCACGACGGCGAGACGGTCGTCTGACGCGCCGTCCCCCCGGGCCGCCGTCCATTTCGGCGCGCTGATCCCGGCATCCATGGGTACCCGCCGCGCGGCCGGGGACCCGTGCCCCGGCCGCGACGACACCGACCGGCCGGCCGACATCGGAGGAATGAGACGTATGAGCGAGGCCAACCCTCTCAAGCGGGTAGCCGACAAGGTCAGCGACGCCCTGCGGGGCGACGGCCCGGAGGACGGCGTGCCCGGCAAGCCGGGGCCCGAGTCGCCGTCGCTGGCCGAACCCACCGAGCCCCGCGAACCGCTGCCGCCCAAGCCCGACCAGAGCGGCCCGGACACCGTGTCGCCGACCGGGCAGCCGACCGGCGCGGACCAGGCGCGCAAGGCACAGTCCGGGGCCTATCTGACGAACGCGCAGGGCACCCGGCTGTACGACACCGACCACTCGCTCAAGGCCGGTCCGCGCGGTCCGGTGCTGCTCCAGGACCATCATCTGCGCGAGAAGATCATGCACTTCGACCACGAGCGCATCCCGGAGCGCGTGGTCCACGCCCGGGGCGCGGGCGCGCACGGCACCTTCCAGAGCTACGGCACCGCGGCCTCCGTGACCAAGGCGGCGTTCCTCGCGGCGGACGTGGAGACGCCGGTGTTCACCCGGTTCTCCACGGTGGCGGGCTCGCGGGGCTCCTCGGACACCGTGCGGGACACCCGCGGTTTCGCGACGAAGTTCTACACCAGCGAGGGCGTCTTCGACCTGGTCGGCAACAACATCCCGGTGTTCTTCATCCAGGACGCGATCAAGTTCCCGGACGTCGTGCACTCGGTCAAGCCGCACCCGGACCGGGAGATCCCGCAGGCGCAGAGCGCGCACGACACCTTCTGGGACTTCGTCTCGCTGCACCCCGAGGCGACCCACCACACCATCTTCTTCATGGGCGACCGGGGCATCCCGCGGTCCTACCGGATGATGGAGGGCTTCGGCGTCCACACCTTCCGGCTGGTCAACGCCGCCGGTGAGACGACGCTGGTGAAGTTCCACTGGAAACCGAAGCTGGGCACGCACTCGCTGGTGTGGGACGAGGCGCAGCTGATCAACGGTGTCGACCCGGACTTCCACCGCCGGGACCTGGCCGACGCCATCGAGGCGGGCGCGTACCCGCAGTGGGAGCTGGGCATCCAGACCTTCCCCGACACCCCGGAGCAGACCTTCGAGGGCATCGACCTGCTGGACCCGACCAACCTGGTGCCCGAGGAACTCGCCCCGGTGCAGCCGGTCGGACTGCTCACCCTGAACCGCAACCCGTCCAACTACTTCGCCGAGACCGAGCAGGTCGCCTTCCACGTCGGCCACCTCGTGCCCGGCATCGACGTCACCGACGACCCGCTGCTCGCGGGCCGGCTGTTCTCGTACCTGGACACCCAGATCACCCGGCTCGGCGGCCCGAACTTCCCGCAGCTGCCGATCAACCGGCCGCACGCGCCGGTCAACGACATGCTGCGGGACGGCATGCACCAGACGGCGGTGCACCGGGGCGTGGCGCCGTACCGGCCCAACTCCCTGGACGGCGGCTGTCCGTTCACGGCCGGCGCGGACACCGGGGCGTTCATCGAGGCGCCGGTGCGGGTGCCGGAGGGCCGCAAGGTGCGCGAGGCGCCCGAGTCGTTCGCGGACCACTACAGCCAGCCGCGCCGGTTCTGGCTGAGCATGAGCCCGGTGGAGAAGGAGCACATCGTCGGCGCCTACACCTTCGAGCTGGGCAAGTGCTACGAGCAGGCGGTCCGGGAGCGCACACTCCAGGTGCTGGCCAACATCGACCCCGAGCTGTGCCGGCAGGTCGCCACCGGGCTCGGCCTGCCGGCCCCGGAGCCGACCGTGCCGCTGGCCGACGTCCAGCCCAGTCCGGCCCTGTCCCAGCTGCACGGGACCTGGCCCACCGCGGGCCGGGTGATCGGCATCGTGACCGGCGGCGACGACCTGGAGGGCGTCGCGGCGGTGCGGGAGGCGGTGCTGACCGCGGGCATGGTGCCGCTGGTCGTCGCGCCCGTCGGCGGCCCGCTGGGCGGCGGCGCGCTGAGCGCGCAGCGCACGTTCGTGACGGCCCGGTCGGTGGAGTTCGACGCCGTGCTGATCGCCGGGGTGCCCGCGCCGGGCAGTGACGCGTACACCGCCCGGGACGCGAAGTCCGACCCGGCGCCGGTCGGCGGGGCGACCACCGACCCTCGGGTGGCGCTGCTGCTGTCGGAGGCGTTCCGGCACGGCAAGGCGATCGGTGCCTGGGCGGGCGGCGAGGCGGCGCTGGAGGCGTCCGGGGTGCCCACCGACGCCCCGGGCGTGGTCCTCGCCACCTCCGGCACCTCGGCCCTGGAGCAGATCACCACGCTCCTGGGCGGTCACCGGGTGTGGGAACGCTTCACCACCCAGGTCTGACCGGGTGTCTCCCGGCGGGGCGGGACCGGTACGGACGCGCGTGCCGGACCCGCCCCGCCGCGGGCGGCACCGGCGGTCAGGTCCGGTGCGGTCTCAGTACAGCACCCGCAACGCCCCGGGCAGCACCCGCGCGGTGACCGGCAGCGCGGCGTCGACCTCGCCGTCGGCGCCGTAGGGCACGCTCCGGTCGGCCTCGATGCGTATCTCCCGGCCGCGCAGCACCCGTACCTGGGGCCGGTGGACGTGGGTGCCGGCGTCCAGTTCGCGCATCAGGGCGAAGAACAGGCGGCGCGGGGTGTGCCGGATCATGACGACGTCCAGCAGGCCGTCGTCCAGCCGGGCGCCGGGGGCGATGCGGCGGCCGGAGCCGTAGTAGCCGGAGTTGGCGGCCACCACCGTGTAACCGCGGCACAGGTGCGTCTCGCCGTCGACGGTGACGCGGTAGCCGGCCGGGCGCCAGCCGGCCACGGCGCGCAGCGCGCCGGCGTAGTAGGAGGCGGTGCCGCGCAGCAGCCGGGCCCGGTTGGCGTGCCGGTTGGCGAGCGCGTCGACGCCCGCGTAGACGCTGCCCAGCACCACGGTGCGGTCGTGGACGGCGGAGGTCAGTTCGACGGTGTCGACGGGGCGGGGCGCGCCGTGCAGGAGCAGGCGGGCGAGGGCGGCGGGGTCGGCGGGGAGGCCGAGGGCGCGCGCGAAGTCGTTGCCGCGGCCGGCCGGGACGAGGCCGAACAGGGTGCCGGTGCCGCTGAGCGCGCCGCCGACCGCCCCGGTGATGCCGTCCCCGCCGACGGCGAGCACGGTTCTGCCGCGCCGCCCGGCGGCGCGGGCGAGCCGGCCCGCGTGGGCCAGGCTGCGGCTGGGCTCGGTCTCCAGCCCGGCGCCCGCCGCGCGCAGCAGCGCGGCCACCCGGTGCAAGGCCGCGACGCCGCCCGCGGCGGGATTGACGACGGCGGTGAACTGACGCATCTGCGGGCCTTCCGGACTGACGGACCTCGAACGAACCTGCGGCACCTGACGTACGGTGCCGCACTGTTCTCTCATGAGGGTCCGCGCCGGACGGCGGCCGGGGTGGGGGCCGGCCGGGATCAGCCGGGGCTGTCGCCGTCCGGCCGCAGCGCCCGGCCGACTTCCGCCTCGACCTCGCGCGGCGTCCGCCCGTGCTCCCTGACGTACTCGGCCAGCGCGGTGCGCCAGTCGCGGTCGAGGTCGCGCCAGGCCCGCACGGCGGTCTCGTAGGTGCTGGACTGCCGCGGGGTCCACTGCTGCTGGGTGGGCGGGCCGTAGGCGTCCCGCAACTGTTCGACCCGGCGCTGCGCCAGGTCCGCCGCACGCCGCTTGTGCACGAGCTCGTCGAATGTGTACGCCACAGGAAAAGACCCTAGTCACGGCACGGCTCCCGCGCGCGTCGAGCCGGTCCTCCACAAGTTGCCCACCAAGGGCCCCCGGACCCTTAACATCATGGTCACCAACCATGGCCGGACCTGCACGAGAAGTGAGGAAGCGTGTCGGACACCGAGGGCGCAGCGGTGCCTGAGCGGCTGCTGATCACCCGTACCACCACGGACGACGACATCTGTGTCGTCACCCTCGCGGGTGAAGTGGATCTCGACGGCAGCGCCCAGCTGCGCGACGTACTGCTGTCCGGCCTGAAGGGCTCCCGGGGCGCGGTGGTCGACCTGGCGGACGTGGCCTTCATGGACTCCAGCGGCATCAACGTGTTCATCGCGGCGCACCAGGCGGCCGAGGCCGGCGGCAACTGGCTGCGGCTGGCCGCCCCGCGGCAGGCCGTGCGGCGGGTGCTGCAACTGGTCGGGGTGGACGCCCTGATCGCCTGTTACCCGACGGTCGACCAGGCCCTCGGCGACTGAGGTCAGCTCAGCGGAAGTCGCGCGTACACGGTCTTCCCCCGGTCGTGCGGCTTGGTGATCACCTCGTCGCACAGCCGGGTCACGATCTCCAGGCCGTGCCGTCCGACCCGCAGCGGATCGCGGGGCAGGAAGGTGGGAAAGCCGTCCCCGGTGTCCGACACCGCGATCTCCACCTGGTCCTCCACCAGCGTCAGCACCAGCCGGCAGGGCCCCGGCGCGTGCCGCAGCGCGTTGGTGACCAGCTCACTGGCGACCAGGCGGGCGGCGTCCAGGAAGCCGGCCGAGGTCCGCACCCCCGCCGCACCGAGCCGCCCGACGAATCCCTGGACGACGTCCCGGGCGGCGGGGATCATCGCCGAGCCGCCCCTGAAGTCCGCCACCGTGGACAGGACAGACGAACCCGCGGCATCGGGTCTGCGCGCCGGAGTCATACAGAGCCTCACCGTCCGGTCCGGGGCCGAGTAGCGGAAGCCGAAGCCCGCGGCACCTCACGATACGCATCCGAGGGGCGGTTGCGATTCGCTTGCCGTCAACTTGCTCCCGGTCCCCGGTTTTTCGGACACCGCCGACGTGTGCGGCGGCGGACCTGGGGCAGGCGGGGGCCGCGGGCTGCTCCCCGTTCCTGTCCCGGTACGCATGCGGAGCAGCCCGCGTTCACGGTCTGCGCACGGTGTTGACATGCGCACACCCCACCGGCACTCTGAGAGCGCTCTCAGCAGGTCCGTACCAACACCACTTCCCCCCACGTCTCCGCGGCTCTGCCCCCAGGGCCCGTACGGAGGTTGCGCATGTTCCAAGGACTCCGCAGACGACTCGGACACCGGCTCGCCGCGACGGCGACCGCCCTGGCCACCACGGTGGCGGGCGCCCTGCTCGCGACCGGCTCCGCCGCCCCGGCCGAAGCCGCGGTCCCCGCGACGATCCCGCTCCAGATCACCAACAACTCCGGCCGCTCCGGGCCGCTCTACGTCTACGACCTCGGCACCGAGCTGTCGACCGGCCGGCAGGGCTGGGCCGACGCGAGCGGCGCCTTCCACGCCTGGCCGGCCGGCGGCGCCCCGCCGGTCCCGGCCCCCGACGCCTCGATCGCCGGTCCCGGGCCCGGGCAGTCGGCGACCATCCAGATCCCCAAGTTCTCCGGCCGGATCTACTTCTCCTACGGCCAGAAACTGGTGTTCCAGCTGGCCACCGGCGGGCTGGTGCAGCCCGCCGTGCAGAACCCCAGCGACCCGAACCGCGACATCCTCTTCAGCTGGTCGGAGTACACGCTCAACGACTCCGGCCTGTGGATCAACAGCACCCAGGTGGACATGTTCTCGGCGCCGTACGCGGTCGGCGTCCAGCGCGCCGACGGCACCACGGCCACCACCGGACACCTGAAGGCGGGCGGCTACAACGGGTTCTTCAGCACCCTGCGCGCCCAGTCGGGCGGCTGGTCCGGCCTGATCCAGACCCGCGCGGACGGCACCGTGCTGCGGGCGCTGTCCCCGCTGTACGGCGTGGAGACCGGCGCGCTGCCGGCCTCGGTCATGGACGACTACATCAACCGGGTCTGGCAGAAGTACGCCACCTCGACGCTGACGGTCACCCCGTTCACCGACCAGCCGGCCGTGAAGTACTACGGGCGGGTCAGCGGCGGTGTCATGAACTTCACCAACAGCGCGGGCGCCGTCGTCACCAGCTTCCAGAAGCCGGACGCGAGCAGCGTCTTCGGCTGCCACCGGCTGCTGGACGCGCCCAACGACCAGGTGCGCGGCCCGATCTCACGCACCCTGTGCGCGGGCTTCAACCGGTCCACGCTGCTGACCAACCCGAACCAGCCGGACACCTCGTCGGCCGGCTTCTACCAGGACGCGGTGACCAACCACTACGCCCGCGCGGTGCATGCCCAGATGGCCGACGGCAAGGCGTACGCGTTCGCCTTCGACGACGTCGGCAATCACGAGTCGCTGGTCCACGACGGCGCGCCGGCCAAGGCGTTCCTGACGCTGGACCCCTTCAGCTGACCGGCCGCCCGGGGCGCGCCACCGTCCGGTGCGCCCCGGGCCCCGGGTCAGGAGGCCGTGCAGGTGCCGACCGTCGGCACCGCGACGCTGCCGTTCTTCGCGACGGTGAACCCGAAACTGGTCGAGGCGCCGGCCGCCAGGCTCCCGTTCCAGCTCGGCTTGACCGTCATCACGTTGCCGCTGCTGTCCCAGGTCGCCGTGGCGTTCCAGACGGCGGTGACCTTCTGCGGCGCGGTCAGGGTGACGGTCGTCGTCCAGGCACCGACCGGCGCCGTGCCCGCGGTGACGGTGACCTTGCCGTTGTAGCCGTCGTTCCACTGCGCGTCCGTGCTGTACGTGGCCGTGCAGGCCGCGCCGGTACCCGGGTCGGTGCCGCCGCCCGTGCCGCCGAGGGCGGTCAGTACGGCGTTGTAGGCGGGCTTCTTGGCGTAGGAGCCGTCGAACAGCAGCGGGGTGCCGCTGCTGCGCCAGGAGTACTTGTCGGTGACGCCCCAGACGGTGAGGCCGGTGCAGCGGCTCACCGCCAGGCACGCCTTGACGACATTGCCGTAGCTGGTCGCCTGGGCGGTGCCGGAGCCCTCGATGTCCAGTTCGGTGATCTGCACGTCGACGCCGAGGTCGGCGAAGCGCTGGAGGTTGGCCTGGTAGTCGGCCGGGACCGGGGAGGCGCTGTTGAAGTGCGACTGGAAACCGACGCAGTCGATCGGCACGCCGCGGGCCTTGAAGTCCTTGACCATGGCGTAGACGGCATTGCTCTTCGCGTTGACGCCGTCGGTGTTGTAGTCGTTGTAGCAGAGCTTGGCGGCCGGGTCGGCGGCGCGGGCGGTGCGGAACGCCTCCTCGATGAAGCCGTCGCCCAGCTTGTCCTGGAACGGGGAGCTGCGGCGGGCGCCGGAGGAGCCGTCCTGGAACGCCTCGTTGACCACGTCCCAGCTGTGGATCTCGCCCTTGTAGTGGGTCATGAGCTGGGTGATGTGGCTGTTCATCGCGGTACGCAGGTCGGTGGCGCCCAGTGGGCTCACCCAGGACGGCAGCTGGGAGTGCCAGACCAGGGTGTGGCCGCGGACGTCCATGCCGTGGCTCTGCGCGTGGTTCACGATCTGGTCGGCGGCGGTGAAGGTGAAGCCGCCCCGGGTCGGCTCGGTGGCGTCCCACTTCATCTCGTTCTCGGGCGTCACGGAGGTGAACTCGCGGTCCAGGGTGGCGGCGTAGTCGGACTCGCCCAGGTGACTGGCCGCGACGGCGGTGCCGAAGTAGCGGCCCTGGCCGGCCGCGGCCGAGCCGAGCGTGTCGGCGGCCTCGGCGGTGTGCGCGGCGGCCGTCAGGGCGGTCGCGGCGATCAGCCCGGCCGTCGCGGCTCTCAGTAAGTGTGTCAGATGCATGACATTCCTTTCGGCCGAAAGCCGGGTGAGCGAAAGTTTCGAGGCTGTTTCCGAATTTCGCGGTGGAGGTTACGGACTCGCACGGTCCGGGTCAACGGCCGTCACCGCATGAGTTCGGGGAACGGACGACATGGCGTGAACCTGTTACGAGGGGAACCGGGGCCGAAACATTCGAACGCCGACCATCGCGTCGCCACACTCGGCCCGGCAGGGTAGACATGGACATATGGTCCGACTCCCGGGCGGATCGGAAGCCCGGCCCACCCGCAGTCCCGGCCGGCCGCGGCGCGCACCGGTCCCGGGGCTGCGGTCCGCGCTGCCCCGGCGCAGCCTGGCCGGACAAGTGTTCGCCCTGCATGTGGTGGTGCTGCTGCTGCTCGTGCTGGCGGCGGTGGTCGCGCTGGTGCTCCAGGCCCGGGGCGACAGCCGCACCGAGGCCCGCAACCGCTCGGTCGCGGTGGCCGGGGCCTTCGCCAACTCCCCCGGCATCGTCGAGGCGCTGCGCGCCCCCGACCCCACGGCGGTGCTCCAGCCCCGGGCGGAGGCCGCCCGCGAGGCGGCGGACGTGGACTTCGTCGTCGTGCTGAACACCGACGGCATCCGCTACACCCACCCCGAACCGGACCGCATCGGCCGCGCGTACGTCGGCACCTTCGCGCCCGCGCTGGAAGGGCGGACCGTGACCGAGGAGATCGACGGCACCCTCGGCCCGCTGACCCAGGCCGTGGTCCCCGTCAAGGCCTCCGACGGCACCGTCGTGGGCCTGGTGTCGGCCGGCGTCACCACCGACCGCGTGGGCGGCGCCGTCCACCGCCAGCTGCCGCTGCTGCTGGGCACCGCCGCGGCGGCGCTGGTGCTGGCCACGGCGGGCACCGCGCTGGTCAGCAGGCGGCTGCTGCGCCAGACCCACGGCCTGGGCCCGGACGAGCTGGCCCGGATGTACGAACACCACGACGCGGTGCTGCACTCGGTCCGCGAAGGAGTGCTCATCGTCGGCGGCGAGGGCACCCTGCTGCTCGCCAACGACGAGGCGCACCGCCTGCTCGGCCTGCCCGCCGACGCCGAGGGACGGCGGGTGCGCGACCTCGGCCTGGACCCCGGCACGGCCGAGCTGCTGGCCTCCGGCCGGGTCGCCACCGACGAGGTGCACCGGGTCGGGGACCTGCTGCTGGCGGTCAACCAGCGCCCCACCGACATCCGCGGCGGACCGCCCGGCAGCGTCGCCACGCTGCGCGACTCCACCGAGCTGCGCGCCCTGTCCGGCCGGGCGGAGACCACCCGGGCCCGCCTCGACCTGCTCTACGACGCCGGCGTGGGCGTCGGCACCAGCCTGGACGTCACCCGTACGGCCGAGGAACTGGCCGGCCTCGCGGTGCCGCGGTTCGCGGACCTGGCCACCGTGGACCTGTCCGACGCGGTGCTCACCGGGGGCCCGCCGGAGCCGGGGCGCCCGCTGCTGCGGACCGCGGTCAGCGGGACCGCGGCGGACACCGCCCTGTTCCCGCCGGGCCGGCGCATCGACTTCGTCGCCTCCACCCCGCAGGCGGCCGCCATCCGCACCGGCCGGGCCGTCCTCGAACCGGACCTGACCCGGGCGCACGGCTGGCAGGCGCAGGACCGGGAGCGCGCGGCGCGGGTGGTGGAGTACGGCGTCCACTCGCTGATCGCCGTACCGCTGCGGGCGGGCACCCTCCAGCTCGGGGTGGTCACCTTCTGGCGCGCCGGGCGGCCGGAACCGTTCGACCGGGACGATCTGGCGCTCGCCGAGGAACTGGTCGCGCGGGCCGCGGTCTCCATCGACAACGCGCGCCGCTACACCCGTGAGCACAGCATGGCGGTGACCTTGCAGCGCAGCCTGCTGCCGCGCACCCTGCCCGAGCAGAACGCCCTGGAGATCGCCTACCGGTACCTGCCCGCGCGGGCCGGGGTGGGCGGTGACTGGTTCGACGTACTGCCGCTGTCCGGGGCCCGGGTGGCCCTGGTGGTCGGGGACGTCGTCGGGCACGGGCTGCACGCCGCGGCGACCATGGGGCGGCTGCGCACGGCGGTGCACAACTTCTCCGCGCTGGACCTGCCGCCCGACGAACTGCTCGCCCTGCTGGACGAGCTGGTCGGCCGCATCGACCAGGACGAGGGCGCCGAGTCGGCCGCCGGGGACAGCGCCCCCGTCACCGGCGCGACCTGCCTCTACGCCATCTACGACCCGGTCTCGCGCAGCTGTACGGTCGCCCGGGCCGGCCATCCGCCGCCCGCCCTGGTCCATCCCGACGGCCGGGTCGAGATCGTGGACGTCCCGGCGGGACCGCCGCTCGGGCTCGGCGGGCTGCCCTTCGAGGCGACCGAGCTGCGGCCGGCCGAGGGCAGCCGGCTGGTGCTCTACACCGACGGGCTGATCGAGGACCGGGAGCGGGACATCGACGAGGGGCTGGCGGAGCTGCGGGCCGCCCTGGCGGCGGCCGGGCCGTCGCCCGAGGAGACCTGCCGCGCGGTGCTCGACGCCCGGCCGCCGGCCGCCTCGGGCGACGACATCGCCCTGCTCGTGGCGCGCACCCGGGCGCTCGGCGCGGACCGGGTCGCCCAGTGGCCGGTGCCGGCCGATCCGGCGGCCGTCGGCGAGGTACGGGCCGCGGTGACCCGGCGGCTGTCCGAGTGGGGCCTTACGGAACTGGCGTTCACCACCGAGCTGATCCTCAGCGAGCTGGTCACCAACGCGATCCGGCACGGGGCGGAGCCGATCCGGGTCCGGATGCTGTACGACCGCAGCCTGATCTGCGAGGTCGCCGACAGCACCAGCACCTCGCCGCACCTGCGGTACGCGGCCATGACCGACGAGGGCGGCCGGGGCCTGTTCCTGGTCGCCCAGCTCGCCGAACGCTGGGGCACGCGGTACACCCCGGCGGGCAAGGTGATCTGGGCGGAGCAGCCGGTGCCCTGAACCGTTCGCCGCCGCCCGGACGTACGGAACCCCGGCGCCCGTCAGGGGCGCCGGGGTTCCGTCGGCGTTCCAGTGACTCAGTGCCTCAGTGGCGGAAGGCGTCCTTCGTCTTCTCCTTGGCCTGGCGCGCGTCGCCCTTGGACTGCTCGGCGCGGCCCTCGGCCGTCAGCCGCTCGTTGCCGACGGCCCGCCCCACCGCCTCCTTCGCCTTGCCCTTGGTCTGTTCCGACTTGGCCTTGGACTTCTCGGTGCCTGCCACGGTCGTTCCACCTCTGCTGTCACATCGGTTGCGGATCGTTCGCTGTCCCTGCGGGTTTCCCGCTCCGGCGCGGGGAAACGTCCCCGGGCCGCCGGGGTGAGCGGTGCCGGGCCGGGTAGGCGGTCCCTGCGCGGGCAGCCCGCCCGCCGGGAGACCACAGGAGGCACGTGATGGCCGGACTGCTGGAGAGGATCAAGCGGTACGCGCGCAGTCCGCAGGGACGCCGGACGGCGGAGCAGGTCCGCCGGGCCGCCGCCGACCCGCGCCGCCGGGCCCAGGCCCAGGGGCTGCTGCGCCGGTTCGGCAAACGCCACTGACCGATCGCGCCGGCCGACCGCCGTCGGCCGGCCGTTGCTGGGCGACGGCACCGGACGGGCCGGGTTCAGTCGTGGCTCGCGTGGGCGTGACTGTGGGACGGCTCCGCGGGGCCGGGCCGGCCGCCGTCGGCGCGGTCCCGCCGCCAGTCCGCGACGGCGACGGCCAGCGCGCACAGCATGAAGGCGACCCCGCTGCCGACCGACAGCGCCACCGCCTCGCGGTAGTTGTCGTGGGTGCTGGTCAGCACCAGGTAGAACAGGCCGGGCAGCGCGGCGGTGCCCACGGCGCCGCCGAGCCGCTGCCCGGTCTGCATGGCGCCGCCCGCCGCGCCGGCCATCCGGACCGGCACGTCGCGCAGCGTCATCGTGACGTTCGGGGAGATGACACAGCCGCTGCCGAGGCCGCCGAGGAACAGCAGCGGGGCGCTGAGGTAGGCCACCGAGCCGGCCGGCGCCAGCCACAGCACCAGGGCGGTGCCGCCCAGCCCGGCCATGACGGCGACCAGTCCGCACACGGTCAGCAGCCGCCCGAACCGGCCCACCAGGCGGCCCGCCACGGCCGCGGCCCCGGCGGAGCCGGCGGCGAACGGGGTCACCGCGAGACCGGAACTCAGCGGTGAGTAGCCCAGCCCGTTCTGGAAGAACAACGCGAAGACCAGCCAGACGCCGCTGAAGCCGACGAAGTACAGGGTGGCCAGGCCCGCGCCGGTGGCGTAGCCGCGGGTGGCGGTGAACAGCCCGGTGTCGAGCAGCGGATCGCCGTCCCGGGCCGCGACCCGGCGCTCCCACCGCACGAAGCCCACGAGGATCAGCGCTCCGGCCGGGAACAGCCACCACAGGCGGCTCAGCCCGCCGGCCTCGGCCAGCACCAGCGGCAGCATCACCGCGAGGATGCCGACGCCCAGCAGCGCCACCCCCACCGGGTCGAGCCGGCCCCGGCGGCCGGGTGCCACCCGGGGCAGCAGCCGCCAGCCGAGCACCAGGGCGACCAGGCCGACCGGCACGTTGACGTAGAAGATCCAGCGCCAGCCGTCGGGGCCGTCGGCGAGCGCCAGGATCAGGCCGCCGACCACCGGTCCGACGGCGCTGGAGACGCCGACGGTGGCGCCGAACAGCCCGAAGGCCCGGCCCCGCTCGGCGCCCTGGAACATCTGCTGGATCAGCGCGGTGTTCTGCGGCGCCAGACTGCCGGCCGCCACGCCCTGGGCGAGCCGGGCGACGACCAGGAGCGTGACCGTGGGCGCGGCGCCGGCGGCCGCGCTGCACACCACGAAGGCGGCCAGCGCGATCAGGAAGACCCGCCGTCGGCCGAAGGCGTCGCCGAGCCGTCCGGCGGTCACCAGGGTGAGCGCGAACGCCAGGGCGTACCCGGAGACGACCCACTGCACGGAGGTGGCCGAGGCGCTCAGCTCGCGCTGCATGGACGGCAGGGCGACGGCGACGATCGTGACGTCCAGCAGGGTCATGAACCCGGCGACCAGCGTGGCCCACAGCGCCCGCCAGCGGTTCGGATCGTTCACGGGGACTCCCTCCATGCGGCAGGACGCGAACAGGCTCGACGCCGCGCGCCTGCCTGCGTCACCTGTCACCGATCAGGGGGAGTCCAAACAACCGCCACCGCATCCCATAAGCTCACCTTATGAGCTCATAGATCGGACCCGCGTACCGACTTAGGGTCCCCTTAGCTTAGGCTTCCCGTCGAGTCGATCTGTCACCGCTCGAAGGGAACCTGAACATGCCCCGCCCTCTGCGGGTAGCCATCGTCGGATCCGGTCCCGCCGGAATCTACGCCGCCGACGCCCTGCTCAAGTCCGAGGTGGCCGCCGAGCCCGGCGTGTCCATCGACATCTTCGAGCGCATGCCCGCCCCGTTCGGGCTCATCCGCTACGGCGTCGCCCCCGACCACCCGCGGATCAAGGGCATCATCACGGCCCTGCACCAGGTGCTGGACAAGCCGCAGATCCGCCTCTTCGGCAACGTGGACTACCCGTCCGACATCAGTCTGGACGACCTCCGCTCCTTCTACGACGGTGTGATCTTCGCCACGGGCGCGACGGCCGACCGCGATCTGGCCATACCCGGCGTCGACCTGGACGGTTCCTACGGCGCGGCCGATTTCGTCGCCTGGTACGACGGCAACCCGGACTTCCCGCGCAGCTGGCCGCTGGAGGCCGAGAAGGTCGCCGTGCTCGGGGTCGGCAACGTCGCCCTGGACATCGCGCGCGTCCTGGCCAAGACGGCGGACGAACTGCTGCCCACCGAGATCCCGGCCAACGTCTACGAGGGCCTGAAGGCCAACAAGGCGCTGGAGGTGCACGTCTTCGGCCGGCGCGGCCCGGCGCAGGCCAAGTTCAGCCCGATGGAGCTGCGGGAGCTGGACCACTCCCCCAACATCGAGGTCATCGTCGACCCCGAGGACATCGACTACGACGACGGTTCGATCGCCACCCGGCGCGGCAACAAGCAGGCCGACATGGTCGCCAAGACCCTGGAGAACTGGGCCATCCGCGACGTCGGCGACCGGCCGCACAAGCTGTTCCTGCACTTCTTCGAGTCGCCGACCGAGATCCTCGGCGCCGACGGGAAGGTGGTCGGCCTGCGCACCGAGCGCACCGAGCTGGACGGCACCGGCAACGTCAAGGGCACCGGCAGGTTCACCGACTGGGACGTGCAGTCCGTCTACCGCGCGGTGGGCTACCTGTCCGACAAGCTGCCCAAGCTGCCCTGGGACATCGACTCCGGCACGGTGCCGGACGAGGCCGGGCGGGTCATCCAGGAGAGCGGCGAGCACCTTCAGTCGACGTACGTCACCGGCTGGATCCGGCGCGGCCCGATCGGCCTGATCGGGCACACCAAGGGCGACGCCAACGAGACGGTGGCCAGCCTGCTGGCCGACCACGCGAACGGCCGGCTGCACACGCCCGCCGCGCCCGCCCCGGAGGCCGTCGACGCCTTCCTGGCCGAGCACGGCGTCCGGTTCACCACCTGGGAGGGCTGGTACCGGCTGGACGCCGCGGAGAAGGCGCAGGGCGAGCCGCACGGCCGCGAGCGCGTGAAGTACGTCGAGCGCGAGGACATGCTCCGCTGGAGCGGTGCCTGACCGACCGCCCGGCGATGCCGTCACCGTCCCCCGGGAGGATCGCTTCCGGGGGTCAGTCGCGTGCGGCGACGACGTCGCCGTTGACCGTGCTGAGCCGGATGACGCGGCCGTCCGTGTCGCCCGTGGTGGGTACGCCGACGGAGGGGCTGCCGTTGTCGGTGGCCGCGGTGACCCGGTAGGCGGGCGCGTCCGGCGGCAGGGCGAGGCGGACCGAGCCGTTGACCGTGCTCCCGCCGACCCCGGCCGGTGCGGTGGCGCAGGCCAGGGTCACGTCGCCGTTCACCGTCTCGGCGTGCAGCTTCCCGGCGCGCAGCGCGGTGGCGCGGACCGAGCCGTTGCGGGTGGCCAGCCGTACCGCGGCGGCGTCGGCTCCGGACCGGGTGACGGTGACGTCCCCGTTGACGGTGGTCAGGTCCAGGGCGCCGGTGATCCCGGCGGCGTCGATGCCCGCGTTGCGGGCGGTGACGGTGACGGAGACCCCGTCGGGTATCTCCACCCGCGGCATCCGGGGGCACCGCCCGTCCCGTCCCGCGCAGTCCAGGTCGAGCACCCGGGTGTCGTCGTCGCCGTCCCCGTCGTCGTCCGCGCCGTCCCGGCGGGTCCAGCGGTGGCCGGCCCGGTCGTCCACCGCCACCTCGTCGCCGTCACCGGGGCGCAGGGTCACCCCGTTCTCCGTGGTGATCACGAGATGGGTGCCGGACGGCACCTGGAACGCTCCCCGCGCGTCCGGCAGTTCGGAACCCTCCCCGTCTCCCCCGCATCCGGCCGTGCCGGAGAGCAGGGCGAGGACCAGTGCCGCGCGGGCCGCTGTCGTCGGCTTCATGCCGGACCGACTTCCCCGCTCCGGGCGGGACATGACCCCTGAGGTTCCGCGGGGGACTCGGCGCGGGGAGGGCGAACCGCTCCGGGCCCGGGGCCCGGGGCGGCTTGCGGTGCGGCGCGCTCAGACCTCCAGTTCGTTCTCGATCCGGCGCAGTTGGTGGCGGGCCATCGCCAGGTTGGCCCGGCTCGCGTCCAGCACCAGATAGAGGAAGAGCCCGTTGCCGCCGCGTCCCTTGATCAGACGGATCATGTGGTACTGGCTGCTCAGCGTGATCAGGATGTCCTCGATCTCCTCCTTCAGGCCGAGGAGTTCCATCGTGCGCAGCTTGGCCCGCACCACGTCGGTGTTGCCGGCGGCGGCCACTTCCAGGTTGAAGTCCTTGGTGCCGCCCAGGGTGCCCAGGGCCATGCCGCTGGTGTAGTCGACGAGCGCGGCGGCCGACGCCCCGTCGATGGTGCTGAGGCATTCCTTGAGCGCGGTTTCCAGGTTGGCCATGAGTGGGTCTCCCTTTCGTGGTGATCGAGCTTTCGTCGTGACCGGGCGGATCAGTTCGGCAGGCGCCGGTCGCCGGCCGGGGGACGGGGTGGTCGGGTGGGCCGCTGCGGGGTGCGCACCGGCAGCGTGCCGATAGGGCGGGCCGGGTCCACGGGGGCGGGGGCCGCCTCCCCGGCGCCGGTCCGGTCGTCGTCGGCGGGCCGGGCCTCGGCGGTACGGGCCCCGCGGGCGCGGTCGGCGACCAGCTCGCCGATCCGCACGCCGCTGCGCCGGCCCTCCAGGTGCAGCCGGCCCACGTTGACGCGGTCCTCGGCGAGCAGGGTGAGCACGGCGGCCGGACCGGCCGCGTAGGTGGCGACGTAGCCCTCGGCGCCGCGCAGCAGCAGTTCGCGGAAGTCGCCGCGGCCGGTGGCGTCCGCCGTGCGGTGCGCGACGCCGAGGGCGGCGGCGGTGAGCGCGGCCAGGCCCTCCGGTTCGGTGCCCGGCGCGTCGTGGGCGAGGACCAGTCCGTCGACGGTGGCGGCGAGTGAGCCGGTGAGCTGGGGCACGCGGTGGCGCAGACGGTGCAGTTCGGCCAGGACGTCGCTCTCGACGGCCATCAGCAGTCTCCTTTCGGCACGCTGGCGGCGCGCGCGGATCACAGGGCCTCCAAGGCGTCGCGGAGCCGGCGCAGCAGGGCGGCGTCGGGGTCGTCCCAGGCGGCACCGCACGGGTCCGGGGCGGACCCGGTGGCCTGCGCGGGGACGCGGGCGGCGGTGGTGACGAGTCCGTCGGCGGCCAGCCGGCGCAGTTCGACGAGGGTGTGGTAGGTGCGGCAGGCCAGGGCCACGGCGATGTCGGCGGCGGTACGGACACCGTCGACCAGGGCGAGGACCCGGCCGCGCCGGGCCGGCAGGGCGGCGGGCTCCGCGGCGGCGGCCCGGGCCAGCGGCGCGACGTCGACCAGCGGGTCGGGCCAGATGTCGTGCAGCAGGTCGCGGCGGCGTCGTGACTCGCGCAGCACGGTCCGCACCGGCACCGGGCGCACCACGCCGAGCCAGTGCGCGGCGCCGGGCCGGAAGCGGTGCGCGCGGGTGTCGTGGCCGAGGGCGAAGTAGGCGGCGTCGAACAGCGCGCCCAGGTGGCACAGTTCCAGCGCGCCGGCGGCGAGCCGGCCGTCGTCCACCAGCCGGCGGGCCACCCGGTGCCGGGCGCCGTCCCGGTCGATCGCCGCCCACCAGCCGTCCTCGGTGAGCGCCCCGCCGCGCACCAGCAGCACGCCGAGGTCGGGGGTGTGCGCGGACTCGACGTGCGCCACCCGGCCGGCCGTGAGGTAGAAGACGCCCCGCTCGCCGGTCAGGGCGCCGGTGGCGCCCTCGGCGGCCAGCGCGCCCAGCGCGGCCGAGGTGGTGTCGTGCGCGGCCCAGGCCGGCGTCGTCCCGGCCGTCATCCGAGCACCAGCCGGGCCGCCGTCTCGCCCAGCCGGATCCGGGCCAGCGCGAGGTTGCCGTCGTTGCGGTCCAGCCACAGGTGCAGGAAGACGGTGCTGTCGAAGGGGGTGGGGACGAACCGGATCAGATGGTAGGCGTCGCCGGTGGTGACGATCATGTCCTCGACGGGTGGCTCCTCGCCGGCCGCGCCGTCCGGCCCGGCCGGCGCGAGCGAGCCGCTCTCCGCGGCGTGCCGGGCCAGTTCGGCGCTCTCCGCGGCGGTCGCCTCCGCGTCGCCGCCCGGCGCGTCGCCCACCGCGCCCAGGGCCAGTCCGCTGATCCAGTCGACCAGCCAGGCCCCGCGCGCGCCGGGCAGGCGCATCGCCTCCAGCAGGCTCTCGTCTATTCCGGGCACGCCGAAACCCCTCCCCGCACGCCGAGGCCCCTTCTCGCACAGCCGTTCCGTCAACGTGACCGGGACACTACGGAAAGTGCGCGCGCCGGGTGGAGGCTTTGGCATTTTCCAGAGACACGTGCCCTCGGTGCGGCATACTGCGGGTGTCTATGGCCGTTCGCGGCCGTGTGCCGGCGGTCCTGCCCGTGGCGGGAGCGCGGACAGGCCCGCCCCGACCCGGACGGGTCCCCGGGGGCGTGTCCGGCGCCGGACGGGCTACTCGGCGTCCATGGCCCGACTCCACATGCCCCACCGCGGGAAACACTCTTCCGCTCGCGACGACGACGCCCCGGGCGGCGCCCACGAGGACTTCGGCCCGGACAGCGCCACCGAGCGCGCCGCCCCGGACTCCCCCACCGAGCTGCCCAAGCGCTCCTGGACCGCGCTGCTGCGGCGGGTGGTGAAGGAGTTCAAGGACGACGAGCTGACCGACCGCGCCGCCGCCCTCACCTACTACGGCATCCTGGCCCTGTTCCCGGCCCTGCTGGTGCTGGTCTCCCTGCTCGGCATCGCCGGGCAGTCGGCCACCCAGGAGGTCCTGGACAACGTGCAGAAACTGGCCCCGGGATCGGCGCGGGACGTGCTGACCGACGCGATCCGGCAGTTGCAGGCCAAGGCCGGTCTCGGCTCGGTGCTGGCGGTGGTCGGCGTGCTCGGCGCCGTGTGGTCGGCGTCCGGCTACGTGGCCGCCTTCATCCGCGCGGCCAACGCCGTGTACGACGTGCCCGAGGGGCGGCCGGTGTGGAAGGTGCTGCCGCTGCGGGTGCTGCTGACCGTGGTGCTGCTAGTGCTGGCGGTGGCCAGCGCGCTGATCGTGGTGTTCACCGGCTCGCTGGCCGAGCAGGCGGGCACCGCGCTGGGGGTGGGCGACACGGCGGTGACCGTCTGGTCGATCGCCAAGTGGCCGGTTCTGGTGCTGCTGGTGATCCTCATGATCGCGGTCCTGTACTGGGCCACCCCGAACGCCCGGCTGCGCGGCTTCCGCTGGGTCACCCCCGGCAGCCTGGTGGCGCTGCTGATCTGGCTGGTCGCCTCCGCCGGGTTCGCGTTCTACGTGGCGAACTTCGGCTCGTACAACAAGACCTACGGGACCCTGGCCGGCGTGATCATCTTCCTGGTCTGGCTGTGGGTGACCAACCTGGCCATCCTGCTGGGCCTGGAGTTCGACGCGGAGCTGGCCCGGCAGCGGGTGATCGACGGCGGTCATCCGGCCGACCACGAGCCGTACGTCGAGCCGCGCGACACCCGGGCCTGGGACGAGGCGGACCGGCGGCGCGCGGACCGGGGGGAGTGATCCGGGGGCAGTGATCCGGGGGCAGTGATCCGGCACCGCCGGGAAGTCCGGCGCCGCGGACAGCACCGACGGCCCCGGACCCCACCGGACCGGCCCAGCCGCAGCGGCGCACCGACCCGCGGGCAGAGACCCGCGCCACGGCCAGACCAGGGCGGCCTGGCCGCCGTCGGCCCAGACCGTGTCGCTCGCCGAGGGCGTCGGTGCTGCCGCGGACAGCACCGACGGCCCCGGACCCCACCGGACCGGCCCAGCCGCAGCGGCGCACCGGCCCGCGGGCAGAGACCCGCGGCACGGCGGGACCGGGGCGGCGTGACCGCCGTCGGCCCGGACCGTGTCGCCGAGGGCGTCGGTGCCGGGCGGTGTCTCGACAGTGTCTCGACCGCCCTGCGCGCCTCCTGGCCGTCGAGGCGCGGGTTCATCGGGTCGCCCCTTCGGGTGCCGGGCGGCCGGCCGGGTACTTCCTCCCGCCGCCGCCCGCCTTCCCCGTCGCCGCGCGGGTCCGCGCCCGGCCGGCCGGGGTGTCCCGGCGCGTCGGCGCACCCCGGGTGATCCGCCGCGGCCGGCGGCGACGATACTGGGCCTGCGCACGTGCCCCCGCCCTCCAGATGGACTCATGCCGACCTCATCGACCGATCGCCCCACGATTCCGCCGACCGTGTGGCCGGCCCGCGGCCGCCACGTCGGAACCGCCGCGCGGAACGTCCTGCTGCGGACCCTGCGGCAGCACAAGGACAGCGGGGTCGTCGACGACTTCCGCGAACTGCCGCGGGACGGGGAGGACACTGGGGACCGGATCTTCGAGGCTCGCTGGCGGGTGGACCCGGACGTCACCGTCCGGGCCCGGCTGACCCTGGGGGCCGGTTCGGCCGGGTCCCAGGAGTGGACGCTGATCGCGGAGGCCGAGGAGCACTGGGACCAGGCGTGGCCCTCCCCCGCCGGGATGTTCTGGCCCGACGACCCGGACGTCACCTGGGACCGGGACGCCGCCACCGGCCTGCGGCTGCGCGGCCTGAACACGCTGCCCGAGGACGACAAGGCGGTACGCCGGCTGCTGCGGGACGCCGGGCGCGACGCCTGGCTGATCCACGTCGTGGTCCACGAGGCGATGACCCCGGACCACCGCGGCCGCATCCCGCTGGTGCGGTGGCTGCCGCCGAGCCTGCGCCACCGCGTGGTGGAGCACCGCGCGGCCCCGCAGCAGCTGCGGGTGGTGAACTGGGCGCTGGAGGAGTTCGGCGTCCAGATGCCGCGGGGCGGCGCGGTGGTGCTGCCCGGCACCCCGGCCCCGGCCGAGCCGGGCGACCTCTCGGTGCGCAGCGTCTTCCTGGACGGTTCCGAGCCCGCCGAGCTGACCGCGACGGTACGGCGGTTCGCCGCGCTGGCCAGGCCGCTGCCGGACGGCGGCGAGCCGGCGCTCACCGCGCTGCGGGAGGACTGGGGGCTGCTGACGCTCCAGGAGGAGCTGGAGCGCGAACGCCGGCTGGTGGCGATGTACGCCGAGGCGCTGGAGGCGATGACCCAGTCCCGGGACCTGTACCGGGAGGCGGCCGAACGCGCGGGCGAGGCGCTGGCCGCGCTGCGCGAATCCGCCGGGACGCTGCCGGCCGTCCGCGCCGAGCCGGCCGAGACCCGCGCCGCGTCGCCGCTGCGCGCGCTGACCCGGGGCCTGGAGCGCCTGAAGGGAGCGTCGGCGGCCCGGTCCACGGCGCCGGGCGGCGACCCGGCGGACCCGGACCCCGGCCGGTCCCGGTCCGAGGAGCGCTGAGCGCCCGCCGGACCGCCCGGAGCACGCGGTCCGCGACACCGGACGGCTCCCGCGGGCCGCCGCGGCGGCCCGGCCGCGGTGGCCGCCGGACGGGACGTGTCAGGCGGGACAACCTGGATACGCGGACTGGACAGCCGTACCGGCCCGTCCCGGAAGGTCATCGCGCCATGGACAGCCACGACACGACCGCAGCCGCCGTACCCGAACGCTCGGACACCCATGTCCGGGTCAACGGCAAACCCCACACCCTCTGCGTCGACCACCGCCGGGTCCTGCTGGACCTGCTGCGCGAGGATCTCGGGCTCACCGGGGCCAAGAAGGGGTGCGACCACGGCCAGTGCGGAGCCTGCACGGTCCTGGTGGACGGGCGGCGCGTCAACAGCTGCCTGCTGCTCGCCGTCACCCTGGACGGCTCGGAGGTCACCACCGTGGAGGGACTCGGCGACCACGGGGAGGACCTGCACCCGTTGCAGCAGGCGTTCCTGGACCGGGACGCCTTCCAGTGCGGTTACTGCACCCCGGGCCAGCTCTGCTCCGCGCTCGGCGCGGTCGCCGAGGCCAACGCCGGGCACCCCTCGCACGTCACCGACCCGGCGACGCCCTCGGGCCGGCCGGTGCCGCTGGACCGCGAGGAGATCCGGGAGCGGCTGAGCGGCAACCTGTGCCGGTGCGGCGCGTATCCGCGGATCGTCGACGCCGTAGAGGACGTGATCTGAGTGCGGCCCTTCGCCTATGTCCGCGCCGGCAGCGTCGAGGAGGCCACCGACGCCTTCGCCGCCCGGCCTGGCGCCCGCTACCTCGGCGGCGGCACCAACCTCGTCGACCTCATGAAGCTGGGCGTCGAGGCGCCCACCGCGCTGATCGACGTCACCCGGCTCCCGCTGGCCGACGTGACGGAACTGCCCGACGGCGGGCTGCGGGTCGGCGCGATGGTCCGCAACAGCGACCTCGCCGCGCACCCGGTGGTCCGCGACCGCTACCCGGCGCTGTCGCAGGCGCTGCTCGCGGGCGCCTCCGGGCAGTTGCGCAACGCCGCCACCACCGGCGGCAACCTGCTCCAGCGCACCCGCTGCCCCTACTTCCAGGACCTGGCCAAGCCCTGCAACAAGCGCGAGCCCGGCACCGGCTGCGGCGCTCTCGAGGGCGTGCACCGGGACCACGCGGTGCTCGGCCACTCCGACCAGTGCATCGCCACCCACCCCTCGGACCTGGCGGTGGCGCTCGCCGCCCTCGACGCCCGGGTGGAGCTGCGCGGCCCGGACGGCGCCCGCGGTGTGCCGGCCGCCGACTTCCACCGGCTGCCCGGTATGCGCCCGGAAAAGGACACCGAGATCCACCCGGGCGAGCTGATCACCTCGGTGCTGCTGCCGGCGGCCACCGGCGGGCTGCCGTCGCGCTACCGCAAGGCCCGGGACCGGGCGTCGTACGCCTTCGCGCTGGCCTCCGTGGCCGCCGTGCTGCACTGCGAGAACGGGGTCGTCGAGCGGGTCGGTCTGGCCTTCGGCGGCCTGGCGCACCGGCCGTGGCGGGCCCGGCGGGCCGAGGACGCGCTGGTCGGCGTCGCACCCACGGCGGCGGCCTTCGAACGCGCCGTCGACCTGGAGCTGGCCGCGGCCGAACCGCTGCGGGACAACGCCTACAAGGTGCCCCTCGCCCGGCGCCTCGCCCTCGACGTCCTGGGCCGGCTCGCGCCGGTCGCCTCCGTCTGAACCGGCGTCCACGATCGGCGTCCACGACTTTCCTGAGGAGTACTCCATGACCGTCACCGAGACCGTCCTGGGTGCCGGGGCCGAACGCCGGGAAGGGCGGGACAAGGTCACCGGCGCCGCACGGTACGCCGCCGAGTCCGACGAGTCCGGGCGGGCCCATGCCCGGCCGGTGCCGGCCGCCGTCGCGCGCGGCCGGGTGACCGGCGTCGACGCCGCGCCCGCGCTGGCCCTGCCGGGCGTACTGGCGGTGCTCACCCACGAGAACGCGCCGCGGCTCGCGGCCCCGGACGACCCGGTACTGGCCGTGCTGCAAGGGCCGGGGGTGCCGCACCGGGGCTGGCCGGTGGCGCTGGTGGTGGCCGAGTCGCTGGAGGCGGCCCGGCAGGGCGCCGCCGCCGTCCGGGTCGCCTACGCCGCCGAGCCGCACGACGTCACGCTCACCGCGTCGCACCCCGACAGCTACGTCCCCGGGGAAGCCAACGGCGGCCACCCGGCCGTGCGGGAGCGCGGCGAGCCGGCGGCCGCGTTCGCCGCCGCCGAGGTGCGGATCGACGCCGCGTACCGGGTGCCGCCACTGCACAACCATCCGATGGAACCGCACGCGAGCACCGCGCGGTGGGACGGCGACCGGCTGACCGTGCGCACCTCCAGCCAGGGCACCACCGTCGTACGCACCACCCTCGCCCAGCTGTTCGAGGTGCCGGAGGAGGGGATATCCGTCGCCGCCGAGCACGTCGGCGGCGGCTTCGGGTCCAAGGGCACGCCCCGTCCGGACGTGGTGCTCGCCGCGATGGCGGCGCGGCACACCGGCCGGACGGTCACCGTGGCGCTGCCGCGCCGGCTGCTGCCCGCCCTGGTCGGGCACCGGGCGCCGACCCTGCACCGGCTGCGGCTCGGCGCCGGCCGGGACGGCCGCCTCACCTCCGTCGACCACGAGGTGGCCACCCACACCTCGCGCGTCAAGGAGTTCGTGGAGCAGGCCGCCGTGCCCGCCCGCGTGATGTACGCGGCGCCGCACAGCCGCACCGCGCACCGCGTGGTCCGGCTGGACGTGCCCACGCCCTCCTGGATGCGCGCGCCGGGCGAGGCGCCCGGCATGTACGCCCTGGAGTCGGCGATGGACGAACTCGCCGTCGAACTGGGCGTGGACCCGGTGGAGTTGCGGATCCGCAACGAACCGGAGGCGGAGCCCGACAGCGGCAAGCCGTTCAGCAGCCGGCACCTGGTGGAGTGCCTGCGGGAGGGTGCCCGGCGGTTCGGCTGGGCGGCTCGCGACCCGCGCCCCCGGTCCGGTACGGAGGGTCCCCTGCTGGTGGGCACGGGGGTGGCCGCGGCCACGTACCCCGTGCTGGTGTCCCCGTCCACCGCGTCGGCCCGGGCGCTGCCCGACGGCGGGTTCCTGGTCCAGGTCAACGCCACCGACATCGGCACGGGCGCGCGGACGGTGCTCGCGCAGGTCGCGGCCGACACCCTCGGGGTGCCGCTGGACCGGGTCCGGATCGAGGTGGGCAGCACCGACCTGCCGGCCGCGTCGCTGGCCGGCGGCTCCTCCGGCACCGCCTCCTGGGGCTGGGCGGTGCACGACGCGTGCGCCCGGCTGGCGGACCGGCTGGCCGCGCTGCCGGGACCGGTGCCCGCCGAGGGGATCGGCGCGCACGCCGACACCACCGGGCGGGCCGACGCCGAGAGCGGGTACTCCCGGCACGCCTTCGGCGCGCACTTCGCCGAGGTCACGGCCGACCCGGTGACCGGGGAGGTACGGGTCCGGCGGCTGCTCGGCGTCTACGCCGCCGGACGCATCCTCAACGCCCGTACGGCGCGGTCGCAGTTCATCGGCGGCATGACGATGGGGCTGGGCATGGCACTGACCGAGGACAGCCACCTGGACCCGGCGTTCGGCGACTTCACCGAGTCCGACCTGGCCTCGTACCACGTGCCCGCGCACGCCGACGTGCCCGGCATCGAGGCGTACTGGGTGGACGAGGACGACGCGCGGCTCAACCCGATGGGCAGCAAGGGCATCGGCGAGATCGGCATCGTCGGCACCGCGGCGGCCATCGGCAACGCGGTCCACCACGCCACCGGCATCCGCTTCCGCGAACTCCCCCTGACCCCCGACCGCATCCTCACCGGCCTCCTCGCCCACGAGGCCCCGGCGGGCACGTTCGGCGGCTGACGCCCTCGCCCTTGTCCGCCGGTACCGGGCGCGTCCGGGATGTGCCCCGGCCCCCGTTCCGTCCGGGGCCCACCCCGGACGCCCCCGGGTCGCACCTCGGCGGCCCGGGGGGGGGCGTGTCGCCGCTGACGCGACGGAAAGGCGGTCACCCGGGAGGTCACGCGCGTCCGCCGGATACCCTGAACCGACCCGGGCCCCCCTAACACCCTCAGGCCGCGCCCAGCGCCTCTCGCTGACGCGACGGAAAGGCGGTCACCCGGCAGACCGCGCGTCCGCCGGATGTCCTGGACGGACCCGGCGCACACCCCCCGGACGCGGACGCCCCCGGGTCGCACCTCGGCGGCCCGGGGGCGTGTCGTCGCTGCCGCGGTGAGGAGGTGGTCAGTCCGTCGCGCCGCGGGTGCCGGCGGGCGGGCGGGGGGCCCAGCGGCTGCCGGGGACCAGGGCCGCGACCCGTACGCACAGGGCGGTCAGTGCCGTCAGCGACGCGGTCACGGCCACCGCGACGGCCACCCAGGCGGGGGCCAGGGTGAGGTCCATCAGCCGGTCCAGCCGGGACTCCGCGGCGGTCATGGCGTAGAGCCGCGCGGCGGCCAGTGCCGCCGGTCCCACCACCGCCGCGGCGAGCACCGCGACGAACGGCCGCACGGACATCACCAGGGCCAGCAGCAGGCAGAGCGCGGACAGCGCGAGGGCGGCGCCGTAGACGCGGGCGGAGGCGCCGTCGGCGTGCAGCGGGAAGAACGCCACCCCGCAGCCGGCGAGTACCACCACGGCCAGCCAGGTCGTCAGCGAGGCGACCCTGGGCACCGGCTGCCGCGCCGGGCGCCCGGCGCCGCGCTGCTCCGCGTTCTCCGCCGCGCCCGCCGGCACGCTCGGCCGGGCAGCGGCGGCGGCACGGATCCGGCGCGGACCCCGTACGTGCTCGCGGCCCTTGCGGCCGGCACCGGTGAGCGCCGCACCCAGGCCGCCGCCCGGCCGGGGGGTCTCCTCGGCGGGCCGGGAGCCGGCCGGTTCCCCGTCGCCGTCGCCGGGCGCCCGCGCGGACCGCTCACCGGGCTCTCCCAGGCGGTCCGGGCGCTCCTCGGCGAGCCGGCCGATCAGGTGGACGAGTTCCTCGACGGGCCGGCCGGTGGCCGCGGCCCGGACCGCCTCCTTGCCGCAGTGCGGCTCCAGCGGGGTCCGGTGCAGCAGCGCCATCAGCCGGGTCACCTCCTCCACCGGACGGCTCTCGGCCGCGGCCCGGATCGCCTCGTCCGCGCTGTCGGCGTGCCGCGGCGGCCGGGTCAGCAGGCCGACCAGCCGGGTGACGTCCTCCACCGACCGGTTCACGCCGACCGCGCGCAGCGCGTCGAGGGTGGCCTGGGCGTACTGCGGCGACTGCTCCAGCATCGTGATGAGCGAGACGACCTCCTCCAGCGGCCGGTCGGCCACCGCCGCCCGCACCAGGTCGCCGACCGGGTCGCCGTACGCCGCCGGGTCCGGGTCCGGGCCCGGCCGCCGGGCGGGCTCCTCGGAGTCGCGGAACTCTTGTGCGTCGTGGGGTTCCCCGGGCTCCTCGAACGCCGGTTCCTCGTCGGCGTAGGGCTCCTCGGGGGGACCGTCGAGGTACCGGTCGTCATCGGCGTACGGGCCGGTCGGCGGCCGCGGATCGGGCGCGGTGTCCCGCGGGCGCACCGGGTGGCTGCCGGTGGTGCTGGTGGTCTCCGCGGACGGCAGGTCCACGGAGGTGGCTATGGCGTACTCGTTCGGGCGGGGTGTTGAAGAGCCGGTGGTCATGGTCTTCTCCGTCTGAAGGAATGCGGCCGCTTCCTGCGTCCCCGACTGCGACGCGCGACTTGTGTGGTGACCATTACTAGGCGCCCCCGACCCGGTCTGCCACTCGGGTGAGCCGCGCGGATGAGCCGGGCGGCCGGCGGCGGCGCGAACCACCCGTCCGGCTGCCATATCCGCGCCGTACGGGGGAATCCGGTGGAAGACGCGTGCGCCGCGGCGCACCGCAAGGAAGGGGGGCGGGGTGGATTCGACCATGGATACGACCACAGTCGTGCTCGTCGTGGCGGCGGTGCTCGCGGCGGTCGTCCTGGCCCTGGCCGTCTCGGTCCTGGTGCGGCTGGTGCGCGCCCGGCGGGAGCTGCGCCGGGCCGGACTGCCGACCGGACCGCGCTGGATCTTCTGGGGCGCCGTCCTCTATCTCGTGCTGCCCGCCGACCTGGTGCCCGATCCGGTGTACCTGGACGACGTGGGTGTGCTGCTCCTGGCTCTGCGTTCGCTGCGCGGTTCGCTGCCGAAGACGGAACCGCACCGCGATTACGGAGAGTAAGGAAACCATTCACTCGTTCGATTCGTATAAGTCTCTGGAAGCCGAGGGAAGTCGGCGGACCAGGCGACGGCACAGCCGGCCCATCGCTTGATCGGCACAGCACCGACCAGGGAGAGACGATGCAACCGTTCGCGCTCGACTACGCACGCCCTGTAGGGGAGTTGGAGGCCGCCACTCCGTACGTCTACGACTCCGGACGGCAGTTGAACGTGCTCCTCGACGGGCGCGTGGCCGCCGGCGACCACGCCCTGCTGCGGGAGCTGGGCACCACGACCTCCACCGCGGGCTCGAAGACCCACTTCGACGACTGAACACGGACCGTCTTCGATGACCGTGCTGATCCTTACCTGTGAAGAGGACGTCACGGCGGACATGGTGGTCGTGCACCTCAACGAGGCGGGTGTGCCGGTGGTGCGCCTGGATCCGGCCGACCTGACCGGTTCCGTCGCGCTGTCCGGGGAGTTCGCGCACGGCTCCTTCCGGGGACATCTGTCCTCGGGGGGCCGGCTGGTGAGCATCGGCGGGCTGCGGTCCGTCTGGGTGCGCCGGCCGGGCACCCCGGCCGGCCGCGCGGCCGCGTCGTCGCCGTGGCTGGCCGAGGAGTCGGCGCAGGCCCTGTACGGCATGCTGCGGGGCAGCGGGGCGCGGTGGATGAACCATCCGGACGCGGCCCGCCGGGCCCGGTACAAACCCTGGCAGCTGCGGCTCGCCCAGCGGTGCGGGCTGCCGGTGCCGGACACGCTGATCACGACGTTCCCGCGGGCGGCCCGGGAGTTCGCGGCGCGCCACCCGGACCTGGTGGTCAAGCCCGTCTCGGGGGCGCATCCGCAGGATCCGCCGCGGGCGGTGCCGACCAGCCGGGTCTCCCCCGAGACGGACTTCGCCGCCGTCGCCCTCGGCCCCACGCTGCTGCAACGCCGGGTGGCCAAGCGCGCCGACATCCGGCTGACCGTCGTCGGCGACCGGCTGCTGGCCGCGCGCAAGGCGACCGCCGCCGACGCCGACGAGGTCGACGTCCGGTTCGACGGGTCCGCCGAGCCGTGGCGCCCGGCCGAGGTGGCCCCGAGCGTCGCGGCGGCCGTCCTCGGCTACGTCCAGGAGGCGCAGCTGGCCTACGGGGCCTTCGACTTCGCGGAGGACGGCGACGGCCTCTGGTGGTTCCTGGAGTGCAACCAGTCGGGGCAGTTCGGCTTCGTGGAGGTGGACACCGGCCAGCCGATCGCCCGGACCATCGCCGAGTGGCTGGCCCGGCCCGGCGCCGCGGAGCCGGACCGGGCCGACGGCGCGGAGCGGGCGGGCGGCGCCGGCACGGCGGTGCGCTGACCGGCCGGTGCCCCGGTCAGTCGAGGCGGGGACCGGGCAGCAGGGCGGTGCGCTGCCAGCCGTTGCCCGGGGCCGGCGGACGCTCGCGGCCGGGCGAGAGCATCGGACGCAGGACGGCTTCCAGTTCCCTGCTCACCCGCTCCGCCTCCCGCCGCACCACCGTGGGAACATCACCGCATTCGGCGACGAGTCGGTCGTAGATGGGCGAATCCTGGAACATCCGTCAACGTGCCTTTCCTGTCGTCCGCCCCTGGGGTCAGGCGCGACTGAGCAGTCTAGGCGTCCGGACCTTCGGCCGCGCGCATTCCCCGGGTACGCGGCTCCCGCTCAGGCTCCGGTCGTGGAGCCCGGGCGGACGATCACCAGGACCGTCACGGCGGCCCACGTCAGATTGAACAGACCGGTGCCCATGGCCAGCCGGACCGTGCCGGAGCGTTCGACGGGCTGTCCGCCGGCCAGCCGTTCCAGGAGGTCCTCCTGGCCGGGCAGGACGAGCAGCAGGAGCAGGCCGGCCGCCACGGCGGTCAGCACGACGGAGACGATGAGCCAGGCGTCGCCGAGCACGCCCATCACCTGGGCGGTGACGAGGCCGAGCAGCGGCACGGCGATCCCGAGCCCCGCGTACACCCGGCAGACCCGGTGCAGCAGCCGGACGGCGCCCAGGCCGTCCGCCCCGCCGCCGGCGGGCACGGCACGGACCGCCGGCGGGAACATGCTGGCGGCCACCGTGACGGGGCCGACGGCCACGATGGCGGCCAGGACGTGCAGGGACAGCAGCAGCTTTGTCATCGGTCGGGCTCCGGTGCGGGGGTGATCGGCGTGGTTCCGAGCCCACGCTAGAAAGCCGCCGGATGATCAAACAGGAGCCGGACTGACAGCTTCCGACGGATTCTCGCCAACCGCGCAGATGGCCCGCCGGGGCGGCCGGCCCGGCCGGCCGCGCCCGGCGTCACACCGCCAGCGACAGGCCGCTCTCCTCCTCCGGGCCGGCCGCCGGCCCGCCGTCCGGCGCACCCGCCCGGGCCAGCAGCAGGGCGTCCGCCTTCGCCACCGCCTCGTGGATGCCGGTCGTTCCCATCATCACGCACAACGTGTAGCTGACGTCCGCCAGTTCGCGCGCCGCCGTCGGCCTCTCCCGCTCCGCCTGCGCGATCCGCAGAGCCGCGTATCGCGTCAGCAACTCCCTGACGACCTTCGGGTCGGGTACGAGCACGTAACGCCCCTCTCTCGATTTTCACTGCGCCTGCCCGGACCCGGCCGAATCATTCGCAACGTGCACGCCACTGCTCTCAATTGACCGGTTTTCTATGCTTTCCGGCCACCGACCTCTACGAACAGACGACGACATGGCCGAAACTGGGCCAGAACGCCCCCGCTTCCCCGAGCCGCCGCTCCCCGTTGAGCAGCCCGTACGGCATCTCCGACGAACGGTGTTCCCCCGATGACCCGATCCAGCCGCCTGCTCTGCGCCCTCTACCTCGCCACCAGTACGGGACTCGCCTGGACCGCGGCCCTGGAACTGCGGTACGGCCCGCTGTGGGCCGCCGCCGCGTTCGCGGGCGCCAGCGCGGTGCCGGTGGTCGCCGTGGTCCGGGAGCTGGACCTGGCCGAGCAGCGGCGCGCGGCGGTGCGTCCGCCCCGCGCGCCGGCGGTGACCGGTGCCGCCGG